>NZ_MJXQ01000033.1:0-118807 GCF_001762865.1 Campylobacter sp. BCW_6468
TACGGTTTGAACTGATTCTTTAACGGCTTGATTGTCTTGTTCTAAGCCTCTTTTAGTAGCAAGAATGTTTTCATTGATAGCATTTGAGATTTGTCCAAATTCATCATTGCTTTTTACTTCTATAGTAGAAACATTTTTTGTTTTATAGTTGATAAAATCAAAGAATGAAGTTAAACCTGTTTGGATAGCTGCAAGTGGGGAGAGGTATTTTGATACGATGAAATAAAGGAGGATGATGCTAATAGATATCATAACAATTAAGGCTATAACTTGAATAAATGCAGCTTTATAAATAGGTTTATTTATAATATCAGCGCTTTCGGTAATACAAGCTGTATAAGCAAAGACTTTAGTACAAGCTCCAAGTCTTTCTTCATTATTTAGCTTATAAGAGAAGAAGTTGTTGTCACCATGAGCTTTATATGCATTTAGAACAGGAGAATGATCAATGGATGGATTTAATAATTCTTTATTGGTTGCTGCAAATATTTTATTTTTTTGATCAAATAAAAAAGTATTTCCAGGAGTGTTTGCAACTAAATTTTGCAAATCTTCTGATGGTATATCGACACCCAGTACTCCTATGATTTTGCCATCTTTATAAATAGCTTTAGAATACGTTATTACATATTGTTTTAAAATTGTATCTAAATATGCTGGTGTAACAAAAATATCATTTGTTTTTAAAGCTTCTTGATACCAATCTTTTGTCTTTATATCTAAATCATCACGTAATTCAGGCATTTTTGCATCATTAGATTTTTGACTAAGTAAAACTTTTCCATTGTTTAAACCTAAATAAACATTTAGTGCATTTATACTATGACGATAATATTTCAATATTGGACCAACATTGTTAATAATATTTTCTTCAGTGATTAAAGATTGATAAGGTAAGTTCGCGATATCTTTTTCTAAAGCTCTAGTAAAAGATTGATTTGTGGAACGGAAATCTTCAACGGTAGATTGTGTGACTTTAAGTAGATCAGTTTGATTTTTAAGAGTGCTTTCATATAGTGAGGTTTTTGTAAAATAAAAACTTACAATACCTAGAACAATTAAGGCAAAAATTGCAATTAAATTTGCAATGAGAGAAAGTTTGATTTTAATACTATTCATTATTTTCCTTTTAATTTTTGTTATTTTTAGTATAAAACTAATAATTTGGCTATTATTTTATCACAAAAAAATAAAAATAAATTTTTATTTTTATTTTAAAAAGGAGAAAATATGGCTTATACTATGAAAAGAGGTAGAAAAAGAAACAAAAATTAGTGCTCATACTTTAAGATTTTGGGCTAAAAAGGTTTGTTTCCTTTTGTTCAAAAAGATGAAAATAGTGTGAAATATTTTTCAAAAAGCGATATAGAATGGGCAAAATGGATAGAATGGTTTCGAATTTCAGGTATGCCAATAGAACAAATCAAACATTATATAAAACTTTGCTCTTTGGGTATAAAAACTGCCAAAGAGAGACAAGAGATGTTAAAGCAAACAAAGAAAAAATTACAAAACCAGATTAAAACATTAAAAGAAAGTGAAAAAGTTTTAAGCAAAAAGATAAAAATTTATGAAGAAATGCTTGCAAATGAAGTCGATGGGTTTAATCTAGAAAGCAAGGACTATCAACCTTGCGATAAGTTTTGTAAAGAATCATGAGGCTTGATTCATTTTTTTAGAATTTAAACTTTTGCCTAATGCCCATTTTACAAGTAAGATAAGTACAGGAACTTCTACTAAGGGGCCTATAATGCTTGCAAAAGCTTGTTCTGAGTGAAGCCCAAAAGTAGCAATACAAATGATTATAGCTAATTCAAAGTTATTTCCACTAGCACTAAAGCATAAAGAACAAGTTTTAGGATAAGAAAGATGATTTTTCTTAGAAATAAACCAAGTTAGAAAAAACATGAAGATAAAATACAAAGTCAAAACAAAGGCTATTTTTAAAGCTTCTAAAGGCAGGTGAAATACTTCATTTGCTTTGTAAGAACACATAATGATAATAGTTGCTAGCAGGGTGATAAGAGTTATAGGGCTGATTTTAGGTAAAAAGGTATTTTCGTACCATCGTTTGCTTTTGTATTTTAAAAGTAGGGTTCTTGTTATAAAGCCCATTAAAAAAGGAATTCCTAAATAAATCAAAACATTTTTACTTAGAGCTGAAAAATCTATATCTAAACTTGTAGCTAAAGTGCTTTGACCTAGTAATTTTGGTAAAAAATCCAGATAAATATAAGCCAAAGTGGAAAAAAATAAAATTTGAAAAATGCTATTCATCGCTACTAAAGCACTGGTGTATTCTCTATCACCTTTTGCTAAATCGCTCCATACCACCACCATTGCGATACATCTTGCCAAGCCGATGATGATAACTCCTTGCATATATAAAGGCTCGTCTTTTAAGAAAATAAAAGCTAAGATAAACATAAGCAAAGGGCCTATAAACCAATTTAAAATCATAGAAAGCAAGATAACTTTTTTAGAATCAAATACCTTTGAAAGCTTTGCATAATCAACCTTAGCCAAAGGCGGATACATCATCAAAATAAGACATAAAGTCAATACTACATTTACAGACTTGTACTCAAATAAATTCCAAAATAAAGCGATATTGGGGAAAATGATACCTAAAATTAAACCCAAAAAAATAGCTAAAAATATCCAAAGCGTGAGAAATCTATCGATAAAACCTAACATGTAAAGTCCTTAAGAGAATTTGTCTTTATGGCTTGTAAAAGAGCTGTTATTTTATAATCTAAAATTTGAATTATTTTCCTAAATTCATCATCATAACTTCCGCTAGGATCTTTTAATCCAAAATCAAAATAATACCTTGATTTTAAGCTAGGACAAGCCACGCCACAACCCATACTTACGACTATGTCTAAATTTTGAGGCAAAGAATCAATGAGTTTAGAATAATGCTTTTTCATATCGATTTGATAAATTTCACGCATAAGTCTTATAGCCTGTGAATTTACACCCTTAGAAGTGTCGCTTCCTGCGGAAAATACTTCGATATCTATGCCCATTTTTTCAGCTTTATGCCTAGCTAGTGCTTCTGCCATTTGAGAACGGCAGCTATTGTGAATACAAATAAATGCAAGTTTCATTTATCGTTCTCGCAAGTGTTTTGTTCTAAAACTATGTTGTCAATATCTAGATTTTTAATATTTTCAAAAAGGTCAGAATGCAGTTTTAAAAGCTCATTGTTGATACCATAATACGCCCAAGTTCCCTTACGCTTGACATATAAAAATCCTGCATCTTTTAAAATTTTTAAATGTCTTGAAAGTCTTGATTGACCCATGTTTAAGAGCTCTTGTAGATCACAAACACAAAGTTCTTTGTATCTTAAAAGATGATGCAAAATCAAAACCCTACTTTCATCATTGATTGCTGAAATAATGGTTAAAAATTTTTGCATTTTATTTCCTTAAATTAAATTAATAAAAATTCCAAAAGATATAGCCACGCCTAAAATAATCATAACAAATAAAAATAAAAATTTTATTTTAAACATTTGTTTGAGTAAAATAAGCTCAGGTAAAGAACATCCAGCACCAGCGATTAAAAAACTCATAATCACTCCTTGGGAAATTCCCATTTGCAAAAGTGCTAAGCCTATAGGAATAATAGTTTCTACTCTTAAATAAAGGAAAATTCCTAAAAAAGCCGCTAATACAATGCTTAAAATTTCATTCCCATTTAGGTATTTTTGTAAAATTTCTTGAGGAATGAAACCATGAATAAAAGCACCGATAAAAACTGCCACAACGATATAGGGTAATAATTTTTTATAATTTTTCAAACTTTCTTTGAATAATTCTTTATAGTTTATCGTTATATTTTTAGGCTTATCTTGAGTATTTGCACAGCATGATTTTTGTTTAAAAATAAAATTGCTAGGATTGTGAGTGGTTTGGGTAAAAATATTTGATTTTGTATTTTTAGGGATATGTTTTAAAAAACTCTCTTCCTTAAATTTGGAAAAAACAAAAGAAACAATAAATATCAAAAATACCAAAAAAACCACATAAGTCAAACTTAACTTTAAACCAAAAGTTATAAAAAGCATGGAAAAAATGATAGGATTAATAAGAGGTGAAGTAAAAAGATAAGCTAAAGCTACGCTAAGTTTTACTTTCGCTTCCAAAAAAGCTCTTAAAAGCGGTATGGTAGAACAGGAACAAAATGGCGTTAAAGCACCTAAAAATATAGCTTTAAAATAACTTGAAATTTTATCACCAGCAAGTTGTTTTTTAAAAATTCCTTCGTATTTTTGATTGATAATAGAAACTAAAAAAGAAATAGCTATAAAAAGTACAGAAAGCTCAGTAAATAGATATAAAAACTCTTTGAAAGTATTTAAAAAAGACTGCATTTTTTATCCTTTTAAAAATATTTCCAAAAATATAACATATATAAATTAATATATCAATATATATTGATATATTAATTTATATATGTTATATTAATTTGTTTCTTAAACGATATTTTATAGCTATTTCCCTAATTCTCAAGACTTTTTAAGATGGATTCTAAACTATTGCCTAAAGATATAAGTAAGTATTCAACTATTGGAGGAATTTCTGCGTAAACTTTGCGTTTGATCAGAAATTTAGAACCAGTATGTTTTATACGCAATAACTCTAAAATGAATGAATTTTTACCTCAAGCTAAAATAGCGCAAAAAGATCTTTTTGAGCTTGATTTTAAAGATCTGATAGATTTTGATATTATTATCGACGCTTTTGGAGAATGGGAAAAATTAAGCTTACATAAAAAGCACATAGAATGCTTGAGTAAAATTTTGCAAGGAAGCAAGGCTAAATTATTTGTTATATGGGGTATTGGAAGTTTGTATATGGATGAAAATCATACTACAAGACTTATGGATATACCTGATTTTCTTAAAGAGTATTTGGATATAGCTAAAGCAAGTGCAGAAGTATTGGAAATTTTTACGTAATGAAAAAGGCTTTAAATGGGTATATGTGAGCACATCTGCTATTTTTCACCAGAACTTCCAAAAACCAATCATTATAAAATCATAGGTGAAAAATTTGAAATTAATGCCAACAATGAAAGTAAAATCAGCTATAGTGATTATGCTAGTGCTATGATAGACATAGTGCTTAATTCTTGCTATGAAAACACACGCATTGGAGTAATAAGCCTATAAATAAAAGATGCTTTATGCTTTTAAGGCATCTTTTATTTCTTTTAAATGCTTATTTTGAAGTTTCAAATTTTTCTAAAGATTTTATTTAATATAGATAAATATTTTTATTTTAGGTTATTGACTTAGACCTACTCTCATCTTTTATACTTTTAAAAATATTAATTGAAAGGATAAAATGAAAAATTTAAATAAAGCTTCAAGTACTCAAATTATTCTAGTATTTTGTTTAGGGGTATTTGGGATTTTGAGCACAGAACTAGGGATGATGGGTATAATTCCTATTGTTTCTCAAAATTTCAGTGTAAGTATTTCAGATGCGGGTTGGTGTGCGAGTATTTTTGCACTCGTGATAACTTTTTGCGCCCCTATTGTCCCGCTGCTTTGTGCAAATTTCAATCCTAAAAAACTTATGCTTATTTGTTTAGCTGTGTTTATCTTAAGCTCGTTAACTTCTGCTTTTGTGAGTGAATTTTGGCAATTGCTTATTTTAAGAGCTATTCCTGCTTTTTTTCATCCTATTTATATAGCTCTTGCTCTAAGTATGGTTGCAAATTTGGTCGAAGATAAGAAAGAAATTCCAAAAGCTACAGCTAAGATTTTTGCAGCAGTTAGTGCTGGAATGGTTTTGGGTGTACCTATGACTAGTTATTTTGGTGGAAATTTTAGTTTTAAAATGGCAATGTTATTTTTTGTATTTTTAAATACCTTATCTTTTATAGCAACTTTATTTTTTGTTCCTGATTTTAAAAAAGTAAATTCTGTAAAAATAAGCAAACAATTGCTTATTTTAAGATACCCACTTTTATGGATTAGCATACTTTGTGTTATTTGTATAAATGCTGGAATTTGGGGTTTTTACTCTTATTTTTCTGATTTCTTACATAGTGTAGGAAAGATGAATTTTACTTTAATTAGTATTGTATTGGCTATTTATGGTTTTTCAAATATTATAGGCAATTATATAGCCGGAAAGACCCTTGTTAAAAACGCAAATTTTACTTTGATTTTAACACCTTTAATTATGATAGGATTTTATATTTTACTTTTTAGTTTTTATAGTGAAATTATACTTATAATATTTGCCTTTATATTAGGAATTTTAGCAGGTGTGATGAATAACGGCACGCATTTTATGATAAGTTATCCCTTTCCAAAGGCTGCTAATTTTAGCAATGGACTTTTTATAAGCGTGGCCAATATAGGATTAAGCACCGGAACTGCTATTTGTGGACTTGTGATTTCTTTGAGCGATACGCGTTATATTATCGTAAATACTATTGTTTTGTTGATTTTATGAATTATCATGATTTTTGTAAGAAGTAGGATAGAAAAAATGAAATTAAGATTTTAAATTTTTACTTGACTTAGAGTAGCTCTCATGTTTTATAATACTAAAAAATGAGGTAAAATGCAAGAATTAGAAAAAGCAGGAATTCATGGAAGTTTTAAAGGTGATAGTAAATTTTTTAGCAAAAATGTAAAAGTTTCTATGATGTTTAAATCAAATGAGTGGAGAAATTTTAGTGGGGCTTTAGTTGAATTTGAAGTCAGTGCTAGAAGTGCATGCCATACTCATCCTCAAGGACAAACCTTAATCGTAACAGAGGGTGAAATCATCACAAAAGTTCCAGGCCAAAAAGCCTTTATAGCTAAAAAAGGCGATGTCATAAGCTGTCCTATAGGAGTAAAGCATTTTCATGGTGCAACTAATACAAGTAGTGGAGCACACATAGCACTTACAGGCGAGAAAGAGGGTAAAAATGTAGAATGGCTTGAGCTTGTTAGCGATGAAGAATATGAAAATGCCTTAAAAGAAGCAAGAGAGTAAAGAAATTTGTAAATAAAACATAAAAATTTTATAAAAACTTTTATGTTTTTTTGGAGTATTTTAAATGCTCTTTTTTCACAAATTTTAAAAACCACAAAGGATAAAACCATGCAATTAAGACAAAAAGCAAGAGAAAATTTTGAAAAACTCTTAGGAGAAGTAAAAAAGGATCAACTTTTTGCAAGTGATGAAAGACACTACTACGCAAGAAAATCGCAAAATAAAAGGTAGGGAAATACAAAATACTATTTTTGGTGAAGCTAATATCACTAAAATGATAGAATCTACCCCAGAAGATAAAGCTTTTATAAATGATTTTTTGAGTGCGAATTGTTTTGGAGACTACTATACACGCATGGGGCTTGATCTAAAAACTAGGGAGCTTTTAACCCTTGTATATCTTATCTCACTTGGTGGGCTAGACAATCAAGTAAAAGCTCACATACAAGGCAATCTTAACATGGGGCAAAGTAGAAAAGATTTGCTAAATATCATTGCAGCTCTTATTCCATATATTGGCTATCCAAAGGCTTTAAATGCCCTAAATTTGCTTGATGATATTAAAAAGTAGAATGCAAGCAATAAATATTTATTGTAAATTGAGCTTAGAAGTTATTTGTAAATTAGTTTTTATCAAAAAACTTGCAATCATTTTAGTATGCTTTTAAGCTCATTTAGATATTCTTGTTGTATTTTTAGATTTTCTTCTAAAGAATTTAAAATCTCTTCACTAGTTTTTAGGATTTTTTCTTCTTTTACATTTGGATTTTTAGCACTTAAATCATAATTTCTTTCTTCAAGCTCTTTTTTGCTAACAAGCCAAGAATTAGCAGTGATTTTTCTTTCTTTGTAGCACTTTAGAAATTCTTTAAAATGTGTGTATTCTAAAGGCTTATTTTTAGTAAGTTTATAAGGTGGTATAAGCTCGTAGTAATAAACTCCATCGCCTTCACAAATACATTTTTTACCTTTAGAGAAAAAAAGCACATTAGTCTTAACAGCACTATAAGGCAAAAATACCCCACTTGGCAAACTCAAAACGCATTCTAAATTAAAATCATCTAGTAAATCTTTTTTTACACTCACAAAGGCATTTGAATTTTGAAAAAGCACACCTTCAGGCACGATGATCGCACATCTTCCATTGTTTTTTAAAGATCTTAAAATGTGTTGCAAAAACAAAAGTTCAGTAGCGTTTGATTTTATAGGAAAATTTTCTTGAATTTGTTCTTTTTCTTTACCTCCAAAAGGTGGATTTGCAAGTATTACTTCGTATTTTTCTTGTTCTGTTATATCTGTGATTTTTTTACTTAAAGTGTTTGTTTTTATGATATTTGGACTTGAAATTTCATGTAATATCATATTCATAACGCCCATTGCATAGCTAAGCGGAGTTTTTTCTTTACCAAAAAGAGCATCATTTTTTAAAAATTCAAGCTCTTCTACGCTTAAATTTGCTTTTTTGCCTTTGGTTCTGTCTTTATATAAAATATGTAAAAAACTCTCAACTAAAAATCCACAACTACCACAAGAAGGATCATAAATTCTTTCTTTTGGTTTAGGATCTATTACTTCCACCATAGCCTTTATCAAAGGACGAGGGGTGTAAAATTCTCCACTATTTCCACCATCGCTACCCATATCTTTTAAAAGCTTTTCATAAACTTCACCTAAGGCAAATACTTCATCTTCTTTATTAAAACTAATCTCATCAATGATATTTATCGCTTCTCTTAAAGTATGTCCATTTGCTATGCGATTGTCTATAAATTCAAAAATTCCACCGATTTTATACTCTATACTTTTAAAATCATCATTATTTTTAAAATTTTTAAGATAAGGAAAAAGCTCTTTATTTACAAATTCAAGCAAATCCGATCCACTTAAAGCATTTTTTACATCAAGTTTGCCATCTTTTTTAGGCGCTGCCCAAACACTCCAGCTAAATTTTTCTTCTAAAATGCTTTTATAATCTTTGCCATCTAAAAACGCTAAATCTTTTAAATTTGTCTCATAATCATCTAAAAATTTTAAAAAAAGTATCCAGCCAATCTGCTCTGTATAGTGCATAGCACCACTTATGCCATCATCTCTTCTTAGAATATCTGTGATTTTATCGATTTTATTTTGCATTTAAAAAATTCCTTTTCTAAAAAGTCTTAAAAGTTCTATATTTATATAATAATTACTTCTACCCATTTTAATACACTCTAATATTCCTAAATTTTCACAAATTTTAAGATATTTTGAAGCACTTTGTCTTGAAATGTCTAATTTTTTTATTAAAAAATCTATCTTTGTATAAGGATGAGAAAACAAAAGCTCCACAAAATCTTTACTATAAAAATTCGTTTTATTTTGTAAAATTTCACCTACATTAGACATCATTTTTTCTATCTTAATGATAGTTTCAATAGTTTTTGCAGCGGTTTGCTCTATGCCTTTAAGTATGTATTCTATCCACTTTAAAATATCCCCTTCATCACGCACTTTTTGCAAAAGCTTATAATACTCATCTTTATTTTTTACTATATAAGCACTAAGATATAAAATAGGAAAATCCAAAAGTCCTTTATATACTAAATAAAGTATATTTATAATCCTACCCGTTCTGCCATTGCCATCATAAAAAGGATGAATGCTTTCAAATTGATAATGTATAATTGCCATCTTTACTAAAAAATCAAATTCATCTAAACTATCATCGTTAATGTATAGTTCTAAATTTCCCATAAGTTCTTGTATATCATTAGGATTTTGGGGTGGTATGTGTTTTATTTCTCCTGTAATAGGATTTTTAAGCATAGTTCCACTTTGTTTTCTAAAACCTGCATTATTTCTTTCTAATCTTTTTTGAATTTCTAAAATATGTGCATTTCTTAATAACTGCTCTTTTTTTAATAACTCATATCCTTTTTTCAAAGCACTTTCATAATCTTTCACTTCTTTTGCTGCTCTTGTGAGTTTGTTTTCATCAACATCAGATAAAAAAAGTTCATCATGTGTTGTGATGATATTTTCTATCTCACTCGAATCTTTTGCTTCTTGCAAAATCAAAGCATTGATTAAAATACTTGGATTTGGTATGCTTTTACTAAGTCCATTTAACTCTGCTAATTTTCTAGAAGCTTTAATGATAAGACTATAAATATTTGCATTTAATTCTATATTTAAAGGCAATTTTTGAGGTATAAATTCTTTCATAATTTTCCAATATGTTAATTTTTTCTAAAAATTTTAACATTATAAAAAAAATATGTTAAAAAAATCAAAAATTTTTAACATATCAAGCCAATGTGTTAAAATTTGGCAAATTTTTTAACATTATAATTCTCCCTTAAAAGCTTTATCAAGCAAGGATTGCTTAAGCTCTTCATAATCTTTTAGTTCTTTAGTGTAAAGCTCTTTTAAAGCCTTTGTCTTTTCAAAGACAGAATCTAAATGCGAAGCGATTTGCTCTTGCTCTTTGAGTGGGGGTAGTGCAACAGGGCATTTTTCTAAAATATTTAAATTTAATTTTGCAGTATGTGTTCCACCACCAACTTTGTTATTATTAATCCACCCTTCAATAAAATAAGAATTTAAAAAATAAACTAAATAATCACTTATAATTTTAACTTTTGGTTTTAAAAGTCCTAAGCTAACGAAAATACTAAATTCAAATTCTAAAGAAATTTTTATAGCTTTTCCTAAAGTTCCAATACGACAAATTAAAATATCTCCAAATTCAGGTTTAGCTCTTTTTATGAGCTTGTTATGCTCTTCTAGTGAAATGTATTTGACATCGCTTAAATCAAAAAAACCTTTAGAAATATTTTTAACGGATAAAAAAGGAATTCCTGTTTCTATATAGTTGGGTGTTTTATGTGTCCCATCTGTAATAAAACATATTTCTCCTAAACCTTTCCATTTCCAAGATTGTGGGAGTTGATAATTTTCTTTAGTATTATCGTTAAGTGGATTAAAGGCTTTTTGTAAAGCACTTTGCATAAGCTCATCAATATTTGCTAAATTTTCTTTTGCTTTTTTGATATTTTCATCAATCTTACTAAAAGCAAAATCCAAAATCCCCACTATCCTTTCTTGCTCTTTGAGCGGCGGTAACGGAATTTCGATTTGTTTAAGAATTTTTACACTAGCTATATTTTTGATTGCTGAACCTAAGGTGGATTCTAAAATTTTCTCTTGCATTATTGGAGAATTAAAATAATAAATAAAATAACTATTTAAGATTTTTATATTATTAAGCCTTATTTTTAAAAGTGCTTGATTTATAATCCCCATTTCTGTATCTTTGGGTAATTCTACTATTTTTCCCAAAGTTCCAGAACAGCTAATTAGTAGGTCGCCTTCTGTTGCCTTAAACGCTTCTAATTCTTGAAATTTTTCATGCGAAATAAAATATCTTTTCCAATGTGGATCATTGTTTATAGGATTATATTGTTCAAAAATTCTAATACCCTTTTCTACAAAAAAGCTTTTTTTTAAAGCACTTCCAAATGGCCCTCTTTTTATAGAGTATTTATCACTTGATAATATTTCACCAAGTGTTTCCATTTTCCAACCCTGCGGTAAATTTGTCATTTTATTTTCCATGTTCATACAAAGTATAATCATAATCAATACATACAAGATAAAAAGTACTATTTTTTCTATATCCACATGCTCTATAATCTTTAAAACGAAAAATATACATTGTTTTTTGATTTAGATCATTAAAGGTTGTATAAACATTCTGTCTTAAATTACGTAACTTATCTATTTTAACGATTTCAAATCCATAATTTATATTATGTCTTAAATTATTTATTTCTTGCCAAGTTTTTTTACATAAAAAATCAAAAAGTTTTAGCAATTCAGTATTATAATATTTTTGATTTATTTCATTGTATTTATCATGTTTGTCAGTTAGACATAACCCGTATGTATCACATTTAATAACTTTTTGAAGAGAAATCAATACAAGATCACTATCTGTTTCCGAAATTTTTTTTAAATTAGCAAGACTTGAATTAGTATTTTTAATTTTCTTCTTCATCTTCTATATAATTTTTGAAATATTTTCTTATTTTTTCTTTAGAAATAATGTTCTTTTGTTCATCAGTTTTATATTTTTCATCATATGTTTCAAGCCAAGGTAATTCATTATGAGTTTTATCTCTTAATTTCCAAGCAGAATATTGCCCCATTAACTCATAAACTTCATCAATAATTTCTTTTTCTTCCAAAGACATATTTTTTAACTCTTGCTCGTTAAGAGTATTTTCTTCATTAAAATGTATTGTATTACCTTCAAGATTTTTAAAATGATCATAAACTTCTTTTACTACAGGACCATGCTCCCAAGCTCTTATTTCTTCATCAAATAATGGTTTATCATAAATAGCTGAATAATATCCTTGCGAATAATATAATAATTTTTGTAATTTTAGTTTTGACAAACTATTACTTTCATCTTTGTTTTTTTGCTCATTTATAGTGATAAGATATTTCGCTACATCTATTGCTTTCATTGTAAGTCCTCTATAAAATTTATATATTATAATAAACTTACCATTATTTATCCTTTAATTTAAATAAATCTCCCTTTGTAAATCATCAAAGCTTTGTTTTAGAATTTCTAAGCCACCAAATTCATCGGCCAATTCTCTTACATTGCCTAAAGAACTAAGCTCTATAAGCGGTTTTAAGCCATCATCAAAATCTTTTATACCGTATTCTTGATATCTATTTAGTAAAAATTCTATAAATTTTATAGCCTTTTCTTTTTGAAAGCGTTTTAAAAACTCACCATTTTCTACTTGTAAAACACGCTCTTGCCTTGTTTTTATCTCGGCATTAAAGCTTAAATGCGCTAAAACATCATATATATCACAATCTTTTTGAAAAATTTCTCTTAGATCTTTTAAAGCATCTTCATCTACTCCATCATTTGCAAGGGCTTTTAAAAATCTTTCTCTATTTTTTTGATCACTCCAAATTTCACGCAATTTTGCTTCATCATCATAATACTCACCAAGCTTTCCTATCAAAAATTCCAAAAACTCCTTAGTGCTAAGTGGCTTACCTTGTGCTCCTATATAAGTAGTTGTGATATCTAAAACCTTAAGTTTTGTGCCTTTTAAGTGTATGGTTACGCTCTTTTTTTCTCTACTTTCTTCTTTTGTTTGTTTTATATGCTCTTTAGTGATTTTTTCTTTTTCATCTTGCTCTTTTAATTCTTCTATTTTTTCACCATCCCATTTTGGATCATAAAAAAGTTTAGTCGCACCGACAAAATCAAGTATAGTAAAAAAGTCTTTACCTTCATAAACCCTAGTGCCACGCCCGATAATTTGCTTAAATTCAACCATAGAACCTATATTTGCTAGCAATACTATATTTCGCACATTTTTTGCATCCACTCCAGTTGTGAGCATTTTAGAGCTAGTAAGTATGACAGGATAGCTTTTATCATTATCTTGAAACAATTTTAGATAATCAAGCCCTATTTTACCTTCATCACTCGTAACTCTTACACAATAATCATCTCTTTTAACGCTTTTATATTTATCTATAGCTCTTTTTACTTCATTTGCATGAGCTTGATTTGCACAAAAAATTATGGTTTTATCCATAGGATTTATAAACTCTAAAATTTTCTTAGCGATAAAGTCATTATAGTTTGGTAAAAAAATATTTTTTTCAAATTCACTTTGTTTATAAAAGCCTTTTTCAAGCTCACCTTGTATCAAATCATCAGGATTATAGGTATAACCATCACTCAAAGTTGTTTTTATGAGTTTGACTTTATAAGGGGTTAAAAATCCATCTTCAATACCACTTTTAAGACTATAATCATAAACACTCTCACCAAAATACTCATAAGTGTCTATATTTTCTTCTTTTTTTGGAGTAGCGGTTAAACCAAGCTGAGTCGCATAAGAAAAATACTCAAGTACAGCTCTCCAGCTTCCTTCTTCGTTTGCTCCACCTCTGTGGCACTCATCTATGATGATAAGATCAAAAAAATCTTTTGGGTATTGAAGATAAAATTTGCTCTCTTGTTCTTCTTGGGTGTTTTCTTGTTCTTTTGAATTTGCAGCTAAGCTTTGATAAATTCCAAAGAAAATATTTGCATTTGTTATGATTTTTCCATCATTTTTCTTTATTTCTTCAGCACTAATTGCCTTACAATCACTTTCTATAGGATTAAATTCTCCTAAGGCTTGATCTCTTAAGCTTACTCTATCACATAAAAATAGTATTTTAGGCTTTTGATCTTTGTTTTCTTTATTCCATCTTGCCTCTAACAAACGATAGCATAAATTAAAAGCTATGGTTGTTTTTCCTGTACCTGTAGCAAGAGTGAGTAAAATTCTATTTTTGTTATTTATAATGGCTTCTATGACTTTATCTATTGCTATTTTTTGATAATATCTTAATTCTTTTTGCGGTATATACATTGGCTTTTGTGTTAAAAGTCTATATTGCCATTCTTTTAAATTACCAAAAATTCTATCAAAAAGTTCTTTAGGACTTGGAAATTTATCTATGTATTCACCACTATGACTTCTCATATCGTATTCATAAATTTTTTCTCCATTGCTACTATATACAAAAGGCACATTTAAAATTTTTACATATTCTATGCCTTGAGATAAACCATCTAAAGGATCTTTACTAAATTTTTTAGCTTCTATTATAGCAAGGTTGTTTCCTTCATATCTAAGCAAATAATCTGCAAATTTTCTTTGTGCTCTTTTACCACCTAAAAGCTTTCTACCATCTGTAAAATAATAATTTCTTTTTATATTTTCTTCATTCCAAGAACTATCATAAAGCTTTGCATCTATAAATTTTACTCTAGTATCATCTTCTGAATACAAATTTTGCATTTTTACCCCAAAGTGAAATTAAATTTTATAATTATAGCATTTATACTAATTTTTAAAAAATTATTTTCACTCTTGACTTATAGCTACTCTAATGTTTTATAATTATAAAAAATCAAAAAAGGAGCAAAAATGCAATACAAAATTTTAGAAAACAATCGCATCGCAAGTAAAGGCTATGCAATGCTTAGCAAGGATGCGAAATTCACAGCCTTTGAATTTAGCCGCCACGCTATTGGTGATAATGATATTTTGATTAAAATCCTATATGCAGGTATTTGTCATAGCGATATTCACACCGCAAGAAGCGAGTGGGGAGAAGCTACTTATCCTTGCGTGCCTGGGCATGAGATAGCAGGAGAAGTTATCGCTGTGGGTAAAAATGTAAGCAAATTTAAAGTAGGAGATTACACAGGGGTTGGTTGTATGGTAAATTCATGCGGTGAGTGCGATGCTTGCAAACGCTCACAAGAGCAGTTTTGCGAAAATGGCAAAACCATCTTTACTTACAATAGTTGTGATGTATTTCATGGCAATGAAAACACTTATGGGGGCTACTCAAACAACATAGTTGTAAGTGAAAAATTTGCCGTTTGTGTGCCAAAAGATGCACCGATGGAAAAAGTCGCGCCTTTGCTTTGTGCAGGAATTACCACTTATTCTCCGCTTAAATTTTCAAATATCAAAGAAGGCTCAAGCGTAGCAGTAGCGGGATTTGGCGGACTTGGTATGATGGCGGTTAAATATGCTGTTAAAATGGGTGCAAAGGTTAGCGTTTTTGCTAGAAATGAAAACAAAAAAGCCGATGCTTTGGCTATGGGCGTGAGTTCTTTTTATACAAGCACAGATAAAAATGCTGTAAAAGAACGCTTTGATCTTATCATCTCTACCATCCCAACTCCTTATGATCCTAGTACTTATATGGATTTGCTTAAATTTGGCGGTGAAATGGCGATAGTGGGTTTGCCACCTCACGAAGTTGCTCCAAGTATCAGCGTGATAACCTTTGTACATAAAGCGGGTAAAAAAGTCTATGGTTCGCTAATCGGCGGGATCGCAGAAACTCAAGAAATGCTTGATTTTTCTTTAAAACATGAAATTTATCCAGAAACCGAGCTTATCACCCCACAAGAAATCGATAAAGCTTATGAAAATCTAACCTCAGGAAAGGCTAAATTTCGCTATGTCATTGATATGACAAAAGAATAATTTAATACTTATCAAAAACCACATCGCTAATGTCAAATCCCCTTTTTGCTTAGCGATGTTTAAAAGCTCTTTTATATTTTTTTCATCTATTATATTTCTTGCTAAAATCCAAAGATATTTTTTATCAGGACTACCCACAATGGCAACTTTATACTCGCTATCAACAAAAATGATTTCATAATTTACTTTATTAAAAAGGTTCATAAAGATGTTAAATCTCACTGCTAATTGCCTATTTGAAACGATTTTTGCCTTACCCTTTATACTTGAAATTTCATTTTTTTACTGCAAAAATTCTCAATTTCTACATAAGGAATGCCATTTTTGTATTTAAGCTCGTATTTTGCCTTTGAATTTAGGCAAGATTTTTGAAAAAAGGCCGGTTTTCTAGCCATTTCAAGCCATTCTCCCATATAATTTTGCAAAGAAAGTTCGCCAATTAATTCAAGCATTTTTTCCCTTTTTTGTCTTTCTTGCCCCATTTGCTCATAGCTTGTAAAATGGGAATTAAACTTTGTCCACGTTTGGATAAGCTATATTCTACCTTGGGTGGAATTTGAGCGTATTCTTTTCTGATAATTAAACCATCGTTTTCTAGTTCTCTTAAGGTATTGGTTAAAGTTTTAAAAGATATGGAGCTTAAAAAGCGTTTGAGTTCATTATAACGTACGATTTCATAGCGAAATAAGCAGTATAAAATACTCATTTTATATTTTCCATTAATTAATGCTAGAGTATAGTTAAATCCACATTCTTCGAAATTGCACTGAGAATTCTCTTTAGTCATTTAACATTCCTTTAGTATAGTATATTACTTTATTTTCTGTATTGAAAATGATATTATGCTAAGTTATAATTGTATCATAAAATTTAAAAAAGGATAAAAATGAAAAATATACTCTTGCTTAATGGTGCTAAAGAATTTGGAAGTTCAAAAGGACAGCTTAATTTGACATTGCATAATCATGCTTTAGAAATTTTAAAAACATTAGGATACGAAGTAGATCAAACTCACATAGATCAAGGATATGATCCTAAAGAAGAGATACAAAAATTTATAAAAGCTGATGCTGTGATCTATCAAATGCCAGCTTGGTGGATGGGCGAGCCTTGGATAGTTAAAAAATATATCGATGAAGTGTTTGGTTTGGGTGCTGGAGTGCTTTTTAAAAATGATGGAAGAACTCATGAAAATCCTAGTAAAAACTACGGAAAAGGTGGTTTAGATCATGGTAAAAAATACATGTTTTCTCTCACTTGGAATGCACCTCTTGAAGCCTTTAATGATAAAAATGAATTTTTTGAAGGAAAGGGTGTAGATATGGTGTATTGGCATTTGCATAAGGCTCATGAATTTATAGGTATGAAAGCTTTACCAACTTTTATGTGTAATGATGTGGTAAAAAATCCTCAAGTGGAAAAATATCTAAACGAGTATGAACTACACTTGAAAAAAATTTTTTAAAAAATTTGACTTAAAAATTTCAAGGTGTAACATTGACTCGAACAAAGTATTTGTATATCTTGCTTGTTATTGCTATGTTTTTATGGGGCTCATCTTGGCCAACATCTAAGATTTTAGTAAATTATACGGATACTTCTATTATTACCTTTTGGCGTTTTTTCTTTGTTGTATTGGGTTCATTTTTTGTTTTAAACTTCTTAAAAATTCCTCTTAAAATCGAAAAAACTGCCTTAAAATGGGTATTGATAGCAGGAGTTTTAAATGGGCTTTATGCCTTTGTATTTTTTATCGCTATAAAGCACGGCTTGGCAGGCAAAGGAGGAGTTTTAGTAACCACTATGATTCCTATTTTTTCTTATTTGATATTTATGATAGCGATATTTTTTCAAAAAAACAAAAAATCAACTCACAAGATCACAAAGAGTGAAATTCTAGGCTTATTTTTAGGTTTATTATCTGGATTTTGTTTGCTAAATTTAGGGAGTTTAGAAGATTTATTTGGTAAATTTAATATTTTATTTTTAACTTGTTCTTTTATTTGGGCTTTGATAGCAGTGTTTAATCATAAAGCCAAAGGAGCTCACCCTTTGGCGATTAACTTTTATATCAACCTTATGTCGTTATTGATGTTTTCATGGGTGTTGTTTGATCTTAAAAGTTATGAGATCTTTCAATTTGATTTTAAATTTTGGATCAATCTTTTTGTGGTGGCTTTTTTATCTACGGTGGTAGGTACGAGTATATATTATTATGGAATTCACATTTTAGGAAGCGTAAAAGCAAATTCTTTTGTTTTAATCACTCCTGCTAGTGCTTTAATTTGCAGTTATTTTATACTAGACGAGGTGCCAAATGCACTTACCTTGTTAGGTTGTGCCTTGGCTATAGGTGCTATATATTTTATCAATATTTATGGTAAAAAAGCTTAGATTAAATTTTCAAAATCAAGATTGATTTTTTGATCCATAGCTTTAAATTTCATTTCTCTTTGTTTATAAAGTTCTAAGGCTTCTTGCATGCTAATGCTTTGAAATTTAAAGCTAGAACCTAACTTAGCTTGTGCGAGTAAGCTTAGATCATTTTCTATAACCGTGGCTATTTTTGTATAGCCTCCTGTGCTTTGTCTTCCTGCCATTAAAATGATAGGAATACCACTTTTTGGCACTTGTATACTTCCAAAAACCGCAGGATCTGAGATGATATCTGCTGAGTTTTTATGCTCTATACTTTCACTAGATTCTGCATAAATTGCCATTCTATCGCTTTTTAAACCTACTTTATAAGTAGTATTTAAAAAGGTTTCTATGCCTTTTTGGGTAAAAGCATCTTCATTTGTTCCTAAAATAACGCGTATAATAGGCTCTTTAGGGCTTTTAAAAAGAGGGTTTTCACATTCTCTAGCTTCTAAATTAAAAGGTATAAAAGTATTATGAGTATTTAAAATATCATCTTTTTGCAAAGCTCTTCCTTCAAAAACTCCAGCTCCCATTTTAGCATCACTGGATTTAGAGTTTAAAAAACTTTTTACTTCAAAGCCACCCGCTACGCATAAATACCCACGAAAACCTATTTTTGCTAAATCAAGTTCTAAAATATCGCCTTTATTTGCTTGATATACTTTGCAAGTTTTGATTTTTTGATTATCAAGCTTTGCCTCAAATTCAGCTCCACTTAAAACAAAATAATTCTCATCTAAAAATTCGTATTTTCCACCCTTTAAACAAAGCTCAATTCCTGCTTCATCTTGTTTGTTTCCAAGCAAGATATTTGCCATTCTTAAAGCATCTTCATCCATAGCTCCACTTCTTGCTATGCCAAATTTAGCAAATTTTTTTCTACCAAAGTCTTGCAAACTTGAATTTATAGACGCTTCAATGATTTTTATACTCATAAATTTCCTTTTGATAGACTTTTTTAGCAACTTGCTCTTGGATATCGAAAAATTCATCTTTTGAAATGGCTTTAAATTTTAAAAACATACCCGCTTTTAAAAGAGTGGGATTTTTTTCATCTTCTTTATCAAAAAATTCCAAAGGTGTTCTAGCAATGATTTGCCAACCCCCTGGGCTTGATATAGGATAAACTCCTGTTTGCTTATCAGCTATGCCTACACTTCCAGCTTCTATTTTTGCTCTAGGGCTTGAAAGGCGTGGGGTAAAAAGTCTTTCATCTAAACCTCCAAGATAAGGAAAACCTGCCATAAAACCTAGCATAAAAACAAGATAATAAGGTTTAGTGTGAAGAGATATAAGCTCTTCTTTTGAAATTTGATTGTGTTTGCACACAAATTCTAAATCCAGCCCAAATTCTTCATCATAACAAAGTGGAACTTCTATACAAAGACTTGAGTTTTGCTCCGTAAGTTTGATATCCTTTTTAATTTTTTCCAAAAAATCAAGCAAAGAATTTAAAGAAAGCACGCAAGGATTAAAGTATATCAACAAACTTGCATAAGTACTTACCAACTCATCAATACCATAAATTTCACCTTCTTTTAGGGCTTTTTGTATCCTTTGTTCTGTGCTTAAAACATAGGCATTGATTTGAGGTGAAATTTCTTGCTCAAAACGCAAAAGCAAAGCTTTACTTCCACTAAAATGCACACTAAACATTGCTAAAACTTATATAAAATTTTCCAAAGCACAAATTTGAATTTGCTCTTTTTTTAAATTTTCTTTGATTTTTTTAACAAATTCTAAAGCTTTTGCATTATCCCCATGAACACAAATACTATCGGCTTTTAAATCAATTTCTTTGCCATTTATGCTTGTAACTTTGCTTTCTTTTATCATTTTTATCACGCGTTTGATAGCTAAATTTTCATCGTGTATTAACGCCCCTTCTAATTTTCTTGAAACTAAAGTGCCATCATCATTATAGGCACGATCCGCAAAAACTTCATTAGCATATCTTAAACCCTTTTTCTTAGCTGCTTCATTCATAGCAGAATTACTAAGCCCTAGAAAAATAATATTTTCATCAAAACTCGCCACTGCCTCACAAAGTGCTAAGGCTAAATTTTCATCAATAGCTGCCATATTATAAAGCGCCCCATGGGCTTTAAAATGCTGTATTTTCATACCTTTTGCCTTAGCAAAGCCAAATAAAGCTCCTAGTTGATACAAGGCATAGTTTTTAGCCTCTTCAAAGCTTATTTGCATATTGCGTCTTCCAAAACCCAAAAGATCAGGATAAGATGGATGTGCTCCTATGCAAACACCATTTTGCTTGGCTAAATTTAAGGTTTCATCCATCACACAAGGATCACCCGCATGAAAGCCACAAGCGACATTTACTGAACTTACAAATTTTAAAATTTCTTCATCCATTCCCATTTTATAGGCGCCAAAACTTTCCCCTAAATCACTATTTAAATCCACTTTGAACATTATTTGACCTTGTATATTTAATTATTGATTTTATTATATCTAAAGAAGAATTTTAAATAAACTAAAAGTTTTGAAAAATAAATAAAAAAGTTACAATAAGTAAAAAATGATATTTTAAGCAGGTTAAAACCTGCTTAATTTTTAGTCTTTTCTTGTTTTTGCATCAATTACAAATAAAGGTTTATTAAGAAGTTTAAAATCAGCAATGAAATTTAAAGTCTTATCACTTGTTACCCATTTGATAAATTTACTAGCTTCTGTATAATTTACATTTTTACAATGCTTAGGATTTGTCGCTATAACAGAATAAAAATTTTTAAGACTATCATCGCCTTCATTTACAATGACTAAGTTTGGTTTGCCTTTTTCATTGGCTTCATATTTGATATAAGTACCACGATCGGTTAAAATCACACCTTTTTTTTCTTCAGCGATTTTAATGCTTGCTAACATACCTTGTCCGCTTTGTTGATACCAGCTTTGCTTTTCAGGAACACCGCCAAGATTTTTCCAAAGGCTTTTTTCTTTATTGTCAGTGCCTGATTTATCGCCTCTTGAGATGAAAGTAAGCTTTTCATTTTTGATAAGTTCTAAGCTTTCTTTTAAATTTTTACCTTTAAATTTAGAAGCTAAAGATTTATCTGCGATGATGATAAAATCATTATACATCACAGGAGTTCTATCTACACCAAAGCCTTTTTTCATAAATTCTTTTTCAGCCTTTGGAGAATGCACAAAAAGCACATCAGCATTGCAATCTTCACCCATTTTTAAAGCCGCACCTGTTCCTACGGCAACCCATTTTAAGGTATTGCCACTTTCTTTTTCATAAAGAGGTTTTAGAGCATCTAAAAGTCCTGTATTGTCAGTGCTTGTTGTAGTTGCCATTTTAAGTTCTGCTGCACTTGCACTTAAAGCTAAAGCAAGGGCTAAAGAAATGATTTTTTTCATTTTTTTTCCTTATAAATTTACATAAAAAAATATTTTAGCATAATTATGCTAAAATTACTTATTTTAAAAAGGATATTTTTGGATTATATTTTTGATGGTTTTAAACAGGCTTTATTTTTACTTTTCAATGCTGATGAAAGCGTAATTTCAGCTATAAAAACTACACTTTTAAGCTCAAGTATTTCTATAGTTTTAGCTTTGCTTATAGGTTTTCCTTTGGGATTTATCTTAGGTTTTTTTGATTTTAAATTCAAATGCTTTATAAAACTTATCATAGATACTAGCCTTTCTTTTCCAACAGTTGCAGTAGGACTTATACTTTATGCACTGATTTCAAGTCGAGGACCTTTGGGAGAATTTGGACTGCTTTTTACTATAAAGGCTTTAATTTTAGGGCAGTTTATCTTAGCGCTTCCTATAGTGATCGCACTTTTTTCAAATTTGATAGAAAATATGAATAAAAAACATTTTTTACTTATAAAATCTTTTCACCTAAGTCCTTTAAAACTTGTTTTAACGATGATTTATGAATTACGCTTTGCTTTGATTAGCGTCATTGCACTAGCTTATGGACGCATTGTAGCAGAAGTAGGAGTAGCGATGATAGTAGGTGGAAATATCAAATACGACACTAGAACCATAACCACAGCTATTTCTCTTGAAACAAACAAAGGCGAATTTGCTAGCGGTATAGCTTTGGCTTTGGTTTTAATTCTCATTGCCTTTTGTTTAAATTTCATCACGCACAAACTCAAAAGAACATAAAATGATAGAAATTTCTAATCTTTTTTTCAACTATCAAAACAAAGAAGTTTTAAAAATCAAAAATTTAAAACTTGATACAAGTAAAATTAGCATCTTAATGGGAGCGAATGGAAGTGGAAAATCTACATTTTTAAGAATATTAAAATTTTTAGAAGGAGATTTTTCAAAAAATATTTCTTATTTTGGAAATTTTAAACCTAATAATAAACAAAAGCGTGAAATTTATTTGCTTTTTCCAGAGCCTATTTTGTTAAATCGTAGTGTAAGGGCAAATTTTTTATTTACCTTAAAAACTTATGGGATTAAAGAAGATATTGAAGAACGCATAAAAGAAAGTTTGATGTTTTTAAATTTAGATGAAAGTCTTTTAAGTAAACATCCTAATGAACTTTCATCAGGACAAAGTCAAAAAATAGCTTTTGCTATAGCTTTAAGCGTAAGAGCGAAGTATTATTTACTTGATGAACCAAGTGCTTTTTTGGATAAAAATACTACACTTTTATTTAAAAAAGCTATTCTTAAAATGCATGAAAATTTCAATATAGGTTTTTTAATCGCAAGTCATGATAAACATTTTTTAGATTCTTTGGCGCAAAAAAAACTTTATTTGCACAGTGGAGAAATTTTAGAATTTGAAAATACTAATGTTTTTGAACTAGAAAATCAAGGTGTGAAATTTTGTAATTTTATAGATTTTAGTAATTGTAAAAAATATAAAGATTTTAAAAAACCTCCAAGTAAAATTGCTATTGATCCTTATAAAATTTCTTTTTTTAATTCTAAAAATATTCCAAAAAATAATTATGATTTTATTTTAGAAAAATGTTATATTATAGCACTTAGAAGTAGGAAAAGTGATGTTTTTATAAGGGTAAGTTGTATGGATAAAATTTTAGAATTTGCCTTGGAAAAACAAGAATTTTTAAGATTCGATTTAAAATTATACGAAGAACTCAGTCTTTATTTTTATGAAGATGCAATATGTTTCTTAAATTAACATACATTATAAAATTTAAATAAAATATTACAAATATTCCCATTTTTTATAAAATTTATCTTAATTATTTTTTAAATTTGTATTTCATGCAAATAAACTCTTATATAATGTTTAAAAATAACCATATAAGGAGTTTTTATGCTTAATCAAAATAATCAAGAGCTTTTTAAGCCAAGTAAAGAATTTTCTCGTAATGCTCGTATAAAAAATTTATGTGAATACTATGATTTATGCGATGAAGCCAAGGAAGATTTTGAAGGTTTTTGGAAAAGACAAGCATTTGAGAAGATTGAGTGGTTTTCGCCTTTTTCAAGAGTGCTAAATGAGGATAAAGCTCCATTTTATAAATGGTTTGAAGGTGGAACTTTAAATGTAAGTTATCAATGTCTTGATCGTCATATGAAAACAAGACGCAATAAAGCTGCTTTGATTTTTGAAGGTGAAATAGGGGATTATGAAGTTTATACTTATAGAAGATTATTGCATGAAACTTGCAAGGCGGCCAATTTGCTTAAAAAATTCGGAGTAAAAAAAGGCGATAGGGTTGTAATTTATATGCCTATGATTCCAGAAACAGCTATAGTAATGTTAGCTTGTGCAAGGATTGGGGCTATTCATAGTGTAGTATTTGGAGGGTTTTCTCCTGAAGCCTTAAGAGATAGAATTATAGATGCAGGAGCTAAACTTGTAGTAACGGCTGATGGTGCTTTTCGTCGTGGCAAACCTTATATGTTAAAACCTGCAGTAGATAAGGCTTTAAGTGAAGGGTGTGAAAGTGTAGAAAAAGTACTTATAGTTATACGCAATAATGAACCTATAGAATATATTAAAGGAAGGGACTATGTTTATAACGAACTTGTGAAAAATGAGTCTTATAAGTGTGAACCCGAAATTATGGATAGTGAGGATTTGTTGTTTTTGCTTTACACTTCAGGATCAACGGGCAAGCCAAAAGGAGTTATGCATGCAAGTGCAGGATATATACTTTGGGCACAAATGACTATGGAATGGGTTTTTGATATTAAAGATTATGATAATTATTGGTGTAGTGCTGATGTGGGTTGGATTACAGGACATACTTATGTAGTTTATGGGCCTTTAGCATGTGGAGCAACGACTATAATGCATGAAGGAACTCCTACTTATCCAAATTCTGGGCGTTGGTGGAGAATGATAGAAGAGTATCAAATAAGCAAATTCTACACTTCGCCAACTGCCATAAGAATGCTTCATGCTGATGCACCTAATGAGCCAAGAAAATATGATTTAAGTACGCTTGAAGTGCTTGGAACGGTTGGAGAGCCTATCAATCCTAGTGCTTGGAAGTGGTTTTATGATGAAATAGGGGGAACTAAAAGTCCTATAGTCGATACTTGGTGGCAAACAGAAACAGGTGGGCATATGATCACGCCTTTACCAGGCGCCACTCCTTTAAAACCAGGTTGTGCCACCTTGCCTTTGCCAGGGATTTTTGCAGAAGTTATTGATGAAGAAGGCAATAAAAAAGATGAAGGTGAAGATGGGTTGCTTTGTATAACTAAACCTTGGCCTTCGATGATTCGTGGAATTTGGGGCAATGATGAACGCTATATAGAAAGTTATTTTTCTCAAGCTAAAAAAGATGGAAAAGCTGTATATTTTAGTGGCGATGGTGCTTTTTATGATAAAAATGGTTATATTACCATCACAGGAAGAACAGATGATGTGGTTAATGTTGCAGGACATCGTATAGGAACGGCTGAAATTGAAAGCGCTATTGCTAAACATCCAAGTGTAGCAGAATCAGCTGTAGTGAGTATTTTGGATACGATTAAGGGCGAGTCATTGTTTGCTTTTGTGGTTTTAAGTCCTGCATCCAGTTGTGATCTTGGCGGAGCTATAGAAACTTTAAAAGAACTTAATGACATTTTAAGAGTAGAAATAGGACCTATAGCTAAAATAGAAAAAATTCTTTATACTCCAGGTTTGCCAAAAACTAGAAGTGGTAAAATAATGAGAAGAATTTTAAGAACTATAGCAAGAGGCGAAGAAATCAAACAGGATATTTCAACACTTGAAGATTCTAAAGTAGTAGAAACCATTGTTAAATTAGCTAAGGCAGAGTTTGAATAACAAGGCAAAAAGAACTTTGCCTTGTTGCATGAAAATTCATAAAAATAAGCTATAATGATAAAAAAATAAAAGGAAATTTTTATGCTTCAAACTTGTATTTTCCCTGCGGCAGGTTATGGGACGAGATTTTTACCTGCAACAAAAACTTTACCTAAAGAGATGTTACCTATCTTAACCAAGCCTTTGATCCATTATGGAGTTGATGAAGCTTTAGAAGCAGGAATGGAAAATATGGGATTTGTCACAGGGCGTGGAAAAAGAGCTTTGGAGGATTATTTTGATATTTCTTATGAACTTGAACATCAAATTTCAGGTACAAAAAAAGAATACTTACTTGATGAAATTCGCTCTTTGATCAATCGTTGTACCTTTACTTTTACAAGACAAAATCAAATGAAAGGCTTAGGTGATGCGGTTTTAAAAGGTAGACCTTTGGTTGGCGATGAAGCTTTTGGCGTAATTTTGGCTGATGATTTGTGTGTTAATGAAGAAGGCTTAAATGTTATGGCTCAAATGGTAAAAATTTATGAAAAATATCGCTGCACCATCATAGCTGTGATGGAAGTACCAAAAGAGCAAGTTTCAAACTATGGAGTAATTTCTGGAAATTTTGTAGAAGAAAATCTTATCATGGTTAATTCTATGATAGAAAAACCAAGTCCTGATGAAGCTCCAAGTAATCTTGCTATCATAGGAAGATATATTTTAACTCCTGATATTTTTGGAATTTTAGAAAATACTAAAGCGGGAAAAAATGGTGAAGTCCAACTTACCGACGCGCTTTTAACTCAAGCAACCAATGGTATGGTTTTAGCTTATAAATTTCAAGGAAAACGCTTTGATTGTGGAAGTGTAGAAGGCTTTGTAGAAGCGACAAATTATTTTTACGAGAAAAGTAAATGTTAAACAATACACTTTTTTTTAAGCAAAGTGAAATTCACACTATAAGTTCTTATGCAAATCGTATTAATGATGAGGTAAAAAGTGGAGATATAGGGTATTATCATCTTATTGATACAAGTTTGAATTTAATCGATGAGAGTTTGGCTTTTATCAAAGACAAAGAACACAT
This sequence comes from Campylobacter sp. BCW_6468, assembly GCF_001762865.1. Taxonomy (NCBI): domain Bacteria; kingdom Pseudomonadati; phylum Campylobacterota; class Epsilonproteobacteria; order Campylobacterales; family Campylobacteraceae; genus Campylobacter; species Campylobacter sp. BCW_6468. The sequence continues at coordinate 26,848 of NZ_MJXQ01000033.1, forward strand.
AAAAAATATCGTTTTAGTGGGAATGGGTGGTTCAAGTTGTGGTGTAAAAGCCTTGCGTGATATGCTTTTTAATGAAAAAAGCAACCAAAGAGAACTTTTTATACTCGATAACACAAGTTCACATTCTTTTAATAAGACTTTAGAAAAAATCAAGCTTGAGGAAAGTTTGTTTTTAATCATCAGCAAAACAGGTAGTACTATAGAAGTTGTATCGCTTTTTAAACTTCTTATTGAACATTTTAAACTTGATATGCAAGAATTAAAAAAATACTTTGTTTTTATTACCGATAAGGATTCAAAACTTCATCAAGAAGGTGAAAATTTAGGTATTAAATGCTTTTTTATCCCTGCAAATGTAGGAGGTCGTTTTAGCATACTTTCAGCCGTAGGTATAGTTCCGCTTTGTTTTTGTGGCTATAATGCCAAAGCTCTTTTAGAAGGAGCTAAAGCTTGTTTTGAAGATTTTTTTACTCATAAAAAAGATGAAATTTTACAAAAAGCCTATCATTATTGCACACACAAAAATGCCAATATCAATGTACTTTTTTCATATAGTGATGCTTTTAAAGGCTTTAATGAATGGTATATCCAGCTTATTGCTGAAAGTTTAGGTAAAAAGCAAGGCTATAAACGTATAGGTTTAACTCCTATTGCACTCATTGGAGCAAGAGATCAGCATAGTTTTTTACAACTCATTATGGATGGACCTAAAAATAAAACTGTAACTTTTTTAAAAATCAAAGACGCTCAAAAAGCACCTATTATTCCTGATATTCATTTTAAATTTTTAGATTCTTTAAGTAATAAAGTCAATCTTCACGAACTTTTAAACGCTCAATGTAATGCAACTATGCATGCTTTAATCGCTGAAAATTTGAGTGTTGATGTGATAGAACTTGAAAAACTTGATGCTTGGCATGCGGGATATTTGATGTATTATTATGAACTTTTTACTTCAACTTGCGGTGTTATGCTAGGGATTAACACCTATGATCAACCTGGTGTGGAAGTTGGAAAGTTGATCTTAAAAAATATATTACATTCTTAATCAAAATTCATTAAAAAAGAGTATAATAATTTTTAAGTTAAAATTATAATAAAAATTTTTAATTAATAATAATTATTATTTAAGAATTTTATGTTATAATTTTAAAAATTAAAAAAAGGAGTTAATCATGTCAGTTACAAAACAATTATTACAAATGCAAGCAGATGCTCATCATCTATGGGTTAAATTTCATAATTATCACTGGAATGTAAAAGGTTTGCAATTTTTTTCTATACACGAGTACACAGAAAAAGCTTATGAAGAAATGGCAGAACTTTTTGATAGTTGTGCTGAAAGAGTTTTACAACTTGGCGAAAAAGCTATCACTTGCCAAAAAGTTTTAATGGAAAATGCAAAAAGTCCAAAAGTTGCAAAAGATTGCTTTACTCCGCTTGAAGTCATAGAACTGATCAAACAAGATTATGAATATCTTTTAGCAGAATTTAAAAAACTCAATGAAGCAGCAGAAAAAGAAAGTGATACCACAACAGCTGCTTTTGCGCAAGAAAATATCGCAAAATATGAAAAAAGTCTTTGGATGATAGGCGCTACTTTACAAGGTGCTTGCAAAATGTAATTTAAGGGGCTTTATGCCCCAATTATACAAACTAGGTTATAATATCCTTTTTTAAAGGATAAAATTGAAAGTACTTAATTTTTTTTATGAAAATCACCCTAAATTTGAAGTAAGTTATGAAAGAAAAAATCAAATTTCAAAACCAAATATTATCATAAAAGGCCCACGATTTTGTGGTAAAAAAACACTTATTTTTAATTTTTTATCTCAATTTAAAGCAAGTGAAATTTTGTTTTTAGATTTATATGATACACGCTTTGAAAAACAAAGTTTAGAAAGACTTGCTGATTTTTTGAATGAAAATTTACAAATTAAAATTCTTTGCCTTTATAATTTGGATTTTATCCCTAATTTAGAAAAAATTAAAATTCCCATCATCTTAAGTACAAATATAAAAGATTTAAATATAAATGGGTTTGAAGAACTTGAACTTGATTATTTTGATTTTGAAGAATTTATTAGTGTAAGTAAGAAAAATTTACCTATAAATAATTTAGTAGGTCTTTTTTTGCAAAGTGGACGCAGTAAATTTGGAGAAAAAAACATACTTCTAAGACAAAGCTTTACTCTTTTAGAATTAGAAATTTTAAAGTATTTAGCTTTAAATTTGGGTCAGCAAATCAGTATTTCTAAGATATTTATAGAACTTAAAAAAATATTAAAAACTTCAAAAGATAGTGTTTATCAAGCTATAAAAAAATTAGAAAATACTTATGTGATCTATACTTTAAAACATGATGAAAAAAAACTTCAAAAGATTTATTTTAAAGATTTTGGCCTAAGAAATAATCTTTGTATTTCAAAGGATTTTTCGCATTTATTTGAAAATTTAGTTTTAAGCGAGTTGTTTAAATTTAAAGAAGATTTTTTTTATAACAAATACTTTAACTTTTATAGCCAAATATCTAAAATTGCTTATATTTCAAGTCCAACTTTAGATATTGATTTGATTAAATTACGTGCTAAGAAAATTTTACCAAAGGCTTTAGAACTTGGAATTTTTCATGTGATTTTTATCACTCTTTCAAGCGAGGATAGTTTTTTTGAGCAAGGGGTTAAATTTGAAGTCATATCTTTTGATAAATTTTCACTTGGATTTTAGGTGTTGTTTGAGTTTGTATCGTATTTTTCAAGGTTGTATCGTTTGATGATTTTTGTAATAAGATTGATATAATATCCCTTGCGTTCAGAATAAGAATCTAAAGTTTTAATAGCCTCTAGTCCTGTTATCTCTTTGCCTTCGCTTGCAAATTTAGCTCTTGCATCGCGAAACTTTTCATAAGCAAAATGACGATTTAAATTTAAAACATAAGAGTAAACACTATCTTGCAGACTATCAAAAATCTTAATTTTATGTTTTTTATCTGGATGTCTTAAATCAGGAATTAAACCTTTCTCACCCCAAGTCCATTCTCCAAAAAGATTATTTGCTTCTCTTGCGAAGCGACTTGTACCTGTAGCACTTTCAACTAAAGCTTGGGCTATACCCATGGATTTTGGAATTTTTTGAATACGTTTTTTATATTCTGCAAAATCATAAAGATTTTCAATGCGATATTTGTTTTTTATCGTGATAAGTTTTTCAAGATTTGTTTGATTTGAAGTCCTAAAGCCTGTTTTGTAAGCATCTTTAAAAAAGGCTTCGATAAAAGCTCTTTCTTGTTCAATTTTTTTAAAGCTTTGATCAAACATTTCATTCATTTTTATAAAAAAAATTTGTCTTTTTTGATCTATATCAAGTTTGTAATATTCCTCTCCAAAGCCATTTTTTAGATCATCAGCAAAAAGTGGGATTAGAAAAAGACTAAGAAAAATTATAATTGGCTTCAAAACAATACTTTACCTTTCCTTCAAAAAACAATTCTTCATTTTTATATGTAAACCCAACCTCTTCACCACTTTTAGGAGTTATTTTAACTTTATTTTGTACTTTTTTATTTAAAAATGCCAGATAAAAACAAGCCCCCATTCCTGTGCCACAAGCTAAGGTTTCATCTTCAACTCCGCGTTCATAGGTACGAACTTTTAAATGATTTTCATCTAAAATTTTTACAAAATTAACATTGGCATTATATTTTTGTCTCATTTTTTGACAAAGTATTGTATCAAATTCATCTAAATTTTGACAAAAATGCACTAGATGTGGAACTCCAGTGTCGCAAAGTTGCCAAGTTTTTCCTAATTCTTCAAAAGTATTTTGCACGCTTTTTATTTTGCCTAAAGATACTTCAACTTTATCTTGATTTATCTTTGCTTTTATTATTCCTGCACCGGTTAAAAAACTCATGTTAGGATTTATTTTGTTAATATGATGTGCAAAATGTGCCGCAGCCCTTGAGCCATTGCCACACATAGCAGCCCTTGAGCCATCGTTATTATAAAATTCCCATTCAAAGTCGTATTTTTCATGAGGCAATATCACGATAAAGCCATCCCCACCTATGCCCTCATAACGATTGCAAAGTTCTTTAGCTAAAGCACTTCTATCTTCTTTTCTATCAGCATTTGTTATGACAAAATCATTCCCACTTGCACAATATTTATAAAATTTCACATTTTTCCTTTAGAAATTTCTTGTATTACTTTAACACATTCTTGCCTAAAATCGACATAAGAATTAGTATTTTTAATGATAAAATCTGCTTTTTTAAGTTTTTCTTCAATATCTATTTGAGAATCAAGTCTCACTTTTGCAGCTTCTAAGCTGAGCTTATCTCTTTGCATGATTCTTTTAAGGCTTAATTCTTTAGGTGTGTAAATTACAATGACTTTGCCTAAATTTTCATAAGCACCGCTTTCAAAAAAAAGAGGAATTTCTACAAAAAAAGCTTTATTTTCTTTATCTAGAATTTGCATTTGTTCTAAAATTTTAGCTCGAATTTTAGGATGAGTGAAATTTTCTAAGGTTTTTTTAGCTTCTTTGTTGTTAAAAACAATTTCTCCAAGGATTTTTCTATCGATTTTCTTTTCTTTTGTGAGTAAATTTTTTAAGTTAAAGGGAGAAAAAATCTTTTCAAGTTCTAAAGCATTTTCATCTAAAATTTTATGAGCAATTTTATCTGCGCTAATGCTTTTAAAGCCTAAAGAATTCGCTATTTCTATAAAAGTGCTTTTACCACAAGCAATTGAAGCGGTTACAAAAAAAGCATTTTTCATCTTATGCCTTATTAAAACTTTTTTCGTTAAAATACCTTTTTAGTTCTTAAAGGAAAATAAATGAAAATTTCATATGAAGATGCAGGCGTAAGTATAGATAATGGAAATGCCTTTGTAGAGGCTATAAAACCTTTGGTTAAAGAAACTTTTAATGATAATGTTGTAGGCGGAATTGGTTCTTTTGCTGGTGCTTTTAGAATGCCAAGTGGTTTTAAAAAGCCTGTGATTTTAGGTGCAACAGATGGTGTTGGTACCAAGCTTCGCTTGGCAATTGATGCTAAAAAATATGATACTATAGGGCAAGATTTAGTAGCAATGTGTGTGAATGATTTGATTTGTAATTTTGCTACGCCTTTGTTTTTCCTAGATTATTATGCTACAGCCAAGCTCGAAGTAGAAGTAGCAAAGGCTGTTGTATCAGGCATTGCCAAGGGATGTAAGATGGCAAATTGTGCATTAATCGGCGGAGAAACTGCTGAAATGCCTGGAATGTATGCAAAAGATGATTTTGATCTTGCGGGTTTTGCAGTGGGTATGGCTGAAGAAGATGAGATCGATAGAAGTAAATTTGTTAAAAATGGTGATATTTTATTGGCACTTCCTAGTTCAGGACTTCATTCAAATGGTTATTCTTTAGCTAGAAAAGTACTTTTTGAAAGTTTAAAATTAAAATTTGATGACAAGATAGGGGATAAAAATTTAATTGATATTTTATTAGAGCCTACAAGGATTTATGTGCGTGATTTTCTTACATTAAAGCCTTATATTAGTGCTCTAGCTCATATTACAGGGGGTGGTTTAGTAGAAAATTTACCACGCGTTTTGCCTCGTGGTATGGGTGCAACTATACGCAAACATCATCTTAAAACTCCTGAAATTTTTTATACTATAGGACAGGCTGTAGAAGAAAGCGAAATGTATAGAAGCTTTAACATGGGAGTGGGTTTAGTAATGGTTGTAGATCCTTCTAATGTAAGTAAGGTTTTAGAAAATTCAGATGCCTTTATTATCGGCGAAATTTGCATTAATGAAGGTATTGTTTTAGAGTGAAAACAAATTATTATGATTATTTATGTGCTAAAATGTATGTAATTTTGCCCATAAAAGCCCATAAAGACAAACTAAAATTTTATCTTTCTTATGTAAATAAGAAAGATAAAATTTTTAGAGTTAATGTGTGGAAGTGGGCGGTTTTGATAAAAATTGCCAAAGATGATAAAACGAAATATTTTTGTTCGAATGTATTAAATAAAGGGTAAAATGCACAATTTAAATGAAGCTTTGTTTCAAAAAAAGATAAAAGAAATTCGCTTAAAAGCAATAGCGAGTATTATTTGTGGGTTTTTAGGTATCATTCCTTATCTTGGAGTTTTATTTGTTCTTGCGAGTTGGATTTTATTTTTTATTGTGCTTTATGATTTAAAAATCTATGGTGGTGCTAAAAATTTGTTTAAGAATTTCCTTATTAGTGTAGGGATTGGATTTTTTGGTATTCTTGTTAATACAAGTATTTTATTTGCAATGCTAAAGCCTAGAACTGGCATTTTTGGTGGGCTTTATTTTAATCAAGATAATATTTTTATGGCTATTGCTATATTTTTAGTATTACATTTTGCTATTTTGGCTTTAATTTTTCCTTTTTTGAAAGCTTTTTACTATGAAATTGCTAGAACAACAAAGCAAAAGTATTTCACTTATGCTTTTAATACCTTTTATTTAGGGCTTCTTACTTTGATTATCGGCATAGGCTTGGTGTTTTTGCTAGCAAGTTTGGTTTTTTGGATTTTAGCGTGGGTCAAATTTAAAGAATTTGATGAGCAAGAACTTTCAAATTTAGAAGAAAGATTGGCAAAAGCACAAAAAAAGGTTTTTGATTTTGATTTAAAATGGATTAAAATCACAATGGCTTCATTTATAATTTTAAACTTGCTCGTTTTAACATTTTCGTTTATATTAGAAGTTATTAGCTTTGAAGATTTTAGGTTTTACTACACAAAAAAAACTTTATTTTACACAGCCATAATCCTAGCTTTGCTTAGTGTGTTTTTGTTTTGTAAAAAGATAAAAAATTACAAACTTTTTATTTATTTTTTCATATGGCAAGGTTTAAGTGTTTTTGGTAGTCATCTTCTTTTTATTCCTGATTTTATGGTAGATCAACCACCAGAAATTATATATGGAAGTTTAAACATAATATTAAGTCTATGCTATATTATTTTTGCTTTTTTATTTTTTAAAATTTTGATTCAAATTACAAAGGAAAAACTTTTTTATCTTATTTTTGCATTTTATGTTTGCATAAAAATTTTGATAATATTAATTTTCTTTATTTTTATGATGGTTGATAACTATTATATATTTACAAAAAGTCCTATAAAGATGCTCATAGATAATTATAAATTACTTTTTCAAGTTGTTTATTTCGTTTCATTTTTAATTGTTTGGCTTATGCTTAAAGGACAAAAAAATGTAAAAATATGTTAGAATGATGAAAAAATACTATTTTACGTAGATGTTTATTAGGATATATTCGTATGTCTTAAAGCTCTTTATGGGGTGTTAAGTAATTATAATATTTAAAAATTAAAAAATATATAGTTTATCCACATCTTCTAAAAATTTGATCATCTCTTTTTTCATTTTTTAGAGCTAGAAAACATATGAGTGAAATTGCTTTAAAGTTAGTTAGAGCAGTTGATACTAAATATTTTGATAAGAAATTTAAATAGATTGATTTTACTTAAATTAAAGACTTTTTGCCTCGTGATACAAAATTAAGTGATGAATTTTTAGTTAAATTGATATTAAATATGAAAAAATTATAAATATTAATACTTTTTCAAATTAATAGTAAATATAGAGGGTTTGATTTTTTCACAAAAGATTTGGATAGAACTTGCAAAAAACTTTCTTCAATATTTATACTTTTAAATTTTGATGCAAATCCTATTCAATATAGCATTGGCAAAATAAACTAAAAAGCTTAAAATAGCTATACTCAAAAGAATTCCAAACCATGCAAAATTTCCTGTTCCAAGATTTGAAACCGCGTTAGCAAGGATATTAACTCCACCAAGTGCTTTAATGCCTTTAGCACATACTCCAGCGGCGATGATTATGCTTACGACTGAGATAAAAATTTCAGCCATAGCCTTTTAAAATCACCATCATATCTTCGCCTAATTTTCTAACATTTCTGTGTCTTGCAAATTCAACAAGAAAAACTAAAGAAATTCTTACAAAATTTGCTATCACAACATCGAGCTTGATAGTAAAAAAATACGCTATAAATAAAAATATAACAGGTAACCAAGGAAAGAGTGTGTAAAAAGTAGGGCATTTAGGATCAATGATTTGCGGAATTTCAACTTCATCATTTAAAACACCTTTTTCTTTATCTCTTTTATCAATCCAAGCAAAATAAAAAGGAATCAAGATGGCAATAATTACAACATAGGTAATCACACTATAAATTTGGTAATTTAAAAAAGCCTTACGACATTATCACTTTGTCCTACCATATCTGCCATATTGATTGAATTTCCATCTTTTGGATCATAATCAAGTGCAATTAAAGAAAGCGCACATACAGTTGTAATAGGACGGATTTTAAGTGAGATTAAAACAGGATACATACATGCTAACAAAAGCAAAAGCAATTCAGCATAGCTAGAAATGACGATTTTTAAAGCCATTCCAACAACAAAAGTTCCACTTAAAATTAAGTATTTATTTTTTGATTTTTCCTGAGGGTTTATTTGCTAAAAAAGCAAGTTTTGCCGAAGCATTGATATGTTTCATGTAAGCAGTAAAGCCTGCCACACTCATGATAATAAGCCCTGCTCCAGAAAGCTGACTTTTAAAAGTTGCTGTGATAAAAGATAACTATCAAGTAAAACATTTAAAAGCTTGTATGTTCTCTACTTGGAGCTTTTGGTATAGGTGTTCCTGTGATATAAAAAGCAAAAATAAGCAAGATAATACCTGAAAGAAAAAATACAAAAATGGGATTGTATTTTTTGAGTATATCATAAAAATTAGCATAGGGTCTCTTGAATTTACAATAAATTGGATTTTATCTAAATTTTTAAATAAAAAATATTTTTTATTTAAAAATTACTTGTTTTTTGTATTATAAAATTAACATATATAGTTTGGTTACTGAAAAGTTTATGTTTGTTTAAAAAAATGATTTTTGTATTATAATTATACACAAATCATAAATATTAAAAAGGATCTAGTGTGGCAAGAATTTTGGCATTTGATATAGGAATAAGCTCTATTGGCTGGGCATTTAGTGAAAATGATGAGTTAAAAGATTGTGGAGTTAGGATTTTTACAAAGGCTGAAAATCCCAAAACAGGAGAATCCTTAGCCTTGCCAAGACGCCTTGCAAGAAGTGCTAGAAAACGCCTTGCTAGACGCAAAGCAAGGCTAAATCACTTAAAACATTTAATCGCAAATGAATTTAAGTTAAATTACGAAGATTATCAAAGCTTTGATGAAAGTTTAGCCAAGGCTTATAAAGGATCTTTAATTAGCCCTTATGAGTTAAGATTTAGAGCTTTAAACGAGCTTTTAAGTAAGCAAGATTTTGCAAGAGTGATTTTACATATTGCAAAAAGGCGTGGCTATGATGATATTAAAAATAGTGATGATAAAGAAAAAGGTGCGATTTTAAAAGCTATCAAGCAAAATGAAGAAAAACTAGCAAATTATCAAAGTGTGGGCGAGTATCTTTATAAAGAGTATTTTCAAAAATTCAAAGAAAATTCCAAAGAATTTACAAATGTTAGAAATAAAAAAGAAAGTTATGAACGCTGCATAGCGCAAAGTTTTTTAAAAGATGAATTAAAGCTTATTTTTAAAAAACAAAGAGAATTTGGCTTTTCTTTTTCAAAAAAATTTGAAGAAGAGGTGCTTAGTGTAGCATTTTATAAAAGGGCTTTAAAAGATTTTTCTCATTTGGTGGGAAATTGTAGTTTTTTTACCGATGAAAAAAGAGCGCCAAAAAATTCGCCCTTAGCTTTTATGTTTGTAGCACTTACAAGAATTATCAATCTTTTAAACAATCTTAAAAATACTGAAGGAATTTTATATACAAAAGATGATTTAAACGCCCTTTTGAATGAAGTTTTAAAAAACGGCACTCTAACTTATAAACAAACAAAAAAGCTTTTGGGCTTAAGCGATGATTATGAATTTAAAGGGGAAAAAGGAACTTATTTTATTGAGTTTAAAAAATATAAAGAATTTATAAAAGCCCTAGGTGATCATAGTTTAAGCCAAGATGATTTAAATGAAATAGCAAAAGATATTACCCTTATAAAAGATGAGATTAAGCTTAAAAAGGCTTTAGCAAAATATGATTTAAATCAAAATCAAATTGATAGTTTAAGCAAATTGGAATTTAAAGACCATTTAAATATAAGTTTTAAAGCCTTAAAACTTATCACTCCTTTAATGCTTGAAGGTAAAAAATACGATGAAGCTTGTAATGAGCTTAATTTAAAAGTAGCAATCAATGAAGATAAAAAAGATTTTTTACCCGCATTTAATGAAACTTATTATAAAGATGAGGTAACTAATCCTGTGGTTTTAAGAGCGATTAAAGAATACAGAAAGGTCTTAAATGCTTTACTTAAAAAATACGGCAAAGTGCATAAAATAAACATTGAATTAGCAAGAGAAGTAGGTAAAAATTACAGCCAAAGAGCTAAAATAGAAAAAGAGCAAAATGAAAACTACAAGGCCAAAAAAGACGCCGAACTTGAATGTGAAAAACTAGGCTTAAAAATAAATAGCAAAAATATTTTAAAATTAAGATTATTTAAAGAACAAAAAGAATTTTGTGCTTATAGTGGAGAAAAGATTAAAATTAGTGATTTGCAAGATGAAAAAATGCTTGAAATTGATCACATTTACCCTTATTCTAGAAGTTTTGATGATTCTTATATGAATAAAGTTTTAGTTTTTACCAAGCAAAATCAAGAAAAACTTAATCAAACCCCCTTTGAAGCCTTTGGCAATGATAGTGCAAAATGGCAGAAAATTGAAGTTTTAGCAAAAAATTTACCTACTAAAAAGCAAAAAAGAATTTTAGATAAAAATTACAAAGACAAAGAGCAAAAAGACTTTAAAGATAGAAATCTAAACGATACTCGCTACATCGCAAGGCTTGTTTTAAACTACACTAAAGATTATTTAGATTTTTTACCTTTAAGCGATGATGAAAATACAAAGTTAAACGACACACAAAAAGGCTCAAAAGTGCATGTAGAAGCAAAAAGCGGTATGCTTACATCGGCTTTAAGACACACTTGGGGCTTTAGCGCTAAGGATAGAAATAACCATCTTCATCACGCCATCGATGCAGTAATTATTGCTTATGCAAACAACTCTATCGTAAAGGCTTTTTCAGATTTTAAAAAAGAGCAAGAAAGCAACAGTGCAGAACTTTATGCAAAAAAAATTAGTGAATTAGATTATAAAAACAAAAGGAAGTTTTTTGAGCCTTTTAGTGGTTTTAGGCAAAAGGTTTTAGATAAAATTGATGAAATTTTTGTCTCAAAACCTGAGAGAAAAAAGCCAAGCGGAGCCTTACATGAAGAAACATTTAGAAAAGAAGAAGAATTCTATCAATCATACGGCGGAAAAGAAGGAGTTTTAAAAGCCCTAGAGCTTGGTAAAATCCGCAAAGTAAATGGTAAAATTGTTAAAAATGGCGATATGTTTAGAGTGGATATTTTTAAACACAAAAAGACAAATAAATTTTATGCTGTGCCAATTTATACTATGGATTTTGCTTTAAAAGTATTACCAAATAAAGCTGTAGCACGAAGTAAAAAAGGTGAGATAAAAGACTGGATTTTAATGGATGAAAATTATGAGTTTTGCTTTTCTTTATACAAAGATAGTTTGATTTTAATTCAAACTAAAGATATGCAAGAGCCAGAACTTGTTTATTTTAATGCTTTTACAAGCTCTACTGTTAGTTTGATTGTTTCAAAACACGATAATAAATTTGAAACGCTAAGCAAAAATCAAAAAATATTGTTTAAAAATGCAAATGAAAAAGAAGTAATCGCAAAAAGCATAGGAATTCAAAATCTAAAAGTATTTGAAAAATACATAGTTTCAGCACTTGGAGAAGTGACAAAGGCTGAGTTTAGACAAAGAGAAGATTTTAAAAATGAGTTACGATGAAGCTTTTAAAACACTGCTTATTAGCTCTAATGCCAAGCTAAATTTAGAGCTAAATCATCTTGTGATTAAGCAAGATGAAAATATAGCCAAATTGTTTTTAAAAGATATAAATATCATCGTTTTAGAAAGCTTACAAGCAAGCCTTAGTTCCGCACTTTTTAATGCCTTTGCAAGGCATAAAATCATCTTGCTAACCTGCGATGAAACTCATAGTATAAATGGTATTTTTACTCCTTTTTTAGGGCATTTTCAAAGTGCAAAAATCGCAAAAGAACAAATAAATGTAAGTGCTCAAAAAAAGGCTATTTTATGGCAAAAAATCATTAAAAATAAAATCCTAAATCAAGCCTTTGTTTTGAAAAAACACAATAAAATAGAGCAAAGCAATGAGCTTATAAATTTGGCCAAAAAAGTAAGCTTAAATGATAGTAAAAATATCGAAGCTGTTGCAGCGGCGCTTTATTTTAAAACTTTGTTTGGGACTTCTTTTTCAAGAGATGAGCTTTGCTTTAAAAATTCTGCTTTAAATTATGGCTATGCAATCATTAGGGCTTGTATTATTAGAGCAGTTTGTATAAGTGGGCTTTTGCCTTGGCTTGGCATTAAGCACGATAATATTTATAATTCTTTTGCGCTTTGTGATGATTTGATAGAAGTGTTTAGGGCTAGTGTTGATGATTGTGTTTTAAAGCTTAAGGGTGAAAGTGAGTTTTTAAGCAAAGATGACAAAAGAGCGTTGATTGGCAATTTACAAAGCAAAATCAATTTTGATGGGCAAAATTATCCTTTAAACAGAGCGATAAATCATTATGTGGCAAATTTTAAAAATGCTTTATTGTATGAAGATGAACTAAAGATAGTGAAATTTGATGATTGAAGATAAATTTATGCGCGTGCTTTTGATGTTTGATGTACCTACTAAAAGTAAAAAAGAGCAAAAACTAGCAAGTAAATTTAGAAACAATCTTATAAAATTAGGTTATTTTATGCTGCAATTTAGCGTTTATATGCGTATTTGCAAGGGTTTAAGTTCTGCAAAAAGTTCTATTGAAAATGTAAAAAAGATTTTGCCACCTTATGGAAATGTAAGGGCTTTAATCATCACTGAAAAGCAATTTGATAAAATGGAGCTTTTGCTTGGTGGCATAGTTTTTAATGAAAAAGTTAATAACGAAACCAATTTAACGCTTTTTGATATAGATAGTCATGGAGAATTTAAATATAAAAATTCAAATAATGAAGAAATTCAAATAAACAAAAAACAAGAAAAATATCATCAGCAAAATTTATTTGAATTTTAAAAGCGGTTTTAGGGGATTGTAACCCCGCAGAGTCCCGCAAACTCTTTATTTTAGTCCCTTTTTAAATTTCTTATGAGATTATAGCATAATTTTTGCTATTTTTCATGAAAAAACCCCGAAATTTTCATTATCTGGTAAATATCTATTTTACCATAAAGAAATTTAAAAAGGGACTAAAACAACCACTACTTTACCATATTGTGAAAAAGTATTTTACCATAAAGAAATTTAAAAAGGGACTAAAACTCCAAAGCGTTTTAAAGCATTTCCTAAAGCATTTTACCATAAAGAAATTTAAAAAGGGACTAAAACCTATATTTTCAAGCCAATTACCATCACTATATTTTACCATAAAGAAATTTAAAAAGGGACTAAAACTAAAGCTATCTTTAAACTTTTTTTTCATTTATTTTACCATAAAGAAATTTAAAAAGGGACTAAAACTAAAGCTATCTTTAAACTTTTTTTTCATTTATTTTACCATAAAGAAATTTAAAAAGGGACTAAAATAAACCCTAGTGGATTGAAACTCCGCTAGGGCTAATTACTCCACTAAAAGGAGGTTGCGAATTTGAAACTTATTGAAATTTAGGGTTGATTAAAATCGAAATAAAATTATTTAAATAATTTTAAGGCATAAAGATAATATCCACTAAACTTTCATTTTCTAAAATTTCACATTCTTTTGGCGCCACCATAAGGGCAGCTTTATTGTTAAGATTGTTTATAATCGCACTAGAGCCTTCTTTTTTGCCTTCAAGATTGGCTAAAATGCGTCCATTTTCAAACTTTATGTTACAAGCGACAAATTCCAAATAAGGTGTTTTTTTCTTGTAACTTCCTTGTAAAAAGGCTTTGCAAATATAGTCTTTAGGCTGAAGTAACCAAGAGTTTAAAATCTCTCTTGCGTAAAGATTAAACATTACCATAGCCGAGTAAGGAAAACCTGGTAAGGCGATGATGAATTTTTCATTAGCCTTAGCTATTTTGATATGTCTACCTGGTTTTATGTCGGCTTTATCGATGATGATTTCGTATTCTTTGATGGCTTTTTTTAAAAAGTCAAAATCTCCCATAGAAACCCCGCCCGTTGTAACCAAAATATCACAACTTTGCAAAGCACTTTCAAGGGTGGAAAAAGTGGCTTTCTCATCATCTTTTAAAAGAGGAAAAACCCTTGTATCGCAATTTAAATTTTTAGCTAAATTAGCTATGGCGATATGATTTGAAGAGCGGATTTGAGCAGGATTTTCCAAGGCTTCTCCTAGATCTTTGATCTCACTTCCACTACTTAAAACCCCTACAATAGGCTTTATAAACACACTAATGTGAAAAAATCCAAGTTCAGCTAAAAGAGCTATCTCGCTATAATTTAACTTTGTGCCTTTTTTGAGTAAAATTTCATCTTTTTTATAGTTTTCTCCTACCGCACGCACGGCAAAAGCTTGGGGAACTTTTTTTTCTATAAAAAGAGTATCATTTTCTATGCATATATTTTCAACAGGGACTAAAGTATCGCTTCCTTCGCTCATGAGTGAGCCTGTAAAGGTTTTTACACAAGTGCCATTTTGCACGCTAAATTGTGGCATAGTACCCGCAGGTGTGATACCTAAAATTTTTAAAGGCTTATCTTGATCTTCAAATTTGATCGCATAACCATCCATAGCCGAAGTTGGAAATTCGGGCTGATTTTTAGGGGCTTTTATGTCTTGAGCTAAAATGCGTCCTAAACACTCTGTAAGAGCTATTTTTTCAATCTTTTCATAAGTTTTAATATGAGAATGTAAAATTTTTAAACTTTCTTCATAAGACATTAACATTTTTTATCCTTTTAAAAGTCCTGCACCGCAAAGTTTGGTTGATCTTTCTTTGGCATAAATTCTTTCTTTGTTTATCACATCATACTTCCAAATGGGCGCACTTGCTTTAAAATCTTCAACAAATTCATTAAGAAGTTTAAGTCCTAATTTTCTTTGTTTGCTTAAAATTCCTGCAAAATACGAGCTTTCATGTATCGCTACATCGCCTATAGAGTGAGCAAAAAGCAAGCTAATACCATCAAAATCTACTCTTTTTTGCCACTCATCAAACCATTTTTTTAAAAGCGGTTCATAAATATCAAAACTAAGTGCCTCAATACCTCCTTCTTCACGCACAATACCACAAAAAGTCAGTAAAGCACCGCAGTTTTTATCCTTGGAAAATTCATACCATTGGCTATAAATTTTAGGAATATCTAAAGAACCTTGATAAAGTGTAAAATGTTTCATTTAGCCTCCACAAACTGGCGGTAAAAGTGCTATTTTATCACCATCTTTTAACTTGGTGTTTTCATCAAAAATGATTTCATCATTTAAAGATACAGCACAAAGTTCTAGCCATTCTTTTAAACTCTCATCTTTTTGCAAAATTTCTTTTAATTCTTTTAAATTTTTTACTTCAAGTTCTAAATTTTCTTTATTTATGGGGCCTAAAAATTCCACTTTTACCATTTTATTCCTTTACTTCTAAATTTCCCATCATTCCTAAATCTTCATGTTCTAAAATATGGCAATGATACATTCTAAGTCCTTTAAAATCTTGTTTCATTCTAAGTCTTAATTCTTCATTAGGACGCACATTTATAGTATCTCTGAAGGCTCTAAATTCGGCTTTTTGAACTTTGCCATTGAGTTTTGATGAGATGAGTTCAAATTGCGTGCCGTGTATGTGGAAAGGATGATCCATGTGAGATTTGTTTATCACTATCCAGTCTTCAACTACTCCAAGCTTGGAGCTTAAATCAATGCGTTTTAAATCATAGCTTTTGCCATTGATTAAAAACATAGACGCAAGAGCGATTTTTAATTCGCTTTCACTTTTTCCCATCATACCATGCATTTGCATATGATCTTCACTCATGATTATTTCTTTAAATTCCTTAGGTTCTTCTGAAGGTTTGAAAATTTTTAAATTTTTTGGAAGTTCTACATTTTCTTTTTTTAGACTAATATTAGCTAAAAATAGGGTATTAGGTTCTTCTTTTACCATCATTTTATCCCTATCATAATAAGCACTTTCTAGCTTAAAATTCCCATCTTTTGGAGCGTCGATTAAAACTTCTACACGAGAAGCAGGACTTAAGAAAAGTTCTTCTTTATAAATAGTTTTTTCTATAAGTCCACCATCAGTACCAACAAGTATAAACTTAGCTCCTTGTATGCGTAAATTTAAATATCTTGCCGCAGTAGCATTATAAATGCGTATGCGTTCGTTTGTGGCGAGTTTGATTTGAGGTTTAAATTGTCCATTAATGAGTACAAATTCTCCTTCTCTACCATTTAGCCAATCATTTAGGTTGTTGTTCGGAATTTGAGCGTTTTCATCAAGACGCAAATCGCTAATCATCAAATCTCTTTCTTTTAAATGACTTAAAGCATCTTTTTTTGCTTTGATCACAAAAGCCCCTGCTAAACCCATAAAAACTTGTTTAGAAGCGGTATAATGAGGGTGTGGATGATACCAGTAAGTTCCTGCGCTATCTTGAGGAATTTTAAAACGATATATTCTTTCTTCTCCTGCTAAAATAGGATCATGTGGGCTTCCATCTTGATCAGGCGGCACAGGAACGCCATGCCAATGTATAGTTGTAGCTTCTTTGAGTTTGTTTTTGACTAAAATTTCAAGTTTATCTCCTTCAAAAACTTCTATTTTTGGAGCAGGCACGAGGCCATTGTAAGTATAAAATAAGGTTTTTTTACCTTTGATAAGCTCTATATGATTTTCTTTGATTTCTAGGGTAGCACGAAAAATATTTTTTTCTTTACTTTCATTTTTGAGTAAAGGCAAGGCTTTTAAAATTTCTCCTTGGGGGAATTGTTTTGGATCTAAAAGTTTTAAATTTTTTGGAGCAAAGTTGATAAAAGAAGTATCTAAGTCATGATTTATAGAATGATTTTTATGCATGGAGTGCATATCGTGCATAGGATTTGCATAGGCTACACCCATACTTGCTAGAGTGAGTGCATTAAATTTTAAAAAATTTCTTCTATTCATTAGTTTTTCCTTTTGCTTGATTTTTTGTATTATAGTCATTATTTTTTTAACTTTAGTAAATATTTATTTTGAAAATTTGGTTTAATTTTGTTATGATTTTAGCAATTTAATCAAGGAAAAATAATGTTTTATGAAAAAATTCAAACTCCAGCTTATATTTTAGAAGAAGATAAATTAAGAAAAAATTGTGAGCTTTTAGCAAGTGTTGGTGAAAAAAGTGGTGCTAAAGTGCTTTTAGCTTTAAAAGGTTTTGCTTTTTCAGGAGCGATGAAAATTGTTGGAGAATACCTAAAAGGTTGTACTTGTAGCGGACTTTGGGAAGCAAAATTTGCTAAAGAATACATGGATAAAGAAATTCATACTTATTCACCTGCTTTTAAAGAAGATGAAATAGGTGAAATAGCCAGTTTATCTCATCATATAGTGTTTAACTCTTTAGCCCAATTTCATAAATTTCAAGCTAAAACACAAAAAAATTCCTTAGGTCTTCGTTGTAATGTTGAATTTTCTCTAGCCCCAAAAGAACTTTACAATCCTTGTGGAAGATACTCAAGACTTGGAATTCGTGCTAAAGATTTTGAAAATGTGGATTTAAATGCTATAGAAGGACTTCATTTTCACGCACTTTGTGAAGAAAGTGCTGATGCTTTAGAAGCAGTTTTAAAGGCTTTTGAAGAGAAATTTGGCAAATGGATAGGGCAAATGAAATGGGTGAATTTTGGAGGAGGACATCACATCACTAAAAAAGGCTATGATGTTGAAAAACTTATTGCTTTGTGTAAAAATTTCAGTGATAAATATGGCGTGCAAGTTTATCTTGAACCAGGCGAAGCGGTGGGTTGGCAAACAGGAAATTTGGTGGCTAGTGTAGTAGATATCATAGAAAATGAAAAACAAATTGCTATTTTAGATACTTCAAGCGAAGCACATATGCCAGATACTATCATCATGCCTTATACAAGTGAAGTTTTAAATGCTAGAATTTTGGCCACAAGAGAAAATGAAAAAATTTCAGACTTAAAAGAAAGCGAATTTTCCTATTTGCTTACTGGAAATACTTGTTTAGCAGGTGATGTAATGGGAGAATACGCCTTTGATAAAAAGCTTAAAATCGGCGATAAAATTGTTTTTTTAGATCAAATTCATTACACCATTGTGAAAAACACAACTTTTAATGGTATAAGACTTCCAAATCTCATGCTTTTAGACCGTAAAAATGAACTTCAAATGATAAGAGAATTTTCTTATAAGGATTATTCTTTAAGAAATTAGTATTATTTATAATTTGCATAAAATGTTAATTTTACTCGGAAGAGAATCAAAGATGTAAATTTTATGCAAAGTATTTTATTTTTTCAAATATAAAATCAACTCAAATATCTAATTTTCAATACTTTGGTATGATTTTTTAATATTTTAAATCCTTGTGGAATTTTATTGAAATTCAGTGATTTTTAAATCAAATAGTATTAAGATAAATCGATTTAAAAATCGGCTTTAAAATGAATATTAGGTATATTTTGCATAATATTCATTCAAGCAAAATTTAAAGCTATTTTTGAAAATTTTGAATGCATGGGAGCTTTAATGGATTTGGAAAAATTAAGATTAGCTAGAAGTCTTTATTATCAATGTCTAGGAGAGCTTTTTGTTTTTTCATTTTCTGAAGAAAGATTGTCAAAATTACAAGAGTATTTAAAGACAATGCAAGAATGTTTATTTGATGAAAATTTAAAATCAAATTTTGATATCTTGCTTAAGCATTTAGATGATGAAAATTCTATACAAGCATTTTTTAAAGAATATGATTTGCTTTTTTTAAGTCTTAAAAATAGCATTCCAACGACTTTTTCTTACATAGAAGAAGGTTTTGAAAATTCAAATCCTTTACTTTGCGTGCGTCAAATTTTAGTCAAAAGTAAAATAAGACGCAATGAAAAATTTTTTAAAGAAAGTGAAGATAGTGTTGGATTTTGTTTATTGTTGATGAGTGAATTTTTAAGGCAAAATGAAGATGATTTAGCCAAAGAGCTTTTTGAAAAAGTGATCAATAAAAGCATTGATGAGTTTTTAGGCGATGTTTTCATGAATAAAAATGCGAATTTATATAAGGAAATTGCAAGTATTGCATCGGCTTTTATGGAATTTGAAAGACTTTGCTTTGAAGTGGAAAAACCTGCAAAAATAAATTCTAAAAAAGTGCAAAACGATCTATCGCGTTCAGAATTTTTAAGAAGAGAAGCAAATAAACAAAGGAGGACTCGTGAAAAATCGCAGGGAATTTCTTAAAAAATCCGCTTTTGCCTTAGGGGCTGCTGGAGTGCTTGGTAGCACGACTTTAGCTCTAGCTAAAGATGAAGAAAGAAAAGATTTGGTTAAAGGTAAAAGTAAGAAAAAAGAAGTGCTTTTTCAAAGAAGTGCTAATTGGGAAAAATATTATATAAAGGCTGAGTAATGTCAAGTGTAGGTGAAAATATCAAGCTTACGCGTCGTTCTTTTCTTAAAATGGCAGCACTTTCAAGCCTAGCAACACCGTTGCTTGCTAGAAGTGAAACTTTAAGAGAAGCGAGTGCTGATGAGCTTAAAGAAGCGTATGAAGGTAGTAAAAAAGTAAAAACAGTTTGTACAGCCTGTTCTGTAGGCTGTGGGATTATTGCAGAAGTGCAAAATGGTGTTTGGGTGCGTCAAGAAATTGCTCAAGATCATCCTGTGAGTTCAGGTGGACATTGCTGCAAGGGATCTGATATGATCGATATGGTGCGTTCACATGTGCGTTTAAAATATCCTATGAAAAAAGAAAATGGAGAATGGAAACGCATAAGTTATGAGCAAGCTTTAAGTGAGATCGGAGAAAAACTAGCTGCTTATCGTAAAGAAAATCCTGAAAGTGTTATGTTTTTAGGTTCTGCAAAACTTAATAATGAACAAGCTTATTATATAAGAAAATTTGCAGCATTTTTTGGAACGAACAATGTAGATCATCAAGCTAGAATTTGACACAGCGCAACAGTCGCCGGTGTGGCGAATACATTTGGTTATGGCGCTATGACAAACCATCTTGGAGACATTCAAAGAAGTAAATGTATCATTATCATTGGAGCAAATCCAGCGGTAAATCACCCTGTGGGTTTTAGACATTTCTTAAAAGCAAAAGAAAAAGGTGCAAAGCTTATCGTTGTAGATCCTAGATTTACAAAAAGTGCAGCAAAAGCGGATATTTATGCAAGAATTCGTCCAGGAACTGACATTGCTTTCATGTATGGAATGTTAAAAATCATTTTTGATGAAGGCTTGGAAGATACAAAATATCTTGATGAAAGAGTTTTTGGAATTGATAAAATTCGTGAAGAAGCAGCAAAATGGACAGCTGAAGAAGTGGAAAATGTTACAGGGATCTCTAAAGAACTTTTGGTGCAAATCACTCACGAAGTAGCTAAAAACAAACCAACTACGCTTATTTGGGCTATGGGTTTAACTCAACATACTGTAGGAACTTCAAATACACGTTTAGCACCTATTGTGCAAATGGTACTTGGAAATATAGGTAAATTTGGTGGTGGAGTTAATATCTTACGCGGACACGATAATGTTCAAGGTGCTTCAGATATGGCTTGTTTGAGCGAAAATTTACCAGGTTATTATCCTTTAAATGAAGCGACTTGGAGATACTATGCCAAAATTTGGGGTGTGGATTATGAGTGGCTTTTAGGAAATTTTGTAAGCAAAGATTGGATGCATAAAACTGGGCTTTCACTTGCTAGATGGTGGGCAGCGGCTTTAAATGGAAAAGATGGAAATGATGCTATCGATAATGCAGGAACGCCTTTAAAAGCTTTAGTAGTTATGGGAAATGGTATTACTTCGACTGCACAACAAGTAAAAGTTAAAGAAGGTTTGGAAGCTTTAGAGCTTTTAGTTTTAGCCGATCCTTTTGTAAATGAAGCAGGGATTATTGCAGAAAGAAAAGATGGAATTTATCTTTTACCTGCAGCAACACAGTTTGAAACAAGCGGAAGTGTAACAGCAACAAATCGTAGCGGACAATGGAGATTTAAAGTTGTAGATCCACTTTATGAAAGCATGGAAGATCAAGAAATTTTATTTGAGCTTGCTAAAAAATTAGGTTTTTATGAAGACTTTACCAAGACTTTACGCGATGAAAAAGGTGAGATTGTTTGGCCTGAAAATGCAACAAGAGAAATTGCAAAAGCAGTTAGAAGTATAGGGCTTAATGGTTGGAGTCCTGAAAGGCTTAAAAAGCATACTTTATACTGGGATAAATTTGATGAGGTAACTTTAGAAGGAAAAGACGAAGTTGCTGGCGAGTATTACGGGCTTCCTTGGCCTTGTTGGAGTGATAAGCACCCAGGTTCTCCTGTGCTTTATAATACCGACATTGAAGTAGCAAAAGGTGGTATGGGCTTTAGAAACAATTTTGGACTTGAATATGAAGGAGAGAGTTTACTTGCTAAAAATGCACCTTTAAATTCACCTATTGATACAGGTTATCCACAAATTACTAAAGATAATATAGAAAAAGTTTTAGGTATTACTTTAAGTGCTCAAGAAAAAGAAAAAATGGGATCAACTTGGTCTTATGATGATAGCAATATCATAGCAACTAAATGTATAGAAAAAGGCATAGTTCCTTATGGAAATGCTAAAGCTAGAGCTGTAGTTTGGACTTTTAAAGATAAAATTCCACTCCACCGTGAGCCTTTACATTCTCCAAGAAACGATTTGGTGCAAAAATATCCAAGTTTTGAAGATCAAAAAGCGCTTTACCGCGTGGATACTAAATTTGTTTCTGTGCAACAAGCTAAGGATTATTCTAAAGAATTCCCGCTTAATCTTGTTACTGCAAGACTTGTGAATTTAAATGGTGCAGGTATGGAAAATAGAGCATCTATGTATCTAACGCGTTTAACACCTGAAATGTTTTGTGAGATCAATCCTCAATTAGCAAAAGAGCAAGACATTAAAGCAGGAGATATGATTTGGGTGCATTCTCCAGAAGGTACTAAAATTCATGTAAGAGTGAAGGTTAATCCAGGTGTAGCAAAAGATATGATTTTCTTGCCTTTCCATTTTACAGGAGTTATGCAAGGCGTGGATTTAACGCACAATTTCCCAGAAGGAACTAAGCCTTATGCAAGCGGAGAAAGTGCTAATACGGTAACAAATTATGGTTATGATATCATGTGTCAGATTCCAGAGACTAAAGGTGGACTTTGTAGAATCAGTAAGGATGGAAAATGAGTAAGGTAAATTTTGCAAATTTAGAAAAAGAACGCTTGAAATTCTTTTGTGATAATGAGCGTTGTATTGATTGTAATGGTTGCGCGGTAGCTTGTGATGAAGCACATGAGCTTCCTATTCATATTCGCCGCCGCCGTGTGATTACTTTAAATGAAGGAATTCAAGGAAAAGAAGTTTCAACTTCTATTTCTTGTATGCATTGTGATGATGCTCCTTGTTCTATCGTTTGTCCTGTGGATTGTTTTTACATCCGTGCTGAT
Organism: Campylobacter sp. BCW_6468; assembly: GCF_001762865.1. Classification (NCBI taxonomy): domain Bacteria; kingdom Pseudomonadati; phylum Campylobacterota; class Epsilonproteobacteria; order Campylobacterales; family Campylobacteraceae; genus Campylobacter; species Campylobacter sp. BCW_6468. The sequence continues at coordinate 49,690 of NZ_MJXQ01000033.1, forward strand.
GGTATTGTTTTGCATGATAAAGAAATTTGCATAGGTTGTGGATATTGTCTTTATGCTTGTCCTTTTGGTGCACCACAATTTCCAAAAGATAGTGTTTTTGGAAATAAAGGCATTATGGATAAATGTACTATGTGTGCAGGTGGCCCTGAAGCAACGAATTCAGAAAAAGAAAGAGAACTTTATGGTCAAAATCGTATCGCAGAAGGAAAAGTCCCTGTATGTGCTGCGATGTGTTCGACAAAAGCACTTTTAGTAGGTGAAAGTTCTAAAATAGAAGAGATTTATCATAATAGACTTATGAATAGAAATTATGGCATTCCAAATCCTTCGGAAAGTTTGGAATGGAAGATTGCTTACACAGGAAAGGAACGCTTATGAGAAAAGTATTTGTAACGCTTTTATTAAGCGTAGTGAGTTTATTTGCTTATGGTAGCGAGAGAATGGGACAAGATACTCAAATTTGGGATTTTCATCGTATTACAAATATCCCAAATTATGATACTTTTGGCAAACTTTGGACAACTTTGCAAGGTGAATATATAGCTACTATAGCTTTAATCGCTGTTATTGCGGTATTGTCTGCATTTGCTTTGCATTATATGGTTATAGGACCTAAGCAATTTTCACACGATGGAAAGAAAATTTATGCTTTTACATTATTTGAAAGACTTTTTCATTTTATCGCAGCGATTTCTTGGGTGATTTTAGTGCCAACTGGTTTTGTGATGATGTTTGGAGAAGTTTTTGGGGGTGGAGTTTTTGTAAGGGTTTGTAAAAATTTACACGCTTTTGCAACGATTTTGTTTATCATCTCTATAATCCCTATGTTTTTATGCTGGATTAAAAGAATGCTTCCTGCAAGTTATGATATCAGATGGATGATGATAGTAGGTGGTTATTTAAGTAAAATCAAACGTCCTGTACCTGCAGGTAAGTTTAATTTTGGTCAAAAATCTTGGTATTATATAGCTGTATTTGGTGGATTTTTGATGATAATTACAGGTGGATTTATGTATTTTCTTGATTTTAATTCCACGGCAATTCAAGGTCTTTTTGGTTTAACTCAAATTGAACTTTTGAGAATTTCAGCTATAGTGCATAATTTCTTGGGTATAGTGTGTGCAGTGTTTTTTGGTGTGCATATTTATATGGCAGTATTTGCAATCAAAGGCAGTATCCATTCTATGATTAGTGGTTATAAAGAAGAAGAAGAGGTTTATATTTTACATTCTTATTGGTATAAAGAATTAAGCAATAAAAAGCAAATTGAACCTAGTTTTTCTTATGATCCTAATGTAAAAATTTAATCTTTAACCGCTATGTTATTACATAGCGGTAGTTTTAAGCTTTTTTGAAATAAATAGAACGAATTTTCTTTTATAAGTTGAATCTAAAATCTATTTTTCCATATATAAATTTGTTATTTATGTTTTTTTGATATAATATTATTTAAAGATATTTAAAGGATAAGGTATGGATCCGTTATTTACAACTCAAATTTTAAAATATAAAGGTGATGAATCTTTTACATGCAATGATACTTTAGTGCGTGAAATTAAGCTTGAAATTTTTATTAATGATGAAAAAGTAGGTGCTTTAATGGCAACTCCTGTAGATGAACAGGCATTAGCAATAGGATATTTAATGAGTGAAAATATCATTGCGAAAGTAAGCGATATTGAGAGCATAGAAACAAAAGATGATGGTATGAGTGTGCATATTAAAGCAAAGATTGATAAAGAAAATTTAGCAAAGCTTAATGCTGAAGGTGTAGTTATAAGTGGTTGCGGTAGAGCACATACTGCCAATATCGATCCAGAAGCTATTGAAGCGAGTAAAATTAGTTCTGATGCAAAATTTAGCAAAGATGAAATTTTAAAACAAATGAGTACTTTTTATACTCAATGCGAGCTTTACGAGAAAACAGGCTGTGTGCATACGGCTAAGCTTTTTGTAGATGAGAAAACTTTTTTTATAGGTGAAGATATAGCTCAACATAATACCATAGATAAAGCTTTAGGAAAAGCACGTTTAGCTGGGGTTGATTTAAGTCAATGTTTTTTAATGGTTAGTGGAAGGCTAAGTTCTGAAATGGTAGCTAAAGCAGTTATGCATAAAATTCCAGTGCTTGTTTCACGCACGGCTCCTACTTGTTTAGGGGTTATGATAGCAAGAAAATTTGATTTAACGCTTTGTGGTTTTGCTAGAGAAAATAAGATCAATATTTATAGTGGAGAATTTAGAATTCATGGATAAAAATCAAGAAAAAGAAATCATCTCATATATGAGAGAATTGTTAAATAGCAATGAAAAATTAGATTGTGGTACGGCTTTTAAAATTGCAAAGAAATTTAATATAAATATAGAAAAAATCGGACAATTAGCCGATGAAAATCACATGAGAATTGATAATTGCGAGTTGGGGCAATTTGGACATTTAGATTTTGAAAAAGCAAAGATTGAAGTGCTTAAAAAAATAGAACCTAGTTTAGATGAAAAGCGTAGAATTTTTTGTAAAGATGCAAGAGATATTGCTAAAGAAGGTTGTGGACTTAAAAGTATGCGTTCAGCTTTAAAAACTTATAAGGTTGATGTAAAGTATTGTCAACTTGGTTGTTTTAAAGAAAAAAAAGGTAAGCAATTTATAGTAAGAACAAAAACTTGGATTGAAAATGCGGATGGAGATTTGCTTTTTGGTCGAGGAAAAACAGAACTTTTAGAACTTATCGGACAAACAGGTAGTTTATTACATGCTTCTAAACTTATGGGGATTAATTATAAAAAAGCTTGGATGCATTTACAAACCTTACAAAAAAATTCTCAAGAAATTTTAGTTAGCACAAGACAAGGACGCTCTAAAGAATCAGGAACAAAACTTACTCCTAGAGCTATGGAATTGATGGAAAATTACTCTATTTTGCAAAAAGACATAGAAGAATACGCTAATAAACGCTTTAAAGAATTGTTTTTAAAAGGAAAAAAATAAATCTTCTATCAAAAAATACTAATACATAATTTTTTTATAATTAATTAATATTATTTTTTTAAAAATATGTTAAAATTAGAATCTAAATTTTTTATTTTTTAGGAGTTATAAGATGTTTAAATCTTTAAATATAGGTTTAAAACTTATTTTTTCTGTGGCAGCTGTTGTTGTTATTGGACTTGTTATTTTAATTTCATTAATCACAAAACAAGTAAGTCAAAATATTACCAAAAATACAGAAGATATTCTTGCTTCTATCACGAAAGAATATGCTACTCAAACTCAAGGAATTTTTGGGGAAATGATCGCTTTAAATAAAAGTATTTCAGGTACTTTAACAGAAATGTTTAGATCAACCTCTAAAGAAGATTTAGATATAGACAATATAACAAATATTATAACCAATACTTTTGATAATAGTGCTTATTCTAATTTTACTTATTTATATCTTATTGATCCGCCAGAATACTTTAAAGAAGAGAGTAAATTTTTTAATACTCAAAGTGGAAAATTTGTTATGCTTTACGCTGATGAAGAAAAGGATAATAAAGGCGGAATAAAAGCAATACAAGCTAGTGATGAAATAGCTAATCTGCAAGTTGTGCAAGATATATTAAAAAAAGCAAAATATGGGGAAAATAAAGTATATATAGGCCGTCCTATTAAGATGAATTTAGAAGGTCAAGATTTTGATGCTGTAAATGTTGCTATGCCTATTTTTGATCGAAAAAATCAAGTTGTAGGTGTCATAGGCATGACTTTAGATTTTTCAGATATTGCTACTTATCTTTTAGACCCTAAAGGTCAAAAATATGATGGTGAATTAAGAGTTCTTTTAAATTCAGATGGTTTTATGGCGATACATCCAAATAAAAATCTAGTTTTAAAAAATTTAAAAGATATCAATCCTAATAAAGGTGCACAAGAAACTTATAAGGCCATAAGTGAAGGAAAAAATGGAGTTTTTAACTATATAGCTTCTGATGGTGATGATTCTTATGCTGCGATTAATAGTTTTAAAGTGCAAGATAGTTCTTGGGCAGTTTTGGTAACTGCTCCTAAATATTCAGTATTTAAACCCTTAAAAAAATTACAATTAATTATTCTTGGTGCATCTTTTATTTTTATTTTTGTTGTTTTAGGAGTGGTTTATTATTGCGTAAGAAAAATTGTCGCATCTAGATTGCCTGTGATTCTTAGTTCTTTAGAATCATTTTTCCGTTTTTTAAATCATGAAAAAATTGAACCTAAGGCTATTGAAATTCGTGCTAATGATGAGCTAGGAGCAATGGGAAGAATCATAAATGAAAATATTGAAAAGATTCAAATATCTTTAGAACAAGATCAAAATGCTGTAGATGAATCGGTGCAAACTGCTAGAGAAATCGAAAAGGGTAATTTAACTGCAAGAATTACTAAAAATCCTATAAATCCTCAATTAGTAGAACTTAAAAATGTTCTTAATAGGATGCTTGATGTTTTACAAAGTAAAATTGGTTCTAATATGAATGAAATTAATAGAGTTTTTGATAGTTATAAGGCTCTTGATTTTAGTACAGAAGTATTTAATGCTAAAGGTGAAGTTGAGATTACAACTAATATTTTAGGCAAAGAAATTAAAAAGATGCTTTTGGCTTCTTCAAATTTTGCTAAAGATTTAGCCAATCAGTCAAAAGAGTTAAAAAATTCTATGCAAAAACTTGCTGATGGCTCTAATGCACAAGCGAGTTCTTTAGAACAATCGGCTGTAGCCGTAGAGGAGATTAATTCTTCTATGCAAAATGTAAGTGGAAAAACAGTTGAGGTTGCTTCACAAGCTGATGATATAAAAAATATTGTCAATGTGATTAAAGATATCGCTGAGCAAACGAATCTTCTTGCTTTAAATGCAGCTATTGAAGCTGCACGTGCTGGAGAACATGGGCGTGGTTTTGCAGTTGTTGCAGATGAGGTAAGACAGCTTGCGGAAAGAACAGGAAAATCCTTATCTGAAATCGAGGCAAATATTAATATACTTGTTCAAAGCGTAAATGAAGTAGCAGAATCTGTAAAAGAACAAACAGCAGGAATCACACAGATTAACGATGCTATAGCACAACTTGAAACTGTAACTAAGGAAAATGTCGAAGTTGCAAATGTCACCAATAATATAACAAATGAAGTCAATCAAATTGCTGCGGCAATTCTTGAAGATGTGAATAAAAAAAGATTTTAAAAAAGCTCATTTTTGAGCTTTTAAATTTTTTCTATATTATTTAAAATTTTTAAACACAAAACAAGTAATAAAATAATATTATTTTTCAAAGCTAATATCAAGGAAAAATAATGAAAATTGATTGTCGCAATCTATCTTGTCCTCAGCCTATAGTTGAAACAAAAAACGCTCTTGAAAAACTTCAAGAAAATGAAATTTTAGAAATTGTTTTAAATTCTATTATTTCAAAAAATAATGTTGTAAAATTTCTTAACTCTTTAAATTTAAACCCTGTTGTAGATGAAAATGCACAAGAGTTTTGCATCAAAGTACAAAAAAAGAATTTTGATTCTAGTAAAGTAAATATTCACGATTATAATGTTTTATTTTTAAAAACCGACAAAGTGGGTGAGGGTGAATTGGGACAAAATTTACTTGTAGGATTTTTAAGTACCTTAAAAAATTTAGATCATGCTCCAAGTAAAATTCTTTGCGTAAATGAAAGTGTTTTAATCAATGTTGATGAAAATCATAAAGCACATTTAGCTATGAAAGAACTTGAAAATTTAGGTATTGAGATCATAAGTTGTGGAGCTTGTCTAGAATTTTTTAATAAAAGCAAAGAACTTAAAATAGGAAATATAGGCAATGCTTATGAAATTTTAAACGAGCTTTTTGGTAAAGCAAAAATCATTACTCTATAAGGAAAAACACTGCAATATAAAAATCAAAATTTAACGCATTTTGTTAAAGCAGCAGGCTGAGCAGCGAAATTAAGCCCGGGTGGTCTTAAAACAATTTTAAATTTCATGCAAAAAACTCCTGCTTTACTTAGTGATATCGGAAATAATGAAGATGCAAGCGTATATCAAATCAGTCCCGATTTAGCTTTGGTGCAAACGCTTGATTTTATCACTCCTATAGTAGATAGTGCTTATCATTTTGGTGCTATTGCTGCAGCAAATGCTTTAAGCGATGTTTTTGCTATGGGTGCAGAGGTAATTAATGCCTTAAATATAGTAGGTTTTGATACTTGCAATCATGATTTAAACATCTTAAAAGAGCTTTTAGAAGGTGCAAATGATAAAGTTAAAGAATGTAATGCTTTAGTCGTGGGTGGCCATACTATAGAAAGCACCGAGCTTTTTTTTGGACTTAGTGTTACAGGAAAAGTACATCCTAGTAAATTTATTGCTAATAATACTTCTAAAATCGGAGATTGTATCATTTTAACCAAGCCTTTAGGAACAGGAATTTTAAGTACAGCTTTAAAGGCGCAAATGTTAAATCAAAAACATTTAGATATAATGCTTAAAAACATGATGGAGTTAAATTATAAAGCCAGTCAAATTGCTCTTAAATTTCATCCAAGTGCCATGAGTGATGTTACAGGTTTTGGACTTTTAGGACATTTAAAAGAAATGCTAAATAAAAATATTTCTTTTGAAATTTTTGAAAGTGAACTTCCTTTTTTAGATGGAGTAAAAGAGTATTTTAATATGGGTTTAATTCCTGCTGGAGCTTATAAAAATTTAGAATTTATAAAAGAACTTACCCCTGATTTAAATGAAGAAAAATTATTACTTTGTGATCCACAAACTTCAGGAGGACTTTTAATTTCTATAAGTGAAAAAGATTCCTTAGAATGTTTAAAAAAACTAGAAGATGAAAATATTCAAGCTAAAATTATTGCTAAGGTTGTAAATAAGCAAGAAAATGATATTATCATTTCTTAATTTTTGTTACTTATATACCCATTAAAATTTTTTTTTATCATTTTTTATACATTTTCTATGATTTAAAATATTATTTTTTATCTTATTTATATATTATTTATTAAAATTTATTTTATCTTAGGAGATACGAAATGATACAAAAAGCTTTGGTTTTAGCAGAAGAATTGCAAGGAAAAATAGAAGCCAATATTTCAAATTCTGAAAAAGAATTTCATGCTAAAATGCAAAAACTTCTTAATAATCCCAAAAATAAAGTTATGCTTATAGAGCTTTTAGATCGTTCTTTTAGATGTAAAGATAAAAATGCAAGTTTTGAGCTTATAGAATATACTTTGAGTAAATACGGCATAGCGGATTTTTTTAGCACTTTTGAAAAATTCCTACTTTTTAGCTTTTTAAATTTTGGCAAATTTGCTCCTAATTTAAGTGTACCTTTTTTTGTCAAACATTTAAGAGAAGATACTAAAGCTATGGTTCTAGATGCAAATCCTAGTGTTTTAGAACCACATATTAAGAAAAGAAAAGAGCAAGATAAAATTACCTTAAATGTGAATTTAATCGGCGAAGAGGTTTTAGGTGAAGCTGAGAGTAAATATCGTATGCAAAAATACGAAGAAGCCTTAAAATCAAGCTATATCACTTATATTTCCATAAAAATTACTACTATTTTTTCACAAATTAATATTATAGATTTTAATTATTCTAAAGAAGAGGTCGTAAAAAGACTAGATTATCTTTATGCTTTAGCCTTAGAAGAAGAGAAAAAACAAGGTGTATCTAAATTTATCAATCTTGATATGGAAGAATTTAGGGATTTAGAGCTCACCGTTGCAGCTTTTATGGAAAGTGTGGCTAAATTTGATATTAAAGCAGGGATTGTTTTGCAAGCTTATATTCCTGATTCTTATAAGTATCTTAAAAAACTTTTTGCTTTTTCAAAAGAGAGGGTTTTAAAAGGTATGAAGCCTATTAAGATCCGTTTTGTTAAGGGTGCTAATATGGAAAGTGAAGAAACCATTGCGTCTCAAAGGGGTTGGGAGCTTCCTACTTTTTACAAAAAAATAGATACTGATAGTAATTATAATAAAATGCTTGATTTTATTCTTGAAGGAGATAATTATAAATACATCAACATAGGAATTGCAAGTCATAATATCTTTGAGATTGCTTATGCTTATACACGCATAAGTGAAGTGGGTGCTTTGGATTCTTTTACTTTTGAAATGCTTGAAGGTATGAGTTTGCAATGTTCTTATGAATTATCTAAAATGCATGATCTAATCCTTTATGCCCCAGTTTGCGATGAAGCACATTTTAACAATGCCATTGCTTATCTTGTAAGACGCCTTGATGAAAATACAAGTGAAGATAATTTTATGCGTTATTTTTTCAATCTTAAAGTAGGAGATAAGAACTGGAATATCCAAAAAGAACTTTTTTTAAAATCTTTACAAGGCATAAAAACTCTTGATAATACTACACATCGTAAGCAAGATAGAAATAAAGAATCAAATATCATAAGTTCTTATGAAAGTAAAAAATTTAGCAATGAAAGCGATACGGATTTTATTTTAGTACAAAATAGAGCGTGGGCTAAAGAAATTAAAACTAAATATGAAAATTTAAAAGATTATGATGTTTATCCTGTTATAGGCGAACTTGATTTTAAAGCAGAAAATTTAAATGTTTTAGAAGTTAAAGATAAGATCAAAGATAGAGTTATAGGAAAGGCTTATTTAGCAGGAGAAAAAGAAATCAAACAAGCTTTAGAAGTAGCTAAAAATTCCAAATTTACACAAAAAAGTCATGATGAAATTTATCAAATTTTAGCCAAAAGTGCAAAACTGATGAGAGAAAGAAGAGGGGATTTGATAGGTTTGGCAGCTTTAGAAGTGGGCAAAACCTTTTTAGAGATCGATCCTGAAGTAAGCGAGGCTATTGATTTTATAGAGTTTTATCCGCACTCTTTAGAAGAGCTTAAAAAACAAAATCCAAAAGTTACATTCACACCTAAAGGTATAGGGGTTACCATAGCTCCTTGGAATTTTCCTATAGGAATTTCAGTAGGTACTATAGCTGCACCACTAGCCGCAGGTAATGTGGTGATTTACAAACCTTCTTCACTTTCAACTCTAACAGGTTATATGCTTTGTAAGTGTTTTTGGGATTCGGGTATTCCAAAAGATGCTTTGATTTTCTTACCTTCAAAAGGAAGTGATATTTCTAAATATTTACTTATTGATGAAGCGATTAAATTTTCAATTCTTACAGGAGGAGAGGATACTGCTTATGCCATGTTAAAAGCTAATCCAACCTTGCTTTTAAGTGCTGAAACTGGCGGAAAGAATGCGACTATAGTTTCTAAATTTGCTGATCGTGATAGTGCGATTAAAAATATCATTCATTCTGCTTTTAGCAATAGCGGTCAAAAATGTTCAGCTACTTCTTTGCTAGTCTTAGAAGAAGAGGTTTATCATGATGAAGAATTTAAAAAGACTTTAGTGGATGCTGCGAGTTCTATGGCAGTGGGCAATCCTTTTGAATTTAAAAATAAATTAGGTACTTTAGCTGATAAGCCAAGTTCTAAAGTTCAAAAGGCCTTAGATGAATTACAACCTTATGAAGAATGGGCATTAAAACCTAAGTTTTTAGAGGATAATCCTTATTTGATGACTCCAGGCATAAAATATGGCACTAAAAAGGGTGATTTTACTCATATGAATGAACTTTTTGTACCGATTTTAAGTGTGATGAAGGCTAAAGACTTAAAAGAAGCTATTGATATAGTAAATTCCACAGGTTATGGTTTAACTGCAGGTTTTGAAAGCTTAGATGAAAGAGAATGGGAGTATTTTCACACTCACATAGAAGCAGGAAATATTTATATCAATAAACCAACCACAGGGGCTATAGTGCTGCGTCAACCTTTTGGTGGGATTAAAAAATCAGCTATAGGTTTGGGTAGAAAAGTGGGAATTTATAATTATATCACTCAATTTTTAGAGATTAAGCAAGAAGATTTTGATGATCATTTAATTGAAGATAAATTTTCAAAAAAATTAGCACAAATAGATTTAAAAGAAGCACAAGATTTTATAAACAATTTAATTAAAATGTCTCAATCTTATGCTTATCATTATAAAAACGAGTTTAGTGTTTCAAAAGATTATGTCAATATTCGTGGAGAAGATAATCTTTTTTCTTATACTAAAATAAAGAATATGGTTTTAAGACTTTGTGGAAATGAAAGCTTAAAAGATGTTTTAGGTGTGGTTTTAGGTGCAAATATTGCAAATATTGATCTAAGTATCAGTTATGATGAACAAGATGTTAGTATGATAGAACGAATTGTTCAAAGCATAGGAGCAAAAGTATTGTTTTTAAAAGAAAATAAAGAAAATTTTATCAAGAGTATTAAAGAATATGAAAGAGTGCGTTATTTAGCAAAGCCAGATGTAAATGATGAGATTTATAAAGAGGCTGCAAAGCTTGCTAAAATCATTATAAGAGAAAAGCCATTATTAAATGGTCGTTTTGAACTTTTAAATTATTTTAATGAAAAAGCTTTAAGTATATCTTTTCATCGTTATGGAAATTTAGGCATTAGAGCAATATCTTAATGATCAAGGAGAGATTGATGGAAGTGGTTCAAATTAATACCCCAATAGCAGTGATGTTTGTAGTGTATGCCTTATTAATGCTTTATATAGGTTTTTATTTTTATAAGCAAAATAAAAATTCAGAGGATTATTTTCTAGGTGGGCGTACTATGGGGCCTGTGATATCTGCACTTAGCGCAGGGGCTTCTGATATGAGTGGTTGGCTTTTAATGGGTTTACCAGGAGCTTTATATGTAAGTGGTTTTATAGATTCTTATATTGCAATTGGGCTTACTATAGGAGCTAGTTTAAATTGGATTTTTGTGGCAAAAAGACTTAGAATTTATACCAGTGTGATTGCAAATTCTTTGACTATTCCTGATTATTTTGAAACTCGTTTTGATGATGATAAACATATACTGCGCATCGTATGTGCGGTGGTAATTTTGATATTTTTTACCTTTTATGTTTCATCAGGGCTTGTAAGCGGAGCAAAACTTTTTGAAAGTACTTTTGGTATCAGATACGATTATGCTTTAACTACTGGAACGATTATTATTGTTGCTTATACTTTTTTAGGTGGATATAAGGCGGTTTGTTGGACGGATATGATACAAGGGCTTTTAATGATGATGGCTTTAATTATTGTACCTTTGGTTATGCTTTATCATTTAGGTGGTTTTGGTGAAGCGATGAATATAGTAAGAGAAATAAAGCCACAAGCTTTATCTATGGGCGAAGGAGTAGGAATTGTAAGCATTATATCTGCACTTGCTTGGGGTTTGGGTTATTTTGGTCAACCACATATTTTAGTGCGTTTTATGTCGATTCGTTCTACTAAAGATATTCCTATGGCCACTTTTATAGGTATTGCTTGGATGGCGGTTTGTCTTTTAAGTGCTTGTATGATAGGTATTTTAGGTATAGCTTATGTGCATAAATTTGAATTAAGTTTGCAAGATCCTGAAAAGATTTTCATCGTGATGTCGCAGCTTTTATTTAATCCTTGGATAGCAGGTATTTTACTCAGTGCTATTTTAGCGGCTATTATGAGTACGGCAAGTTCACAATTGCTGGTTTCAAGTTCTACTATAGCGGAAGATTTTTATAAAAAGATTTTTAGAGAAGATGCACCAAGTCATATTGTATTAAATTTAGGTAAATTAGGTGTTTTATTGGTAGCTGTAATAGCGTTTTTGATTTCTACTGATAAAAACTCAAGTGTTTTGAGTATAGTTTCTTATGCATGGGCTGGATTTGGAGCTTCTTTTGGTTCTGTAATGCTTTTTTCTTTATTTTGGAGTAGGATGACAAGAGTAGGAGCGATCTTAGGTATGATAACAGGAGCTGCTACTGTGGTGCTTTGGAAGAATTTTGCAAATTCAGGTCTTTATGAAATAGTTCCAGGGTTTTTAGTAGCTTCGGTGGTGATTATTATTGCAAGTTTGTTTACAAATGTAAGATCTGGAACTAAGGCAGCTTATGAAAAGATGTTAAAAGAGCTTTGAGAATAAAAGCCTTTTTTAAGGCTTTTGGATTAAAAATCTTAGTGTGGGTCCACTTTGATCGATTTCAAGCACTTTAAAACCACGGTTTTTTACATCTTGAGGTATGGAATTGATACTTTGTGGGCAATCGCAAAGCACTTCCAAAATTTCTCCACTTTTAAGCTTAGGTAAGACATCAAGTGTTGCTATAGCAGGATAAGGACAAGCTTCACCTTGTAAATTTAAACTATAAGTAATTTTCACTGTTTATCCTTTAAGTTGATTTTTAAAAAAGTGTTTTTTGTAAAATACTACAAAAACAAACATTAAGATGAATAAAATAAGGTTGATAAAAAATCCATTTAAATTGCCAAATTCAGTTAAAAGATTGATTTTTATACCTTCTTTAAAAGCTTTTGGTAAAAAGTCATAACTTAAAGCTAAAATCATAGTTCCTATTATATTTGCAATTCCTACTATTATAAAATGACTTTGTCCTTCAAAGGCACGATAAGTCCAACCACACTCGCAACCTCCGGCAAAAACTATACCAAAACCAAACAAAAATGCTCCCACAGCTACAGCAGGAGAAAGTTCTATGAGTTTGCTAGTATGACCTTGCAAGATAAAAGCAAAAGCGATTAAAGAGGCGATAATCATACCGATTAATGCGCCTTTTATAGCATTATCTCTACCAAATAAAAATAAATCTCTAAAGCAAGAAGTAAAACAAATTTGCCCTCTAGAAATAACAAAGCCAAAAACAAAACCAAAAATCAGTGCTAAAGCTAGAAGACTTTGTTTGTTTTGTGTGCTGATATTGCCATTTGTAAAAACAAGATAAAACACCCAAACTAAAAAGGCTATGAAAAGCAATATGCCTAAGTTAAAATATAATTTTGTACGCAAACTTTGCTTGTTTAACGGCAAGTTTTCTTTATTTACACGTTCTAATTTAGCTTTAGGTTTAAAAAAGGAAGTGTTGCAAATTTTCACTCCTAGATAAATTCCTAAAACCATAAAAACAGTAAAAAGCCAAGTGTGTAAAGAAAAATAAGGTAAACCTGTAAAAAAATTAGCTAAATTGCATCCAAATGCAAGTCTTGCTCCATATCCTGAAAGAATTCCACCTACTATTGCTTGAAAAATTCTTATATTGCTAGCAGGTAGACGAAATTTGACTTTGTTAGCTAAAAGTGCGGCTACTAAACAACCTATAAATATACCTATGAGCATAATACCATCAGTTCTTGTTAAAGGGGTTCCATTTAAATTTTGCTTTTGGTAATAAGAATATCCATCTAAATTCATACCTAAAAGCTCTAAAAACTCGCCACCCCAACGTGTCATTTCTCCAGTAACAGCCCAAACGCCACCAAAAATCCCAAAATACACTGCACTTAAAATTCCAAGTGCAATCATAGAACGGGAATTGTCCCAAAAATTGATTAAATATTTTTGTTTAAAAGAATTCAAAGAAAGATCCTAAAAATGTAATCATCAAAACTTGATGCTAAAAAAGAGTGAGATTATAGCTTAAATTTAATATGAAGTCAAAAAGAATATTGATAAATTTATTTTGTTTTTCATTAAAAATCGCTATAATTATCACTTTGGAAGATTAGCGTATCTGGTGATCGCCACTGACTTCAAATCAGATGAAAGGATAGTTGACTATTCTTTGGGGAGTTCGATTCTCTCATCTTCTCGCCAATATTAAGTAAAATCAAGGAAATTTTTATGAGCAAAGCAGATATTATTGTCGGCATTCAATGGGGCGATGAAGGAAAAGGTAAGGTAGTTGATAAATTATGTGAAAATTATGATTTTGTTTGCAGAAGTGCAGGTGGACACAATGCAGGACATACGATTTGGGTAAATGGTGTAAGATATGCGCTTCATCTTATGCCAAGTGGAGTTTTGCATCCAAGATGTATTAATATTATCGGAAATGGAGTTGTGGTTTCTCCTGAAGTATTGATTGCTGAAATGGCTCAATTTGAAAATTTAAAAGGTAGATTATATATCAGCGATAGAGCTCATTTAAATTTAAAACATCATTCTTTAATAGACATTGCAAAAGAAAAGCTCAAAGGCAAAAATGCCATAGGAACAACAGGTAAGGGTATAGGACCTTCTTATGCAGATAAGATTAATCGTACAGGACATAGAGTTGGAGAGCTTTTAGAACCACAAAGACTTTGCGAGGCTTTGATAAAAGATTTTGAAGCTAATAAAACTTTTTTTGAAATGCTTGAAATTGAAATTCCAAGTGCTGAAGAATTGCTTGCTGATTTAAAACGTTTTAATGAAATTTTAACTCCTTATATTACAGATACTACAAGAATGCTTTGGAAGGCTTTAGATGAAGATAAAAGAGTACTTTTAGAAGGAGCTCAGGGCTCTATGCTTGATATTGATCATGGAACTTATCCTTATGTTACAAGTTCAAGTACTATTTCAGCAGGCGCTTTAACAGGACTTGGGTTAAATCCTAAAGAAGCGGGAAATATTATAGGTATTGTAAAAGCTTATGCAACGCGTGTGGGAAATGGAGCTTTTCCTACTGAGGATAAGGGCGAAGATGGAGAAAAAATTGCGCAAATTGGAAAAGAGATTGGCGTAAGCACGGGACGCAAAAGACGCTGTGGATGGTTTGATGCGGTTGCTGTAAGATATACAGCAAGGCTTAATGGTCTTGATGCTTTATCTTTGATGAAGCTTGATGTTTTAGATGGTTTTGAAAAGATAAAAATTTGTCGTGCTTATGAATATAAGGGTATGGAAATCGACTATATACCAAGTGATTTAGAAAATGTTCAACCTATTTATGAAGAAATGGATGGTTGGGATAAAGTTTTTGGTATAAAAGATTATGATTTATTGCCAGAAAATGCTAAAAAATATATAGCAAGACTTGAAGAGCTTGCAGGGGTTAAGGTAAAGTATATTTCTACTAGCCCTGAAAGAGATGATACTATCATCTTATGAAAAGTAAATATAATTCTGTTGTAAAGGTAAGAAAACAACAACTTGATAAAGCAGAATCAAATCTTAATCAAGCCAAACAAAGACAGCTTGAACATGAAAAAGCTTATGAACTTTCACGCCAAGAGTGTGAAAGTTTAGGCGTATTGCCAAAATCAGGATCTATAGCAGAGTTAAGATCGAATTTAAGTATGGCACAAGTAGGACGCGAGGCTTTGGCAAGAGCTAAGGAGAAAGTAGAACTTTCTAAAAAAGAAATGAATCATTATCAGTTTTTATATCAAAAAGCACATTTAGATTATGAAAAAATGAAGGTTTTAGAAGCCGAGGAAATTAAACAAAAGCAAAAAGAATTTGCTAAGGCTGAAGAAAAATTTTTAGATGAAATTGCAATCAGTCGTTTTTTCAAAGGAGAAAAAGATGATTAAAAAATTTATATTGTTAGTTTTTATTTCAAGTGTAGTTTTTGGAGCTGAACAAGATTGTGAGCAGTATTTTGAAGCTAGAAAAGCTCAAATTGAATTGCAAACTAGAGAATTTGATGAAGCAAGACAATCTTTAGAAGCTTATAAAGCCTCTTTTGAAGCTTTGCAAAAAGAAAGGTTTGAAAATTTAGAAAAAAAAGAGGCTGAGGTTAATGCAACTTTGGCAAAAATTGAAGAATTAAAGCTTGAAAACGCAAGGCTTGTAGAAGAACAACAAAAGATTTTAAATTCAATCAATGATAAAACTCAAGGTAGGGTTAAAGAAATTTATTCCCAAATGAAAGATGCAGCCATTGCAGATGTTTTAAGTCAAATGGATGCAGAGGATGCAAGCAAAATAATGCTTTCTTTGGAATCGCGTAAAATTTCAGGTGTTTTATCTAAAATGGATCCAAAAAAAGCTAGCGAGCTTACTTTGCTTTTGAAAAATTTAGATAATAATGCTAGTAATTAGGTGATTAAAATAATGAAAATTTTTCATTTTTAACATTCTTTTACCAAAAATAAGCTATTATTTCAAACATTATCAAATAAAAGGTTTTTAAGATGCGTATAAAATTACCACATATTCCTTATATCGCAAATAAAATGATGTTAGATATAGCTAATTCTTCTTTTGTAGAAATTAAAGATCAATTAGAAAAGCTTAAGGTATGTATAATAGAAGTTTTAGAGAAAGATATTCTAAGTGAAAGAAAATTAGATGAAAGAGTAAAAGAGCTTTTAGAGCAACAAGAAGATGAAATGGAGCTTATGCAAGTAGATCGTAAAAATATGTTTTGGCTTGTGAAGAAAAAGTTAGCTCCTGAATTTAATGTGATTTTAGATTCTGAAGATAGACATAATCATCTAGCGCATCAAATTTTAGAAGAACTTGTAGAGAATGATTATATTAATTTTATAGTGAGTGAAAATAGAGTTAAAAATTTAATCTTTTCAAGCATAGAGTCTTATCTTAAAATTTATGAAAAACTTGAAGATGAGGTTTATGAGAAAATTAGCAATTATAAAACAAAACCTATTCCAGGTAGCGAAGAATACGATCTTATCTTTGAAAAACTCTATCAAGAAGAGCTCAGAAAAAAAGGTATGTTTTAATGAAGGCTTATATTTATTTAGAAAATGATATTTTTTTAAGTACTAAGGCTTTTGGAAAGAGCGGTACTTTTTTTGGAGAGCTTGTATTTAACACTTCTTTAACAGGGTATCAAGAAATTATTTCAGATCCTTCTTATGCGGGGCAATTTATCGTATTTTCCATGCCAGAAATTGGTATAGTGGGAACCAATGAAAATGATAATGAAAGTAAGGAAATTTTTGCAAGTGGTGTTTTAATGCGTGAATTAAGTTCTAGTTTTTCAAATTTTCGCGCTAAAGAAAGTTTACAAGATTATCTTGAAAAACATGGAAAAATAGGAATTTATGAACTTGATACGAGATATCTAGTAAAAATGATAAGAAATAATGGCAATTTAAGAGCTGTAATTTCAACTGAAATTTCAAATAAAGAAGATTTAAAAATCGCCTTAGAAAAATCAGCAAAAATTGATGAAGTAAATTTTGTAAAAGAAGTTAGCACTAAGAAAAATTATTCTCATAAACAAGGCGTTTGGAACGCTAGTTTTCAAAAATTTAATGATGCTAAAAGAAGTGAGAAAAAAGTTGCTGTTATAGATTATGGTGTTAAAACAAATATCTTAAATGAACTTGTAGAAGTAGGTTTTGAAGTAGAAGTTTATCCATATAATGTTAAAGCAGATGAGTTGATTACTCTGTATAAAAAAGGTGAAATTCAAGGCGTGTTTCTTTCTAATGGTCCAGGTGAGCCAAGGATTTTAAAACAAGAGATTGCAGAGATTAAAAAACTTGCAGAAGCTAAAATTCCTATGCTTGGAATTTGCTTAGGTCACCAGCTTTTAAGTAATGCTTTTGGATATGAAACTTATAAAATGAAATTTGGACAACATGGAGCAAATCATCCTGTGATCAATCTTGATACAAAAACGGTAGAAATTACCGCACAAAATCATAATTATAATGTTCCAGAAGAATTAGCTCAAGTGGCTCATATCACTCATAGAAATTTATTTGGCGATAATGTTGAAGGAGTAAGATATAAAGACTATCCTATTATTTCAGTACAACATCATCCAGAAAGTTCTTCAGGTCCTCATGAAAGTAAGTATATTTTTAAAGAATTTATGAATTTGATGTGAGTATAGATTTTTTAGCTATTATCAGCGTTGCTTTTTTATCTAGTTTTGGACATTGCTATTCTATGTGTGGTGGTTTTAATTTACTTTTTATAAATTTGAATTCAAAAAGCAATAATTTATTTTTATTAACTTTTATTTATCATTTGTTTAGAATTTTTGCTTATATTGTTTTAGGGATAATTTTTGGGGCTTTTGGGAATATCTTGGCAATCAATGCTAAGGTTCAAAGTTTGTCATTTTTTATTCTTGGTATATTTATGATGATTTTGGGTTTTGCTCTTATTTTTAGAGGCAATATGTTATCTTTTATTGAAAATAATGTTTTTTTTGATAGTTTTGTAAAGAAAATTATTAAAAAATCTAAAAATTTTAAAGGATTAAAATCAGCCATATTTTTAGGATTTTCAAATGGTTTTGTTCCTTGTGGATTGGTGTATTTTTTTATAGCCAATGCAATGAGTAAGCAAAATATTTTTGAAGGTATTTTGGTAATGATGATTTTTGGAATATCAACTTTACCTGCGATGTTATTTTTTTCTAAAATTTCACAGTTTTTTAGTGATTTTTTGAAAAATTTATTTAATTATTTATCGTATGGCGTTATTGTTTGTTACGGTATAAATCTTGCCTATATAGGTTTTAAGGCTTTTCAATGAAAGATTTTTTTAAAGATCAGTTTTTTAAAGCTCTTGAAAAAAATACAATTTTTTCAAGAGCTGATGTTCAAGGAAATTTAATTTTTGTCAGTGATAAACTTTGTCAAATAAGTGGATATAGTAAAAAAGAGCTTATAGGAAAAAAACATTCAATATTTAAACATCCAGATGTTGAGGAATGTTATATTGAAGAACTTTTAAAAAAACTTTCATATAAAAAACCTTATCAAGTTATTTTTAAAAATATTGATAAATTAGGCAAAACTTTCTATCTTGAAACTTTATTAATCCCCATATTGGATAAAAATAATGAATTAATAGAAATAGTAGCATTCTCTCATGATGTTAGTAATTCTTTTAAGCTTAATGAAGAGCTTGCTCTAAATCACGCTAAATTAAGAGAATTAAGTATTAATCTTGAAAATACAGTTAAAAATCACCAACAAGAATTTATACAGTTAGGTAAAAAATTTGAGAAAAAAATGCAAATTGCCTTGGAAAAAAATGAAAAAGATATTAAAATAGCATATGAAGAGATTTTGAAATCTTCATTAGAACAAATGATTAGCGATATAGCACATCAATGGAGACAACCGTTAAATGAGCTCGGTATTGCCATGTTTCAAATGAAGCAAAATCTTAAAGATGAAAAAGGATTTGCTGAAATTTACTCACAATCAAAAGATATGATTAAAAATATGTCAGAAACAATTGATGTGTTTAGAACTTTGTTTAACAAAGGAGTAGAGCAGTGTGTATTTATAAAAGAGACTTTAAATAAAGCCTTGGAAATTGCTTTTGAAACTATAGAAAAAAATCATGTAAATATTAATATTGTTTCGAAAAGTGATTATGAAGTTTTGGCATATGAGAATGGTTTAATAAGAGTTTTTCTTAATTTGATTTTAAATTCAATAGAAGCATTTAAAAACAAAAAAAGGAAAATCATAACAATAAATTTTTCAAAATTTGGAAAAAATTATCTGAAAATTACAATAAAAGATAATGCTGGTGGGATTGATAAAGAAAATTTAGATAAAATTTTTCAACCTTATTTTACAACAAAACATCCTAGTCAAGGTATAGGAGTAGGACTTTATATAAGTAGACAAATTATCGAAAGTTTCCAAGGAAAAATAAAAGTTAAAAATGGAAAAGACGGGGCTTGTTTTGAGATATTTTTAAAACTAAAAGAGAGGGTAGAGTAGAAATGTCACAAGAATGTAAAGAATTGATAATATTAGTAGTTGAAGATGAGGTTAAGGCTAGAGAATCAATGATTAATATATTAAGCGAACGCTTTAGTAAAGTAATCGGAGCTCAAAATGGAGATGAGGGGCTTAAAAAATTTAAAAAATTTAAGCCAGATTTAGTTATCACAGATATTGCTATGCCTATTATGGATGGACTGGATATGGCAAGAGAGATTAAAGAAATTTCAGATGATGTTCCAATTGTTGTTCTTAGTGCGTATTCAGAGAAAGAGAGACTTTTGCGTTCTATTGATATTGGTATAGATAAATATTTGATTAAACCTGTTGATATAGAAGAGTTGTTTAAAGTTTTAGATTATCTGATAGGTGAAAAAATTGAAGCAAATATGCTTGTAAAAATTTCTGAAGAATATCAATTTAACAAAACTAAACGAACTTTAATTTACAGTGGTGAAGAAATTGTTTTAACTAAAAAAGAATTGGCTTTTATTTCTTTGCTTTTAAAGCAACCTGGGGCTTTGGTTTTGCATGAAGATATTAAGAAAAATGTTTGGATAGGTGAACATGTGAGCGATACTGCTGTTAGAACTTTTATAAAAAGAGTAAGAGATAAAGTGGGTGAAGATTTTATAAAAAATGTGCCAAGTTTAGGTTATAAGATAAATATCAATAAATAAGACTGATTTAACCTTAAAATATAAAGCATAACAAATGATTAACAAAATTGTTGTTTTTAAGAAAAAATGTATAATTAATATTCTATAATATTCTCTTGTTATCAAAAATTTTAAGGAGAAAGTCGATGCATCCAGGTAATGTATTAAATTACGACTATACGGTTACAAGATATTTTATGTTTGCGACCATATTGTTCGGCATTGTTGGTATGGCTATAGGAACTCTTATAGCTTTTCAAATGGCATATCCTAATTTAAACTATTTAGCAGGAGAATATGCCACTTTTTCAAGACTTAGACCACTTCATACTTCGGGTGTGATTTTTGGTTTTATGCTTTCAGGGATTTGGGCAACTTGGTATTATATAGGTCAGCGTGTTCTTAAAGTGAGTATGGCTGAGTCAAGATTTTTAATGGCTGTTGGTAAGCTTCATTTTTGGCTTTATATGCTTACTATGGTTTTAGCTGTTATATCTTTGTTTATGGGTGTGACTACATCTAAAGAATATGCAGAGCTTGAGTGGCCTTTAGATATTCTTGTTGTTCTTGTTTGGGTTTTATGGGGTGTAAGTATTTTTGGACTTATTGGAATTCGCCGTGAAAAAACCCTTTATATTTCTCTATGGTATTATATAGCTACATTTTTAGGTATAGCTATGCTTTATCTTTTTAACAACATGGAAGTACCAACTTATTTTGTTACTGGAATGGGTAAATGGTGGCATAGTGTATCAATGTATGCAGGAACAAATGATGCTTTAGTACAATGGTGGTATGGACATAATGCTGTGGCATTTGTATTTACTGTGGGTATTATTGCTCAAATTTATTACTTCTTGCCAAAAGAAAGTGGTCAGCCGATTTTCTCTTATAAACTCTCTTTATTTGCATTTTGGGGCTTAATGTTTGTTTATCTTTGGGCAGGTGGTCACCATTTGATTTATTCAACTGTACCTGATTGGATGCAAACTATGGGTTCGGTTTTCTCTGTAGTATTGATTTTACCTTCTTGGGGTTCAGCGATTAATATCTTGCTTACTATGAAAGGTGAGTGGAGTCAGCTTCGCGAGAGTCCGTTGATTAAATTTATGATTTTGGCATCAACTTTCTATATGTTCTCAACACTTGAAGGGCCAATTCTTTCAATTAAATCTGTTAATGCTTTAGCACACTTTACAGATTGGATTCCAGGACATGTTCATGATGGAACATTAGGTTGGGTAGGATTTATGACTATGGCCGCGCTTTATCATATGACTCCTAGAGTTTTCAAAAGAGAGCTTTATAGCAAATCTTTAATGGAAGCTCAATTTTGGATCCAAACCACAGGTATAGTTCTTTATTTTGCTTCAATGTGGATTGCGGGTATTACTCAAGGTATGATGTGGAGAGCGACAGATGAGTATGGTAACTTGCTTTATAGCTTTATTGATACTGTTGTGGCTATTGTTCCTTATTATTGGATTAGAGCGATTGGTGGATTGTTGTATCTTATCGGTTTCTTTATGTTTACTTATAATATTTACAAAACAATTGCTTGTGGAAGAGTGCTTGATAAAGAACCAAAAAGCGCTTCGCCTATGGCAGCATAAAAAGGAGAAAATATGTTTAGTTGGTTAGAAAAAAATCCATTCTTTTTTGCTGTAGCTGTTTTTGTAGTGATTGCTTATGCAGGCATAGTTGAAGTTTTACCAAATTTTGCAGAAAATGCAAGACCAATTGAAGGTAAAAAACCTTATACGGTTTTACAACTTGCAGGGCGTGCAGTATATATTAAAGATAGTTGTAATGCTTGTCATTCACAGCTTATTCGTCCATTTAAATCAGAAACAGATCGTTATGGTATGTATTCTGTAAGTGGTGAATTTGCTTATGATAGACCTTTTCTTTGGGGCTCAAAAAGAACAGGACCTGATCTTGCTCGTGTAGGAAATTATAGAACGGCTGATTGGCATGAAAATCATATGTGGGATCCTACTTCTGTTGTTCCAGATTCTATTATGCCTTCATATAAGCATATGTTTAAAAATAATGCAGATATTGAAACTGCTTATGCTGAGGCTTTAACTGTGAAAAAAGTTTTCAATGTTCCTTATGATGCAGAAAATGGAACAAAACTTGGTTCTTGGGAAGATGCACAAGCTGAAGTAAAAGCTGAAGCTCAGGCTATAGTTGATCAAATGAAAAATCAAGAAGTAAAAGATGCTTTTGCTAAAGGTGAAATCAAAGAAATAGTTGCTTTGATCGCTTATTTAAATAGTTTAAAGTAAGATGATGGAACATTTATCAATAGTTTTTGATGTGATTAAAAATTTAATCACATTTGATTTAGCAACAGTTCAAAAACATGAGTGGGAGATTTTCCAAGGTTATGGTTTTTTTGCACTCGTGATGTTTTTGTCAATAGTATTATATGCGTATTTGTATCATTTATATAGAACAGAAAAAAAAGGCGAGAGAAATTATGAAAATTATGCAAACCTTGCCTTAAAAGATGATATTGATGATAGTGTATTAGAAAGTAAAAGGAGTGCTTAATGCAATGGTTAAATTTAGAAGATAATGTTAATCTCTTATCTTTAATTGGAGCTATTCTTATCATTTTAATCACACTGGTTATTGTGGGTAGAATGTTTAAGCAAATGAAAGAAAAAAAAGGCAAGTCAGAGCTTAGTGAACATAGTTGGGATGGAATAGGAGAGTATAAAAATGCTGTTCCTACTGGTTGGGCTGTGGTATTTTTCCTGACTATTGTTTGGGCTATTTGGTATTTTCTATGGGGATATCCTTTAAATTCTTTTTCAAGTATAGGTCAATATAATGAAGAAGTAGCAACTCATAATACAAAATTTGAAGAAAAATTTAAAAATTTATCTCCTGAAGATAAAATAGCAATGGGTCAAAATATCTTTTTAGTTCAGTGTTCGGCTTGTCATGGAATTACAGGAGATGGTATCAATGGTAAAGCTCAAAATTTAAATATTTGGGGTAGTGAAGAAGGTATAATCAATGTAATTAAACATGGTTCAAAAGGTATGAATTTTCCAGGTGGAGAAATGCTTGGTGCTGCTGATTTAGGTGTAGCAGAAGAAGATATCCCTGCTATTGCTGCTTATGTAGCAAAAGATCTTTCAGCTATTAAGAAAACTGCAAATGAAAATTTAGTAGCAAAAGGTAAAGAAGCTTATGCAACTTGTGCAGCATGCCATGGAGAAGATGGAAAAGGTCAAGATGGAATGTTCCCAGATCTTACAAAATACGGTTCTGCAGCTTTTGTAGTAGATGTTTTACATAGTGGTAAGGCTGGTTTTATAGGAACAATGCCGAGTTTTCCAACACTTAATGATATTCAAAAAGAAGCTGTTGGCGAGTATGTAATTTCTCTTTCAAGGGGTGAATGATGGAAAATAATAATAGATGCGTGTTTTCTCTTTCAGGTGTTACAGGTATGTTAATTGCTACGGTTTTGTTGCTTGCTATCTTAGCAGTTTTAACTATTTGGGGTCTTAAAGCTCAGCAAGAAGTGATGCAAAAGCCATATAGTCTTAAAGATGTACAAAGTGTAAAGATGTTTGGTTCAAAAGAACAAGATCATAGAAGTATAAAGGAAGCACAATGAGTAAGGCTTTGGAATATTTAATTGTTATTGGTTTAGTTGTTGCTGCTGCAATCACCGCTTGGTCGGTTTTGACCGTAAATCATCTTCATATAGGATGAAAAAAATATTACAAGATGGCTTTTTTTTAGCTATCTTCTTCTTTGTTTTATTGCCTTCTAGGGTTTTTGCTCTTGATGCTGTGCTTTTTAATGAAAATATTTTAAGTCAAAAAGTAAGTAACGAGATTAATCTTATAGGAAAAGAGCTTTACCAAAAAAGTAATATTTTTATCGGCGTTATGGTTGGCGATAAAACTGAAATTGAAACTTTATTAAATAAACAAAAAGAACTTCCTCAATCTTATATATTGCTTCTTTTGTCAAAAAATTCTCACAAAGTTGATATAGTGGGCTCAAAAGGTGCTTTAGCTTTGATTGATAAAGAAGCTGTGCTTAGTCCTTATCCTGGAACAGGATCTATTTTGCCGATATTAGCTACAAATAAAGGTGATATTTATAATGCTGCTATACTTAATGGTTATGCAGATATTGTAGATCGTGTGGCAAAATCCTTGGGATTACAATTAGAACATTCTATAGGTAATGCAAATCGTGATACTATCAATATTTTAAGAATACTTATCTATGGATTTATTTGCTTTGCATTGTTATACTATGCACAAAGAAGAATAAAGAGGAAAAAAAATGTTAGAAACTAAAAAAAGTTTTTGGCCTTATGGTATTTTGCTTTCACTTTTGGCTATAATTATTGCTTGTATTGTAACGATTTTTATAGCAAGTCACCATCCTGTGTATGAGGATGATTTTTATTTTGACTCTTATCAAAATGTTGAAAATAATTACAATCAAATACAAAAACAACAAGTAAATTTTGATAAATTTTTTAAAGTAAATTTTCAAAATGATAAAATCACTTTTATAGGTAAAAGAAAAATTCCTAGTTATGAAGTGGATCAAAATTCCTATGTTGCAAATTTTAAAATTTCTGCATTACAAAATATAAATTCTGATGATTTAAAAGTTCAAGTTCTTCTTACAAGACCATTCACTAAAAATTTTGATCAAAAGTTAGAAGGACAAGTTAAAAATGGAATTTTAAGTATCGCTTTACCTAAATTAGATAAAGGTAGATGGGAGCTTAAGCTAAAGTTTTATGCAAATCAAGAAACAGTGGGTTTTTTTAGCTACGAATTAAATGCTCAATGAAATTAAGAATTTTTAGCTCTTCAAGGCAAATTAGAGAATATTATAATCAAAAAAAACAGCAAAATGCTTTATTAGATAGTGCTATTCATATAGGTGAATTTTTAGATAAAGTTTGTTTGAGCAATTTTCATAAAGCAAGTTCTTATGAAAGTTTGCTTTTAATGCAAGAAGCTTGTCTAAAAAGTAAGGATTTAGAAAAAAAACTAGGAATTTCGGTAGAATTTTTTGCTTTTTTGAAAAATAACGAATATCTTTTTTCTTTTTTTAAAGAACTGAGTTTGGAAAAAAAAAGCATAGAAGATCTTAAAAACAATGATTATTATGCCACCTATAATGAACATTTGGAAATTTTAGATGAGGTATATAAGAATTATCTTGCTTTGCTTGAAAAGAATTCTTTTTATGATGATCTTTCTTTACCTAAAAATTACACTCTTAATAAAGATTTTTTAGATGAGTATGAAGCTATAGTTTATGATTTGCAAGGTTTTTTAAGTAAATTTGAAGAAAATTTATTAAGTGAAATTTCTCAGATTAAAGAAGTGGTTTTAAGTTTTAAAACGAGTAAATTTAATCTTGAATATCTTTTAAAACTTGATTTTTTAAAAATATTTGATTTAAAAATAAACACTCATTATGAAATCAATCTTTCAAAACAAGAGATCTTAAAAGAAGAAATTTTTAAAACAAAAAATTCAAAAATGAAACTCAAATCTTTTGAATTAAGGGCTTTGCAATGTGCTTTTGTTATGGATGAAATTTCACATTTTGTACGCAAAGGTTTAAAGCCTGAAAATATTGCAGTTATAACTCCAGATGAAAGTTTTTGTGAGTTTTTAAGACTTTTTGATAAAGACAATATGCTTAACTTTGCAAGTGGAATTAGTATTAAAGAGAGTTTGTTTTATCAAAAATTTCAAGCACTTTATGAAAGTGCTAGTAGTGCTTCTTTTATTTATAAAAATCAAGAGGATTATTTTGAAGACACGCAGATGATTTTTGATTATCACAATACGCTTTTACATTCTTTAAAACTTGATTTTATAGAGTTTAAAAAGTATTTTGATGAGAAATGTGATTTTGAATATTTTGAAAAATTACTTGCTTTGTTTTTAGAAAATGAAAAGCAAGAGCTTATTTATTTGATACGAAAAGAACTTTATTTTATTAAAGATTTATTGAAAAATCAGTCTTTAACTCTTAAAGAGTTGATCCATCTTTTTTTCATGCAAATTTCACAACTTTCCCTTAGTGATGTAGGTGGAGGTAAGGTTACGGTAATGGGACTTTTAGAAAGTCGTGGGCTTTGTTTTGATGGAGTGATTTTGGTTGATTTTAATGAAGAATTTATTCCTAAAAGAAGTGTTAATGAGCTTTTTTTAAACAATGAAGTGCGTAAAAAAGCAGGGTTGATTAGCTATGATAGAAGAGAAAATTTACAAAGATTTTATTATGAAAGCTTGATGAAGAATGCTTTAGAAGTAAGTATTTGCTTTGTGGAAAATGAAGAAAAAAGCAAATCACGTTTTTTAGATGAACTTGATTTTGACTTTTTTTATGAAACTCATATCCACCAAAAAGCTTATCTTAATGCTTTAAAATTAGACTATGAAGGCATAAAACCTAATCTAACTCCTATAAAAGCTCCTATTTTAAAGCATAATCCTTTCGAGTTTCCGCTTTCTTTTAGTCGTTTTAATTTATTGGAAAATCAAAAAAGAACTTATTATTATCGTTATATTTTAAATTTAGCAGAACCTAGGGTTTTAAGCGAGGAAAGCAAAGCGAAAAATCAAGGAAATTTTATCCATAAAATGCTTGAAATTTATTATAAAAATTATGCAAATAATAATTTTGATATAAAAGTTTTTGCAAATTTATTGGATAAAGAATATCAAAAATACAATATCAGTGAACTTGATCTTGAAGTATTTAAATTAAAATTTATACAATTTGCTAAAAATGAAAAAGAGCATTTTTCAAAAGGCTTTTATGTCGCACATACAGAGCTTGAGTTAAACAATATTTTAAAGCTCGGAACAGATAGTATAAAACTTAAGGGTACTATAGATCGTATCGATAGTTCAAAAGAAGGTAATTTGATTATTGATTATAAAAGTGGAAAAGTGCCAAGTAATTCTTATCAACTTGCTTTT
Source organism: Campylobacter sp. BCW_6468 (assembly GCF_001762865.1). NCBI lineage: Bacteria > Pseudomonadati > Campylobacterota > Epsilonproteobacteria > Campylobacterales > Campylobacteraceae > Campylobacter > Campylobacter sp. BCW_6468. The sequence goes on from NZ_MJXQ01000033.1 coordinate 76,908, forward strand.
TACCAAGCTTTATATGATGAAAATGCAAGCGTGGGTTTTTATGATTTAAATAGTATGCAAATATTGCATCAAAAAGCCAAAAGTTTAGATGAGCTAAGAGAAAGACTTAAAGATTTAGTTCTTATGAGTAAGGAAGAAATAGAGTTTGAAAATGAACAAGATGAGTATTGTCCTTATAAACTCATTTATAAAAAGGAATTAAAATGAGTCAATTTGAGCCTTTTTTGGCATTAGAAGCGAGTGCAGGAAGCGGAAAAACCTTTGCCTTGAGTGTGCGTTTTGTAGCACTTATTTTAAAAGGAGCTAAGATTAATGAAATTTTAGCTTTAACTTTTACCAAAAAAGCTGCTAATGAAATGCAAAAAAGAATTATTGAGACTTTTTTAAATTTAGAAAAAGAAAATAAAACCAGTGAATGCAATGAACTTTGCAAGCTTTTAGGTAAAGATAAAGAAGAGCTTATTTCTTTAAGAGATGCTAAAAAAGAAGAATTTTTAAGAACAGAGTTAAAAATTAGTACTTTTGATGCTTTTTTCGGAAAAATTTTGCGTGTTTTTGCTTTAAATTTGGGCTTAAGTAGTGATTTTACAATGAGTGAAGAAAGGCTTGATGTAAGAGAGATTTTTTTAAAACTTCTTAAAAAAGATGAATTAAAAGATTTGGCTTATTACATTAATTTAGTTGATGAGAAAGAAAATTTTTTTAACGAGCTTGAAAAATTTTATGAGAATGCTTATTTTCAAAATCGTCCTAAAATTCCAAATCCATCTAAAGCTTATATCAATAAAGCTTATAGTGAGTTAAGAAGTTATTGTTTGGGTCTTACTCATGTAAAAAATTATAAAAATTTGTGTGACAATTTTAAAAGTGAAGTTTTAGATTTATCTGTATTTATGCAATCAAGTTTTATGACAAAATTTGAAAGTACAAAATATTTACAAGATTTAGAAAGCACTAACTTGCATTTTAGTGCAAAAAGAATGGAGCTTATAAATGCTTTAAATACTTATGCCATAGAGCTTGAAAATTATAAAATTGCTAATTTAATGAATCTTTTAAATCATTATAGTGAAGCTAAAAATATATTTCATAAAGATAAAAATACCTTAAATTTCCAAGATGTGAGTAAAAAAGTTTATGAGCTAATAACTAGTGAATTTAAGGATATGATTTATTTTCGTTTAGATGGTTTTATTTCGCATTTGCTTATTGATGAATTTCAAGATACAAGCGTGATCCAATATCAAATTTTACGCCCTTTGATTACTGAGCTTGTTTCAGGAGAAGGAGTTAAAAAAAATCGCACTTTTTTTTATGTAGGAGATAAAAAACAAAGTATTTATCGCTTTCGTAAAGGAAAAAAAGAATTATTTGATTTGTTAAAACAAGAATTTAGTCAAATTAAAAGTGATAGTTTAAATACTAATTATCGTTCTAAAGAGCTTTTGGTTGATTTTGTTAATGAAACTTTTAAAGAAAAAATCAAAGATTATAAAGAGCAATTTGCCTTAGAAAGCAAAAAAGGCGGTTTTGTGCGTATTGTGGAATCTAAAGAACAAAAGGTTAAAAACCAAGCCCAAGAAATTAAGGAAAAGACTTTAGAAACTTTATTTGAGCAAATTAATTTTTTAAGATCTAAAAATATTTCTTATGATGATATTTGTATTTTGTGTTGGAAAAATAGTGATGCAGATATGGTTTTGGATTTTTTAAGAGAGCAAAATATTCCTGCATTTACTCAAAGCAATGTTTTACTTGAAAATAAAGCAAGCGTAAGACTTGTTTTAGAATATGCTAAATATTGTATTTTTGGTGATGAGTTTTACTTGGTATTTTTAAAAGAACTTTTAGGTTTTGAGCCCAGAAAAATCACCCTTGATTTTTCAAAAAATGCTATGGAAAATGTACTTTTTTTAATAAAAGAATTAAAACTTGATTTAAATGATATAGCTTTAATACAATTTATCGAATATGCTAAAACTAAGGAGAATTTTTTAAAGCTTTTATTTGAGCCTTGTACTTTGAAAATAGTAAGTGAACAAAATATGGGTATTAGTATTATGAGTGTGCATAAATCTAAGGGTTTGGAATTTGATCATGTGATTTTACTTGATAGTTTATCTAAAAACAATTCAAACAATGAAGACATTATGCTTGAATATGATATCAATCAAGGCTGGCAACTCCATATTAAAGATAAAATTCGAGAGCTTACTAAAGAGTCTATTTATACTCTTTTTAAAGAAAATATTATAAGAGCAAATTATGAAGATGATATCAATAAACTTTATGTGGCTTTTACAAGAGCTAAGGAAAGTTTGATTATCATAAAAAGAAATGAAGAAAGTGTAAATGGAAATTATCCAAGTTATTTTAATGGAGGATTTTTAAATATACATTCTCAAGAGAGAGGTTTTTTAGAAAGCAAAGAACAAATTTTAAGTGTTAAAAAAGAAAGTATTCAAGCTTTGCAAAAATTTGAAAAAATTAGCCCACAAGAAGTTCAAAGCGAAGAAAGGCTTGATAGTAAAGAGCTATATTTTGGAAATGCTTTTCATTTTTTTATGCAAAATTTAAAACTCCCCAAGAGTGAAAATTTTCAAATACTTACTCAAAGATGCAAGAGTAAATTTAGGCATTTTTTAGATGAGAGTGATTTTGAAAAGCTTTTTAAAAGAATTGAAGTTTTGCTGAAAAATATTCAATTTCAAAATTTGATTGGCGATGGAAAGCTTTTAAAAGAACAAGCTTTGAGTTTTAATGGAGAAATTAAACAATTAGATTTGCTTGTTTTAAAAGATGAAGAAGCTTTCATAATTGATTATAAAACAGGTCTTGCTATGCAAGATAAACATAAAGAGCAAGTAAGAACTTATAAGATTGCCATTGGTGAAATTTTGAAAAAAGATAAAGTGCGTGCTTTTATAGTTTATTGTTTGGAAAATGAAATTCAAATTTTGGAAATATAAACTTTATTTTTACTTAAATTAAGTAAAAATTAATATTATTTTTTATACAATCACATTTTAAATTTTTGGCAAAGGTAAAAATTATGACAAAGATAACAAAGCCAAACGAAGTAAAACGAGAATGGATTGTTTTAGACGCAGAAGGCAAACGCTTTGGTCGTCTTTTAACTGAAGTAGCAACAATTTTGAGAGGTAAAAACAAGCCTTGCTTTACTCCAAATGTTGATTGTGGTGATTATGTAATTATCATCAATGCTTCAAAAGCTGTATTTACAGGTGCTAATAAAGCAGAAGATAAGCTTTATCATAGACATTCAGGATATTTTGGAAGTGTAAAAAGCGAAAAATTTGGTGATTTACTTGAAAAAAATCCTGCAAAATTATATAAATTAGCAGTTAGAGGTATGCTTCCTAAAACAAATTTGGGCAGAGCTATGCTTAAAAAATTAAAAATCTATGCGGGTAGTGAGCACCCACACACTGCGCAAATTGCTAAAGAAGGAAAATAATCATGGCAACAACATACGCAACAGGTAAGAGAAAAACTGCTATCGCAAAGGTATGGGTAAAACCAGGTAGTGGTAAAATTAGTGTTAATGGTGTTGATTTAAACACTTGGCTTGGTGGACACGAGGCGATTAAGCTTAAAGTGGTTCAACCTTTACTTGCGACTAAACAAGAAACTTCAATGGATATTAAAGCAACTACTTTAGGCGGGGGCTATAGTGCTCAAGCTGAAGCTTTAAGACATGGAATTTCAAGAGCTTTAGCAGCTATGGATGCTGATTTTAGAGCCTTATTAAAACCTAAAGGACTTCTTACTAGAGATAGTAGAACTGTTGAGCGTAAAAAATATGGACGCCGCAAAGCAAGAAGAAGCCCACAATTCTCTAAACGTTAATATTTTTTGGTGGGATTTTCCCACCTTTCTACAATTTTTTATAAAACTCATCCTTTTTTCTGTCATTTATGATATAATTGCAAAATTTAAATTTTTATTTTATAACACAATGAAAGGTTTTTTCTATGAAAAAAATATTATTATGTTTAGGTTTGGCAAGTGTTTTATTTGGTGCTGATAACAATGTAAAATTTGAAATCACTCCAACTTTAAACTATAATTACTTTGAAGGTAATTTAGATATGGATAATCGTTATGCACCAGGGATTAGACTTGGTTATCATTTTGACGATTTTTGGCTTGATCAATTAGAATTTGGGTTAGAGCATTATTCTGATGTTAAATATACAAATACAAATAAAACTACAGATATTACAAGAACTTATTTGAGTGCTATTAAAGGTATTGATGTAGGTGAGAAATTTTATTTCTATGGTTTAGCAGGTGGAGGATATGAGGATTTTTCAAATGCTGCTTATGATAATAAAAGCGGTGGATTTGGACATTATGGCGCGGGTGTAAAATTCCGCCTTAGTGATTCTTTGGCTTTAAGACTTGAAACTAGAGATCAAATTAATTTTAATCATGCAAACCATAATTGGGTTTCAACTTTAGGTATTAGTTTTGGTTTTGGTGGCAAAAAGGAAAAAGCTGTAGAAGAAGTTGCTGATACTCGTGCAACTCCACAAGCAAAATGTCCTGTAGAACCAAGAGAAGGTGCTTTGTTAGATGAAAATGGTTGCGAAAAAACTATTTCTTTGGAAGGTCATTTTGGTTTTGATAAAACTACTATAAATCCAACTTTTCAAGAAAAAATCAAAGAAATTGCAAAAGTTTTAGATGAAAATGAAAGATATGATACTATTCTTGAAGGACATACAGATAATATAGGTTCAAGAGCTTATAATCAAAAGCTTTCAGAAAGACGTGCTAAAAGTGTTGCTAATGAACTTGAAAAATATGGTGTAGAAAAAAGTCGCATCAAAACAGTAGGTTATGGACAAGATAATCCTCGCTCAAGCAATGACACTAAAGAAGGTAGAGCGGATAATAGAAGAGTGGATGCTAAATTTATTTTAAGATAATGAATAAAACTATTTTATTTGATTTAGATGGCACTTTAATTGATTCTACTGATGCTATTTTAAATTCTTTCCAAGGAGCTTTTAAAGCCCTTGGATTAACTTCTAAAAATAATGAAGAAATCAAAAATCTCATAGGTTATCCTTTAGAGCAAATGTTTAGAATGCTTTATCCAGATAAAGTAAATTTAAGTAAAGAATTTGTATTATCTTATCGTGAAATTTATGCACAAATTTATTTAGAACAAACCACTCTTTTGCCTAAAGCAAAAGAAGCATTAGAACTTGGAAGCGAAATTGCAGATCTTGGTATAGTTACAACAAAAGGAGGTAAATTTACTCCGATTTTACTTGATTATTTGGGAGTTAAAAAATTCTTTAAAACTTTAATTACTCTTGAAGATGTCACAAATCCAAAGCCAAGTTCCGAACCTATAATTTTAGCCTTAAAAAGACTCAATAAAACTCAAGAAAATGCCTATATGATAGGCGATACAATATTAGATATTCAAGCTGCAATTTCTGCTAATATCACTCCTTTGGCCTTAACTTGTGGTTATGGCAATGAAAATGAATTAAAAACCCATTCTATGGTATTTTTAAACGCATATGAGGCTGTTAATTATATAGCTAGATTAAACTAATTTCAAGTTTTCGTTAAACGCCTTTTAAGAGAATTTATAGTAAATTGATAGCTAAAAAATTATAAAAATTATCAATATAAAGGAAGGTCTCAATGGGTAAAATTATGAAAACTATGGACGGAAATGAGGCTGCTGCATACGCTGCGTATGCTTTTACTGAAGTTGCTGGAATTTATCCTATTACACCTAGTTCTCCTATGGCTGATTATACCGATATGTGGGCAGCTGCAGGAAAAAAAAATCTTTTTGGAGTTCCTGTAAAAATCGTAGAAATGCAAAGTGAAGCAGGAGCTGCAGGTAGTGTGCATGGATCTTTACAAGCTGGGGCTTTGACTACAACTTATACGGCTTCTCAAGGATTACTCCTTAAAATTCCAAATATGTATAAAATAGCAGGTCAATTACTCCCCTGTGTAATCCATGTAGCAGCGCGTTCTTTGGCTGCTCAAGCTTTGTCTATCTTTGGTGATCATCAAGATATTTATGCAGCAAGACAAATTGGTTTTGCTATGCTTTGTTCGCATTCTGTGCAAGAAACCATGGACTTAGCTGGTGTAGCACATTTATCTGCAATTAAGGGAAGAGTGCCATTTTTACATTTTTTTGATGGTTTTAGAACAAGCCATGAAATTCAAAAAGTTGAAGTAATGGATTATGCGCATTTTGATAGATTATTAGATAGAGAAGCTTTGCTTGAATTTAGAAATAATGCTTTAAATCCAGAAAATCCAAAAACACGTGGAACAGCACAAAATGATGATATTTATTTTCAAACTAGAGAAGTAAGCAATCGTTTTTACGATGCTTTACCTGATGTTGTTAATGAATATATGCAAGAAATTTCAAAAATTACAGGTAGAGAATACAAACCATTTACTTATTATGGTCACAAAGAGCCAGAGTGTGTGATTGTTGCTATGGGTTCTGTAACTCAAGCACTTGAAGAGGTAGTGGACTATCTTAATGCCAAGGGTGAAAAGGTAGGGATTTTAAAAGTTTATCTTTATCGCCCATTTAGTTTAAAATATTTCTTTGATGTTATGCCAAAATCAGTGAAAAAAATCGCGGTTTTAGATAGAACCAAAGAACCAGGAAGTCTCGGAGAACCACTTTATCTTGATGTAAAATCAGCTTTCTATGGAAGAGAAAATGCTCCTGTTATAGTGGGTGGAAGATACGGACTTTCTTCAAAGGATGTTGATCCTGCTCAAATGATAGCAGTATTTGAAAATCTTAAACTTGATAATCCAAAAGATGGCTTTACTGTAGGTATAATTGATGATGTAACTCATACTTCACTGAGTACTGGAGAGAAAATTTCACTTGGAGATGAAAGTACGATCGAATGTTTATTTTACGGACTTGGTGCTGATGGAACTGTGGGCGCAAATAAAAACTCGATTAAAATCATCGGAGATAAAACGGATTTTTACGCTCAAGCTTATTTTGCTTATGATTCTAAAAAATCAGGGGGTTATACAAGAAGCCATTTAAGATTTTCTAAAAAACCTATCCGTTCAACTTATCTTGTTTCAACTCCGCATTTTATCGCTTGTTCGGTAGCGGCTTATTTGGAAATTTATGATGTTTTAGCAGGAATTCGCAAAGGAGGAACTTTCCTTTTAAATAGTATTTGGAATGCTGAAGAAACCATAAGACAACTTCCAGATGCAGTAAAGAAAACTTTAGCTGAAAAAGAAGTAAATTTTTATATCATCAATGCAACCAAACTAGCTCGTGATATAGGTTTGGGAAATCGTACAAATACCATTATGCAATCAGCCTTTTTCAAACTTGCAAAAATCATTCCTTATGAAGACGCACAAAAATACATGAAAGAGCTTGCGTATAAATCTTATAGTAAAAAAGGCGATGCTATTGTAGAAATGAATTACAAGGCTATTGATGTGGGTGCTGATGGACTTGTAAAAGTTGAAGTGGATCCAAATTGGAAAAATTTAGAGCTTAAAGAAAAAGAACAAACCAATGCCTATAAAGGTACTGAATTTGTTGAAAAAATCGTAAAACCTATGAATGCGGCTAAGGGTGATGATTTACCTGTTTCAGCCTTTTTAGGTTATGAAGATGGAAGTTTTGAACACGGCACAACCGAATACGAAAAACGCGGTGTTGGGGTTATGGTACCAAGATGGATAGAGGCAAATTGTATCCAATGTAATCAATGTGCTTCAGTTTGTCCGCATGCTGTTATCAGGCCATTTTTGATTAATGATGAAGAAATGGCAAATGCACCTCGCGGTGTAAAAGATCATGCTTTAGAAGCTAAAGGAACCAAAGGAGAAAAATTAAGCTTTAAAATTCAAGTTTCTCCACTTGATTGTACAGGCTGTGAGCTTTGTGTTCATGAGTGTCCTACTAAAGAAAAATCTTTGGTTATGGTACCACTTCAAGAAGAGATGGATTTTGGTGAGCAAGAAAATGCGGATTATTTATTTAAAGAAATCACATACAAAGATGATATTTTAAATAAAGAAACTACAAAAGGAGCACAATTTGCCCAACCTTTATTTGAATTCCATGGAGCTTGTCCTGGATGTGGAGAAACTCCTTATATTACTTTAATTACAAGATTGTTCGGTGAAAGAATGATTGTGGCTAATGCGACAGGTTGTAGTTCTATTTATGGGGGTTCAGCTCCATCAACTCCTTATAGAAAAAGTGTGAAAAATGGACACGGTCCTGCTTGGGGAAATTCACTTTTTGAAGACAATGCTGAGTTTGGTTTGGGTATGAAAATTGCAACTGAAAATACAAGACACCGCATTGAACATATCATGAATGAAAGTATGCAAGAAGTTCCAAATGCTTTATCAGCTCTTTTTAAAGATTGGATTGCAAATAAAGACAATGGTGCTATGTCTGTGGAAATTAAAGATAAAATGATCCCTATTTTAGAGCAAAATAAAAATATTAAAGCCGTACAAGATATATTAGAGCTTAAACAGTATTTAAGTAAAAAATCTCACTGGATTTTTGGTGGTGATGGTTGGGCTTATGATATAGGCTATGGCGGACTTGATCATGTTTTAGCAAGTGGAGAAAATGTAAATATTTTAGTGCTTGATACAGAAGTTTATTCTAATACAGGCGGTCAAAGTTCAAAATCTTCTAGAACAGGAGCTGTAGCACAGTTTGCAGCAGCAGGCAAACCTATACAGAAAAAAGATCTAGGTCAAATTGCTATGACTTATGGTTATATTTTTGTAGCGCAAGTAAACTCAACGGCAAATTATACTCATCTTATCAAAGCTATCACTGCAGCTGAGGCCTATGATGGACCATCTTTGGTGATTTGTTATTCTCCTTGTATAGCTCATGGTATTAAAGGTGGGCTGGGTTACTCAGGAGAGCAAGGTGAGCTTGCTACAAAATGTGGTTATTGGCCACTTTATACCTTTGATCCTCGTTTAGAAGAGCAAGGAAAAAATCCTTTAACTCTAACAGGAAAAGAACCTGATTGGGATTTATATGAGCAATTTTTGATGAATGAAGTGCGTTATAATTCACTTAAAAAAGCAAATCCTGAACACGCTGCTGAGCTTTTTGAACGCAATAAAAAAGACGCTCAACGTCGCTATAGACAGCTTAAGCGTATCGCTATGGCTGATTATAGCAATGAGGTCGAAAGCTGATAAAATATATTTTTAGTGCTACATTGTGTTTTAGCACTTTGTTTGCACAAGATAATTTTGAAGAGTATTTTAAACTTATAGATAAAGAAAATCGTATAAATTTTAATACTCTTCAAAACCCATTTGTGAATCCTACTTTTGAAAAATTAAGACATATTAAAATTACTGCAATTATGCTTGATAAAGTAAAAATTTATGATCGATGGTATAAAAAAGGTGATATGATTGATGATGCTATAATATATGAAATAAATACTAAAGAGATTAAATTCCAATATGATAATTTAGAAATTGCAATCCAAATAAATAAAAATGATAAGATTAATATTAATTAACATTCTTTTTTGCCATTATCTTTATGCTTTAGATTGTCAAAAGCGTCTTTTTGATATCAGTATTAATGAAAAATTAAGCATACAAGAAAGTCTTGATGAGCTTGCAAAATATTGTTCTTTTAGTATTATTGTTAAAGATAAAATTGCCAAAGAAAAATTAGAAATATTGCAAAACTCTGTCAATATTCATCAAATGAGTTTAGACGAAATTTTTAATTTTTTTATCAAAGAGCATGATCTTAGCTATGATTTTGATGGTAAAATTTTAAGAATTTCAGGCATTAATACGAAGATTTTTAAGATAAGTTATATCACTTCTATCAGAGAAGGACAAAGCATAACTAAAGCGTCTGTAGACGCTAAACCAAGGCAAAGTGAATATAGCGGTAGTTTTGATGACGCAGAAGACAATATGATTAAAAGTATGGAAAAATTTGATTTTTGGCAAAATATAGAAAAAGAGATTATTGTATTATTAAAAAATTCTCATGAAGATTATGAGGCTAAAACTCCCATTATAAATCCCAATGCAGGTCTTATTATAGTAACTGGAACAAATTCTCAGTTAAAAAGTGTGAAAAATTATTTGCAAAAACTAGAAAATCGTCTTAAAAAACAAGTTATTATCGATGTTAGCATACTTGCTGTGAGTTTAAATGAAAACCATTCTAGTGGGATTAATTGGCAAAATTTTAATATAGGTTTAAATTCGCAAGTAAATAATGAAAATTCTTTTATTCAGTTTCAAAATGGGCAAGGTTTTGTTAAGAATTTGGGTTTAAGGGCGAATTTAAATTTTGATTCTATTATTAACTTTCTTTCTCAAAATGGAAAAACTAGCGTGCTTTCTAATCCAAAGCTTATGGCTTTAAATAACCAACAAGCCATTATTTCTGTAGGTGATACTATAAATTATCAAGTTAAAGAAAGTTCTAAAGGCACTGAAAATGGGACTACTGTTAGTGAAAGTTATAACAATTATTCTATTTTTGTAGGCATTTTACTCAATATCTTGCCTGAAATTTCTGATGATGGAAAAATAATGCTCAGGATTAATCCAAGCTTAAGTGATTTTAAGTATCCAGAAGATAATAAACGACAAAAAGAACCAAGAACTATTGCTCCTGATACCATACAAAAAAAGCTTTCTAGTGTTGTGCAAGTAGAGAATAATCAAACTTTAATTTTAGGTGGATTGATTTCTCACGATAAATCTAATGAGAAAAATTCTATCAATTTTCTATCAAAAATTCCAATCCTAGGTTCTTTGTTTAAAGGAGAAGTTTTAAATTCTAAAGCAACTGAAATTGTTTTTATTATCACTCCAAGTATAGTAGATAGTGTAAATGCTCCAAGTCTTAAAGATCTAGGATTTAAGCATTATGAGTAAAATTATTCCATTTAGAGAAGAAATTTTTCATCAAATCAATCAAATTTTAGAAAGCCAAAAAGCTTTTATTTTTTTATGGGGAAAAAGTGGTAGTGGTAAAAGTGTATTGTTGCAAAGATTGGCAAAAAAATATAATGTTGATTTTATTAATGAAAATTTTAAAGATCAGAGTTTCTTAAAAGAAAAAATTGAGTTTTTGATTTCACAAGGTCAGAGTTTAATCATTCTTGATGAAGTGGGAATGTATGATTACGCAATGCTAGAAAGCATCAGGATTTATAGTGATTCTATAAGTTTTGTTTTAAGTTCTCATAAAAAGTTAAATATACTTAAAAAAGAGCATTTTAAAAGTCGTTTAAGTGCTTGTTTTAAATTGAAAAATATTAGTCTTTTAGAACTTGATGATTATATTAAATTGAAATTCGGAATGAATTTTTCAAATAAATGTCTTAAGTTTTTACAAAAAATTTCTCAAGGAAATTTAAGATATATTGATAAAACTTTAAAAAGTTTTTATGAGATAAATAGTTTTTTTGATAAAAACAAAAGTCAAGAGTATATTTTAAAGCTTAGTGCTTTAGAGAATGGCTTATTAAGGTAAGATATGCAAGAAAGAATTAAAGAGCTTGAGCTTAGGTATAAATACTTTTTACTTAAAAAATATTTAAAATATTTATTATTAATTATTCTAATATCAGTAATAGCATTTTGTTTTTTTGTGCTAATGCAAAAATATAATAAGCAAAAAAATATTTATTTGCAAGCTATTGAACATAAAAAGCATTTGGAGCAAAAGATTCTTCAAGCGCAAATTTTACAAGAAAAAAATAAGATTTCTAGGGAAAAGTTATATAAAGAACTAGAAGAAGTTAAAGTGGTGCAGGAAAATACACATATTAGCAAGATAGAAATTGATTCTAAAATTTTAAATATTTCTGATTTAAAAAAATCTTTTTATCAAAATCCAAGCTATGAAAAGGCATTAAATTTAGCTAAGAAGTATTTTGATATTAAAGCTTATCAAAAGACAATATTTTGGGCTTTAAAAGCCAATGAACTTGACAAGCAAAAACAAGATTCTTGGCTGATTTTTGCTCAGGCTAAAAGAGCTTTAGGCGAAGAAAAAGAAGCTCAAAGTGCTTTAGATGCTTATATAAATTATTATGGTTTAATGGAATTAGATGGAAAGTAGAATGGATAAAATTTTTCAAGCTTATATTGATAATGAAATAAGTCTTGATGAAATTTGCACTAAATTTAATATCACTTCTTGGGATTTTTTTAAAAAATTAGCAAATTTTTGTAATTTGCATTTTGTTGATTTAGATGAAGATAATGATTTTATTTATGAAGGTATACCTTTTTCTTTACTTTTAAAATTTAAATTTCTGCTTATTAAAAACAATGACGGCTTTATGATTATTAGATCCAAACCTTGTTCTTTAGAGCTTTTAGAGCAAGTTAAGACTTTTATGATTTGTGAAAAAATCGACACTGCAATTGCCGATGAATTAAAGATAGCTAAAATTTTAAATCAAATTCGCATTCAAGAGGAGATTAAAAGATTAAGCATTAAGCTTAGACTTGAATGGCAAGAAAATCACAAAAGAGATGATCAAAGTTGCATCAGTCAAATTTTTGATTTTTTATTACATGAAATTTTATCTTTTCATGCGAGTGATATTCATATAGAAGCAAGGAATGATGATGCTTTGATTAGGTTTAGGGTTGATGGAATTTTGCGTGAATTTGCTATTTTTGAGAAGGATATTTATGAAGCTTTGGTTTTTCATGTCAAATTTTTAGCTTGTTTGAATTTAGCTGAATCAAGAAAAACGCAAGATGGAAGTTTTGAATTAGATTTTGAAAATGAAAGATATGATTTTCGTGTTTCATGTTTGCCTTTGATTTATGGCGAAAGTGTTGTTATAAGAATTTTAAAACATGATAAAGAAATTTTGGATTTGCATAAACTAAATCTTGGAGATAAAAATTTAAAAATTTTAAAAAAGATTTTACATCGTCCCAATGGAATGATTTTATTAACCGGTCCTACAGGTAGTGGTAAAAGCACAACTTTATACGCGTGTTTAAATGAGTTGAAAAGTATTGAAAAAAAGATTATCTCCGCAGAAGATCCTATAGAATATAAAATTCCTTTAGTGCAGCAAATTTTGCTTAATTCAAAAGTTGGAGTCGAGTTTAATAGTGTTTTAAGAGCAATTTTAAGGCAAGATCCTGATATTATCATGATAGGAGAAATTCGCGATGAAGAAAGTTTAGATATTGCACTTAAAGCTTCTTTAACAGGTCATTTGCTTTTAAGCACCTTGCATACTAATGATGCTTTTAGTACCATTGATAGGCTTTTGGATATGCAAGCAAAAAGTTACTTGATAGCATCGGCTTTGAGTCTTGTTATAGCACAGCGTTTGGTTAGAAAACTTTGTCCTTGGTGTAAGCAAAAAAGCAAAAAACATTATATTGAATTTGAAGGTGAATTTTTTGAACCAAAAGGATGTGAGCGTTGTCATCATAGTGGATTTTTTGGCAGAGAATTAATCGCTGAGTGCTTAGAGATCAATGAAGATTTATCTTGTGCAATTAGGGAAAATCAAGATAAAACGATTTTAATGGAGCTTGCAAAAAAATATGGCTTTCAAACTATGTTTGAACAAGGTTTAAAAAAAGCCAAAGAAGGTCTTACAAGTATAGATGAGCTTTTAAGGGTTGTAAGATGAAATTTTATGAAGTGGAATTTCTTAAAAACAATCAAAATTATACAAAAACTATAAAGGCTGAAAATTTAAATACAGCACAAGCAAAAGCCTTATCAAAGAATTGGAAAATCATTGATATAAAAGAAATTCAAAAATCTAATTTTCAGAGATTAAAAGATGAAAATTTTATACTCTTTTTTAAAGAGCTAGCTTTGTTGTGTGAAGTTGGGTTAAGTGTTCAAGAAGCGATTAGAGAATTATATCTTATGCACTCTTGTAAGATTATGAAAAAAATATTAGACAATTTAATTTTAGCCCAAAATCTAAATCAAGCTTTTGAAAATGCTAATTTTGGATTAAATCGTGCGGAGTTAGCTTTGATTAAAACGGCTGAAAAGACAGGAAAAATCAGTGAAGTGTTTAGTCAAATTTCTAAACTTCGAGAAAAAAGCTTAGAGAGTCAAAAACAATTAAAAAAGGCTTTTAGATATCCTACTTTGGTTTTTTTAAGTATTATCGGAGCATTTTTGTTTTTAATGCTTTTTGTAGTGCCTAATTTTAAAGATTTATTTGAAAATTTAGGCGTGAGTTTGCCTTTTATCACGCATGCAATGTTAGAAATTTATAATTTTTTAGATGACTATGGAATTTTTTGCATATTTTTGTTTGTTATTTTTAATGTTATGCTTATTTTAGCTTATAAAAATTTTCATTCTTTTGCTTTTTCTTGCGATTTTTTATTTTTAAAAATACCTTTGATTTCTCGTTTGATTATTTATAATCAAAATTATTATTTTTTTATGGTTTTTTCTTTGCTTTTAAAAAATGGAATTTCAATATCTAAAGCTTTTGATTTAGCTATTATAGGGCTTGAAAATAAATTTTTAATTTTTCAGTATAAAAAACTTTTTAGTTTTATAAATTCTGGTCTTGAGTTAAGTCAGGCTTTTAAAAAGATTGATATTTTTGATTCTTTGGTATTTTCTATGCTTAGCGTTGCGATGAAAAGTGGAAGACTTGAAGTATTAAGTGAAGAAATTGCCAAATATTATCAACAAAAAAGTGAAAATTTGATGGATAGATTTTTGATTTTTTTAGAGCCTATGATGACTTTATTTGTAGCGCTTTTAGTTTTGTTTTTGGCTTTAGGTATATTTTTACCTATGTGGGAGCTTAGCTCAGGGGTCAATTTTAACTAAAATAATCCCAAGCTACTTTAATAATAGTAGCTCCTACAACGATTAAAAATAAAGTTTTTATAAACTTTCCATTAGTTTTTAACACAAGTTTTGAACCCAAATAAGCTCCTAAAACTTGTCCTACACCCATAAGCAAACCTACAGCCCATAAAAGTTCATATTGCCATAAAAATATAGCAAGAGCAATGATGTTACTTGTGAAATTTAAAATTTTAGTATTAATGCTCGCTTTTCTCATATTAAAACCTAGTAGCATCACACAAGCAAAAATCCAAAATGAACCCGTTCCAGGCCCTAAAAATCCATCATAAAATCCTAAAGTTAAGCCACAAATTAAATGAAAAATTTTGATATTTTTTATTTTAGGTTCGCTTTCGTGTTTGCCTAAGTTGGGACGTAAGGCTGTATATAAGAAGGTAAGAGTTAAAAAGATTAAGATAATAAGCTTTAATTGCTCATCTTTTACAAAAAGAACACTATAACTTCCTATAGCTGCTCCTAAGGCTGTGAAAAAAACACCCCAAGCAAGATGAGGTAGAGTGGTGGATTTAAAATAAGTTAAAGTAGCCGTAAAAGAACCAAAGACGCTTTGGAGTTTGTTTGTTGTTAAGGATAAATGCGCAGGAATTCCACAGGCTATGAGTGCTGGTAGAGTAATAAGCCCTCCTCCACCTACAATAGAATCTATAAAACCAGCAAAAAGAGCTACAAAAAAAAGTATGAAATAATAAATCGTATTTAAGTGCTCAAAACCCATTCTTCACTCCTTAAATTTGTCAATTTCCTTACTTTGCCCTAAACGATAGAGTGCAAAGTCATATTTTATGGGATCATTTGCATCTAATTTTTTTAAATTTTGTGTGAGTTCTAAAACACTTTTATAATCATATATTTTACGCTTTAGAAGTCCTAAAGTCAAGGAAATTTTATGTGCATGTGTATCAAGTGGAATTAAAAGATCTTTGGTGTGAATTTTGGTAAAAAGTCCAAGATCAAGTTCATCTTTTCTAACCATCCATCTTAGATACATATTATAGCGTTTAAGAGGTGAAGTAGGGGTGTTTTGCCAAATTTTTCCAAAGAAAAAATCATATCCATAACTTGAATATGAATTTAAGGTTTTGATTTTTTGCATAAAAGCTAAGATGGCATCTGTGGTATTTTCTCTTTCTTGATAGGCTTGATAAAAAAGTTCGTAGAGTGAAATTTCATTTTTCAGCCTTGAAAGAGTGATAAAAATTTCTTGTATATCTTTTTCATTTTGGAAGCGGTATTTTAAATTTTTAAGTTCTTTTTTTATTTGTTTTTCTTGAAGGTTTAATAAAGAAAAATCAAGTTTCTTTAGAAAATTTACTATATTTTTAGCATTTCCATAGGCAAATAAAGCACAAATTAAGGCAATAAATTCATCATTGTGAATTTTAGCAATTTGCAAAGGATCTGGAGTTTCAAAAAGGGAATGATTGGTATTTTTTTGATTGGCTAAAAAATCGAGCTTAGCTTTAAGATGGATAAAATTTTTCATTTGATATTACTAGAGCTTAAGATTTAAGCCCTAGTAAGGTATCAAGCATTTGATCTACGGTTGAGACGATTTTTGCTGCTGCACCGTAACTTGATTGATATTGTATAAGGGCGGCTAATTCTTCATTTGTATTTACGCCACTTTTAGATTGGTACTCGCTATAAACAGAATTATAAAGAGTTTCATTGCTTGAATTGACGACATTGTTATTTTCACCATCTGAGGCTATTTTACCTGTAAGTTTGCGGTAATATTCTTCCATGGTAAGATTATCGATAGTGCCATCTTCATTATAAAAATTAACTTTTTCATATTGAAGTTGGATGATTTTATTTGCCATGTCATTGCCACTATCAACCCCACTTAAACTTGCTCTTACTGTGCTTGGATCATTTAAGATGGAATCTTTTACTTTCATATTACTTGCATCAGTTCCGCTGAAAAAACCACCTATACTAAACGCACCTGCGAAATTTGTGCCCTTATCTTCAATGGCTACCTTAAAACCTGATTTTGCATTGATTTGAAATAAACCATCTCCAGTTTTTGCATCGTAGCTAAAACTTGCATTGATATGATCATCAACATCATCGTTTGAATTTTTATTGTTATTATCATCTGTATTAGCATTGATTTGACGCATGATATCATTCATGGTTGTATTTACATCTATGGTGATGGTTTTGGTGAGTTTTTTATCGCCTTTATCATCATAAATGACTATATCAAAACTTCCTGGTTGTATGGTTCTGTCGTAATTAACTAAAGGAATATCTCCCTTAAGCCCAGATAGATAATCAGAAGTAACAGAACTTTTCGCAGAACTTGCATAAAGATTGTTAGTTTCATTGATCATGGTCTTAGCAAAAGTATCTAAAGAATCCATATAACCTTGGATAATTCCATCTTCATATTTTCCTTCGCTTTTGCTATAGTTTCTACCGCGTAAGTCAAGTTGAGCACCAAGCTGTCCACCGCTAATTTTTGCAGTAAGATCGCGAACTTTTTCATCAGGAGTTTCATAATAAATGCTATAAGATTTATTTTTATCATCATAATCAAGCTTTAAAGGATGAAAATTTATTCCATCTACTATACTAAAACCTTCTATACTTAGATTGTATTGATGTCCTGGATCAGTGATGGTTGTATCAAGGCGATTGTCTTGATTGATTTCATTTTTGCTTGCAACTGCACTAACTAGCTTTGAAAGAGTAAGCTCAAGTTCATCTCTTCTATCCCTAAGTTCATTTGCGTGTTCTGTTGGTAAGGCTTCTTGTCCATAAATTTGTTTATTTATAGTAGCAATTTCTTCGCCAATTCTATTAATTTCATCAACTGTATTTTTAATATCATCATTTACTTTTTTTTGGATTTTATCTAAGGTTGCAAAAGTGTTATTAACGCTTTCTGTTAAGGTCTGAGAAGCTTTTACAAGGGCTATTTTTGTGGCATTTTCGTTGGGGTTAGATGCAAAATCAT
This sequence comes from Campylobacter sp. BCW_6468, assembly GCF_001762865.1. Classification (NCBI taxonomy): domain Bacteria; kingdom Pseudomonadati; phylum Campylobacterota; class Epsilonproteobacteria; order Campylobacterales; family Campylobacteraceae; genus Campylobacter; species Campylobacter sp. BCW_6468. The sequence continues at coordinate 94,808 of NZ_MJXQ01000033.1, forward strand.
TCCAAGCTTTGTTATAATTTTCTAAATCTTGCAAAATTCCAGTATTTTGTAAGTCGGGAAAACGCTGCGCAATTTCTTGTAAAGTGGAAGCCATATATTTAGTATATTCTAGTTGAGTAGATGCACCTTTTAATTTATAGTAAGAATACTCATCATGCAAACGCACTATACTTTCTACAGCAGTTCCTGTGCCTACTTGAACTCCACCTGTTGTAATATATCCATTTGTAGTTTGCACCACTCTTTGGCGTGTATAAAAAGTTGCATTAGCATTTGAGATATTATTTCCAGTTGTTGCGATTTGAACTTCGCTTGCCTTTAAGCCTGTAACACCTGTGTATAATGTTCCAAAAATACCCATTATAAATCCTTATACATTGATCTTGAAAATTGACTCTGGATTTGTCTTTTTATCTCCATAAGCATTATTTGTTCCATCATTGATATCAAACATTTTATTTACTAAGCCATCAAGAAAATCTTTGACAATAAGAACAAATTTAGCATACTCTTTGTTTTTACTATGAAGGTTTTGAAGATTTTTTTTAAGTAGATCTAGTTTTTGTTTATCTTCATCATCTAAGAGTTCACTAAGCCCTTTTGTAGAGCTATTATTTAGCTCAACCAAGGCAACATCAAGTTGTTTTTTAGCTGTAATAAATTCGGCAATAAGTTTGTTTTTTTCTTCTACACTTGGCGTTACACTCTCATGTTTAGCCACTTTGATATTTTCTATATCTTCTTCGGTTAAAGCAATAAGTTTTGCTAAGATAGCATTTACTTCATCAAGTCTTTGTTTAAGCATATTTTCTCCTTTTCTCTCTCAAAAAAAGGAGAATGAAAGTTTTAGATTAAAGAGTCAGCAATTGCAGCAGCCGTAGCTTTTGTATCGATTTTATAAGTACCGTTTTTAATCTGCTCTGCGATTTTACTCGCTTTATCATTTTCCGTTTTTTGAGTATCGTTTGTTTTAGTTTCTTTATCTATTCTATTTGTATTTAATGTGGTATTTGCCACATAACTTTGTTGTATAGGATTGATCATTTCTGCCTCCTTGATCTTAGTTATAATCCTCTACAAACCATATCGACCCAAATTTAAAAAACTTAACCCCTTTCTTTTAAAAAATCGTATAATAATTTTGAAAAACCCATACCTCCACTTAAAGCTTTACTCATAGTATCGTTATACATGGAAGAGTATATTTCATCACTGGCATCTTTTCCAAAGAGTGAATTTTGACTTTTTAAAGATACATCTAAAACTTGCTTTAAAAAAAATGCTTCAAAAGCATCTGTTTGTTCTTTTAAGGCTTCATCTTCTTTGGTTTTTGTAACTATATCATTATCATTTATTTTAATACTTGATTCTAAGCTTCTTGCTTTGGCTGCACGATCAAGTAAAGCGCTATTCATACTATAAGTATTTAAAAAATTATCCACTTTCATTAGATGATCTCCAAATCCGCGTTAATTGCACCTGCGCGCTTTAAATTTTCCATAATAGCGATAATGTCATTTGGGGTTGCTCCAAGTTTGTTAAGCATTCTAGCTATATTCGCAACTGTGCTTTTTGCATTGTTGATTCTTAAGGTATTTGAACTTGGATCTACAAAACCACCATCTTTCATATCGATTTCATTTTGATTAGCTACTGCGTTATTGTTTGGATCTATTTTTATGGTGATATCTTTATGAGTGATTAAAACAGGTTCTACCTCTACATCAACTCCAGCAATCACTGTTCCTGTTCTTTCATCGATGATAACTTTGCTTTGTGGTTTATAAGCTATATCTTGTTCTAAAACTCTTGCCATAAAATCAACATTTGAAAGATCTTCAGGTTTTTTGAGTTTTACTGTGCGAGAGTCGATAGCTTTAGCTACTTCTTCGCCAAAGACAGTATTTAAAACTCTTTCTATATCATTTGCGGTTTTAAAGTCCGCTACTTTTAAACTTAAGGTTAGATCACTGTTTTGACTAAAATTTTGTGGAATTTCTCTTTCTACATTAGCTCCGCCCATTACGGTTGCAGCAGTTGAGTGAGAACCTGCTCCTCCTGGTCTAGGTGTTAAACCTCCTGTTGAGATAGAGCCTTGTGCTATAGCATAAATTTCACCATCAATCCCACGAAGTGCAGTCAGTAAAAGTGTTCCGCCTTGTAAAGATTTTGCATCACCCATAGATGAAACGGTAATATCAAGTTTATCTCCGCTTTTTGCAAAGGCCGGAAGTTTGGCTGTAACCATAACAGCTGCGGTATTTTTTGATTTGATATCGTTAGGATCTACTTTGATATTCATACCTTGCAAAAGGTTTGAGATGGATTGTAGTGTAAATTTAGAGCTTGTCCCATCGCCGCTTCCATTAAGCCCTACAACAAGTCCATAACCTATAAGTTGGTTATCTCTTACACCTACAGTGTTTGCTACATCCTTGATTTGCACTGCAAAAATGCTTGTCATAAAGAGTAAAAATATCGTTAAAACTCTCATGGATTCTTCCTTTAATCTATTGTTGATGATAGATCAAGCAAGAAGTGTTCCAAGTAAGTTAAGAAGCGTAAAAGCTTAAGCTAGTTGATCCAAATTTCTTTTCTTTGACTTTTTGAAAATTTTGGATTTTTTCGGGAGTTTTTATGGTTGAGTGGTGTTCAAAAATGATTAAATTTAAAGTCTTTAAATCTAAATTTTCTAAAAAATGATAAATTTTTTCATAAATATCGCTAAAACCTTCTCTGGTATCAAAAGGTGGGTCAAGATATAAGATGATTTCATTTTTTGAATTTTCTATGAGTTTAGGTAAAATTTCAAAAGTATTTGCATGGATCACTTCTAAATTTGGATCTATATTTTTAGCATTTTCTAAAGCAATTTTATAAGCTTTTACATCAAGTTCTATAGCATAAGCTTTTAAAGCATGATTACTTAGTGCTTCAGCCGCCATTAAAGCACTTCCTCCAAAGGCTTCAATGAAAATTTTACTTCTTAAATTTTCTCTTATTACATTAAAAACACAACTTTTGACTATGCTTTTAGTACTTCTTGTTGTTGTAAAACTAGGTAAAAGTAGTTTTTTCCCTTTGTATTTACCACTTTCTATATTTGTATAAAGCTTTGTTTCTTTAGTTTTTTTTGTTTTTTCTTTAAGAGGTTTAATTTCTTGTTTTTGAAGAAATTTTTTTCTTTTTTCATTGTGATTAAAAAAGTCTTTAACGCTTATAAATTCATCATTCATCATTAAGTGCTTTTACGAGTTTGTTTTTAAGATCTTTTATGGCAAGATCGATTTTATTTTCATAATCTTTTTTAAATTCCAAAGCAATAGCGTCAATTTTTTCTTCAAGCAGTCTTTTTTGTTCAAGTGCAAGTTGCAAAGCTGCTGCTTTTAAGGCATTATCAAATTCATTTAAAGACTCAAACAAGGCTTCTTTGCTAAATGGTATGCTTAAAAATGGAGAGTTTTTAGAGATGATAAATAAGGGTTTTGCGGTATAAATTTTTTCATCGCTAATGATGAAATCACAATTTTTTTTCATTACCAAATGATCTTTTAAAAAAAGTTCTAAAGTTTTTTCTATGATGAGATCTTTGCATTCTAAAGAGATTTTCATATCAAACTAACCTTTAAAGTGTGATTTTTTAATGATGGAGCTTGTATGCCTTCGATAAGGGCTAAAAACTCAAAACGGCTCAAAATATAAAAGTCTTCAAATTCCCTTCCACTTGTTTGCATAAGTTTTTTAGCACAAGTATCAAAAAGATAAAAATCTTTTTCTTCTTTTACTACCATAAAATCAGCCCCGCTATCATAAGCGTCCAAAACAATATCTGCGGCTATTTTATAGCTTAGCGTAGGATTTAGATTAAGCAAGCTAAAGCCATTATTTTTTATACTGTTTTCATAGGAAATAAATTTAGCCTTAAGTTTGGATTTTAAAGTATCGCAAGCATTAAAACCATAAAAAGCTATATTGAAATCTTTAAAATTATGTTTAATTTCTTTAAGTTCTTTGATCTCATTATCAAAAGCATTGGTTTTAGGTAAATCAAAGTGTAAAATATTTTTATCAAAAAGCCCTAAATTTAAAATTTCATTTTGTAGGTTTTTGATCGTTGTTTCTAAAATTTCATTTTTGCTTTCAAGATGATAAAAAATACCCTTTTCTTTATCTGCTAGAGTTTTTAAAATTTCTATCTTTTTTTCAGGATATTTTTCTATCATTTTTGAAGCCAAATAAAACACTCCATCGCCCATATATTCAGGAAGATAGTCTAAAATTTCACTTGCATAATATAAATAATCATATTTTGCATAAAGTTTTTTATCCTCTTCATCACCAAATTTTTCAAGATATTTGTATTTGTCTAAAAAATCATTTTTATCGATGATAAGATCTTTAATGGCTCTTTTTGTGCTTAAAGGCTCGATACAAAGACTAAAATCAAATTCTTTTGCTATTTTTTCTAAAGGTGTAAAAAGTGGTATGATTTGCTTATTTACAACTATGTAAGTATCTTCATCTTTATCAAAATCAAAATAAATATCATCATCTTGAACTTGCAAAAGCAAATCATAAAAACTTGCAAAATTTTCATAATTATCATAAATATAAGGTTTATAATAAGCCTCATAATCCTTGGTTTTATCAAATCTAAAAATTCTTAATTCTAATTTTTTCATGGTTTTTCCTTAAATATTTTTATATTATATAAAATTATTCTAAAATTCACTAGAATTTAAAAGGAAATTTTATAAAATCACGCATTATGAACAAAGAAGATTTTATTATCAAAGCTTTTTTAAATGAAAAAAATGGCGATGATGGAGCTATTATTGATGATTGGTGTTTTAGTAAGGATTTGTTTTTTGAAAATGTGCATTTTAAAAGAGAGTGGTTTAGCTTAGAGCAAATTGCTACAAAAGCAATGCTTGTTAATATCTCAGATGCTATTTCAATGAATGCTGTACCAAAATACGCACTTTTAGGACTTGCTTTACCAAAAAATTTAAGCGAAAATGAGATCAAAGCCTTGCAAAAAGGTTTTTTAAAAACAGCTAGGAAATTTAATATAAAAATCATAGGCGGTGATACTATAAGCAATGATAAAATAGACATTAGTCTTACTATCATTTCAAAGATTAACGATAAAGCTGTTTTTAGAAAAGGTTTAAAAAAGGGGCATTTACTTGCTTATACGGGAAAATTAGGACGAAGTTTAAAAGGGCTTGAAATTTTACAAAATGGGGGCACTTTAAAACCAAACCATGTATTTATAAAGCCAAAATTAAGAGCTAGTTTTTTTTATGAAATCGCACCTTTAATTTCTTGTGCTATGGATATTTCAGATGGTTTAAGCAAGGATTTATCAAGACTTCTAGCCTTAAATAAATGCGGTATTTCTTGGTTTAAAAAACTTGATGATTATACGCTTTATAGCGGAGAAGAATATGAAATTTTGTTTGCTTTTGATGAAAAAGAGCGTCAAAATATAAAAACAATAGCCAAAAAATACGGCGTGAAATTAAATATCTTTGGAAAAGCAGTGAAAGGAAAATATGAATTTAGAGGAAGAGAACACCATTTTTAAGCCTTTGTATAGTTTAAAACACAGTCCTATTAATGCGTATTTTAGTAAAAATAGCGATGATTTTGTAGTGCGTGAAAGGCCTTTGTATGAATTTAGCGGTAAGGGTGAACATCTTATTTTGCATATCAATAAAAAAGATTTAACCACAAATGAAGCTTTAAAAATTTTAAGTGAAACAAGCGGGGTTAAAATAAGAGATTTTGGTTATGCAGGGCTTAAAGATAAGCAAGGATCAACCTTTCAATACCTTTCTATGCCTAAAAAATTTGAGAGTTTTTTGTCAAATTTTTCTCATCCTAAACTTAAAATTTTAGAAATTTTTATCCATGAAAACAAGCTAAGAATAGGGCATTTAAAAGGAAATACTTTTTTCATACGCTTAAAAAAAGTTTTACCAAGCGATGCTTTAAAACTAGAACAAGCTTTGATGAATTTGGATAAGCAAGGTTTTACGAATTATTTTGGTTATCAGCGTTTTGGAAAATTTGGGGATAATTATAAAGAAGGGCTTGAAATTTTGCGTGGCAAAAAAATGAAAAATGTAAAAATGAAAGAGTTTTTAATTTCAGCTTTTCAAAGTGAGCTTTTTAATCGCTATTTGAGTAAAAGAGTGGAGTTATCACATTTTGCAAATGATTTTAGCGAAAAAGAATTGATCCAAATTTATAAAATTTCTAAAGAAGAAGCTAAGGAACTTAAAAAACAAGAACAATTTTTTAAGCTTTTAAAAGGTGAGGTTTTAGGGCATTATCCTTTTGGAAAGTGTTTTTTATGCGAGGATTTAAGTGCTGAGCTTGGGCGTTTTAAGGCAAGAGATGTAAGCGCCATGGGGCTTTTAATCGGTGCTAAGGCTTATGAAACAGGAGAAGGTTTGGCCTTAAATTTAGAAAATGAAATTTTTAAAGATACTTTGGAGTTTAAGGCTAAAATGCAAGGTTCAAGACGCTTTATGTGGGGATATTTAGAAGAGTTAAAATGGCGTTATGATGAAGAAAAAGCTCATTTTTGTATAGAGTTTTTCTTGCAAAAAGGCTCTTATGCTACTGTAGTTTTAGAAGAAATTTTGCATAAAAATTTGTTTGAGTGAAATAATTATGAGTTAAATTTTTACGTGATTTTTACTTTAGAATTTATTGCAAAAATGATATTTAAATTTTAAATTTAGGTATAGTTATATTAATTTAATTTTAAAACTAGGAGCAAAAATAATGAAAAAGATTTTAACAAGTGCTTTGGCTTTAGGAGCTATGACTTTGATTATAGGTTGTGGCGATGGCGATTTAGTCGAGTAAAAAAACAATGGCAACGATCAAGCTATGTTTGATTTAGGTAATCAAGAGATTATGAAAAAATATCCAAATCATAAACTTTATGATTATACTTCAGTCAGAACAATTAGTGATATTAACAATCCAGAAGGCAAAATTAAAGAAATGAAGCGTGATTTAGAAATAGATAAACTCCATACTCAAACTATGTTTTCTTATTAAATCCAAACGATAAAAAGACTATAAAGTTGTGAGTGTTTATTGCGATAAAGATTTTAAGAAAAGAGTTTATTGTTCTGTGAATGATGCTCTTAGGTTTTATGCAAGATAATAAAACAAGCGGGAAAATCCCGCTATCTTTCTAATTCTTTTTATACCGACATTTTGCAGAAATTACTTATTTTTAAGCTGTTACTCCGCTTTTAAGGCAATTAAAACGCCTTCTATCATTTTTTTGATATCCCCATCAAGGATATTATCCACTTGAGAAAAAGCTTCTCCGCTGCGATTGTCTTTGACTTGCTGATAAGGGAAAAGCACATAAGAACGGATTTGATGCCCCCAACCTATCTCGCTTTTTTCTCCAGTATTAGCACTATCTTGTTGTTTCATGAGTTCAAGTTCATAAAGGCGAGATTTTAGCATTTTAAAAGCGGTGGCTTTGTTTTTGTGCTGACTTCTGTCATTTTGGCATTGTACGACTATGCCGGTTGGAAAATGTGTGATTCTCACAGCTGATTCTGTTTTATTGACATGTTGTCCGCCTGCACCGCTTGCTCTGTAATAATCTATTCTTATGTCTTTTTCTTCGATTTCAATTTCTATATCATCATCAAGTTCAGGGCTTACCATAACACTTGAAAAGCTTGTATGACGGCGTCCTGCACTATCAAAAGGAGAAGTTCTTACCAAACGATGGATACCATTTTCAGCTTTTAAATAACCATAAGCATTTTCTCCTTTAACTAAAAAGCTCACATCTTTAAGTCCTGCTTCTTCGCCTTCTTGAAAGTCTAAAGTTTCGACTTTAAAACCTTCTCTTTCACAAAATCTTAAATACATTCTATAAAGTATGCTTGCCCAGTCATTACTTTCCGTTCCACCTGCACCTGGGTGAATGGAAACAATGGCATTTTTACCATCATTTTCCCCGCTTAAAAGCATGGAAATTTCAAGACTTGTGATGGTATCTTCAAGTTTTGGTGCGTCATTAAATAAAGCTTCAAGTGTTTCTGTATCGTTTTCGCTATTGGCCAGATCGAAAAGTTCGCTTGCGTCATTTAGAGCATTAAAAGCATTTTCATAGTTTTTAAGTAGATTGGTGATTTTAGTTTTTTCTTTACCTATGATTCCTGCTTGTTTAACATCACTCCAAAAAGAAGGAGAATTTTCAAGCTCTTCGATTTCTTTAAGCCTTGTTTGGATATTTTCAGGCTTGATGATGGAGGCTATGTTGCCGACTTTGTTTTTTAAAGTTTTTAAAAGTTCGCTAAATTCGTAATTATCCATAAAATTTCTTTGCTATAATTATATTTTTAAAGTCAAAAATTATATCAAAAGAAAACTTTAATATAGGAAAAAAATGTCAAAACTTTATCTTATGTCTTTAGGTTGTAATAAAAATTTAGTCGATAGTGAGATCATGCTAGGGCGCCTTAGTGCTTATGAACTTTGCGATGAACCAAGCAAAGCTGATGTTATAATCGTAAATACTTGTGGTTTTATCGATAGTGCAAAAAAAGAAAGTATTAATGCGATTTTGGATTTGCACGAACAAAGAAAAAAAGATTCTCTTTTGGTGGTTACGGGTTGTTTGATGCAGCGTTACCGCGAAGAACTTATGAAAGAACTTCCTGAGGTTGATCTTTTCACAGGTGTGGGTGATTATGAAAGAATCGATGAAATGATACTTAAAAAAACAAATTTATTTTCAAATTCGACTTATTTGCAAAGTGAAAATTCTAAACGTATTATCACAGGTTCAAATTCCCATGCTTTTATAAAAATCGCCGAAGGTTGTAATCAAAAATGCTCTTTTTGTGCTATCCCAAGTTTTAAAGGCAAGTTAAAATCTCGCGAGATAAGTAGCATTATAGCTGAGCTTAAAGATTTGGTAGCTAGAGGTTATAAGGACTTTTCTTTTATTGCACAAGATACGAGTTCTTATTTGTTTGATAAGGGTGAAAAAGATGGGCTTATACGCTTAATCGATGAGGTGGAAAAAATCAAAGGCATAAGAGCGGCTAGAATTTTATATCTTTATCCTACGAGCGCGAGTGAAGCTTTGATCAAACGCATTATAGCTTCTGAAATTTTTGTAAATTATTTTGATATGCCTTTGCAGCACATAAGTGATAATATGCTTAAAATCATGAAGCGTGGGGCAAATAGCACAAGACTTAAAGAAATGCTAAATTTAATGAAAAGTGCGCCAAATAGCTTTTTACGCACGGGCTTTATCGTAGGGCATCCAGGTGAAAGTGAGGCAGATTTTGAAGAGCTTTGTGAGTTTGTTAAAGACTTTGGTTTTGATAGGGTGAGTGTTTTTGCGTATTCTAAGGAAGAAGATACAGCCGCTTTTGATATGGAGCAAGTGCCTTTTAAAGTGATCAATAAAAGGCTTAAAATCATAGAAAAAATTGTTGATGAAGTGATAGAAAAAAGTTTTGAAAAAGAAGTAGGGCAAAAGCGTTTAGTAGTTTGCACAGGAGAAAGTAGCGAGGGAGAGTTTTTTATCGCAGCTAAAGATTTAAGATGGGATAGAGAGATTGATGGGGAAATTCTTATTAATGAAAGCGAATGTGGAAATTTGGAAATGGGGCAAATTTATGAATGTGAAATTTTACAAAACCTTGATAAAAAACTCCTTGCTAAGGCTTTAAGAAAAGTAGATGCAAATTAAAGATGAAATTTTAGCCCTTTTAAAAAGGGGTAAAAATTTACTCGCTTTTTCTTATGGAAGTGATTCTAGTGTGCTTTTTTATCTTTTAATGCAAGAAAAGATCGACTTTGATCTTGTGATGATAAATTACAAAACTAGAAAAAATAGTGATTTAGAAGAGTTAAAAGCCAAAGAACTTGCTTTAAAATTTCATAAAAAAATTTTCATAAAACACGCTCCTAAATTTCAAAGTAACTTTGAAAAAAAAGCCAGAGATTTTCGCTATGATTTTTTTGAAAAAATTTGTCTTGAGCAAGATTATGATCATCTTATCTTAGCCCATCATTTAAACGATCAATTTGAATGGTTTTTGATGCAACTTTCACGAGGCGCAGGTTTGGCTGAAATTTTAGGTATGCAAGAATGTGAAAAACGCTCAAATTATACACTTTTACGCCCTTTACTCTTTATAAGTAAAGATGAAATTTCATCTTTTTTAAAAGAAAAAGATATTTTTTATTTCCATGATGAAAGTAATGAAAATGAAAAATATTTTAGAAATTATATAAGAAAAAATTTCTCTAATGCCTTTGTGAGTGAATTTCATCAGGGTTTAAAAAGAAGTTTTTCTTATCTTGATGAAGACAGGAAAAAACTTTATGATTTTGAAAATATCAAAGAAATTCAAGGACTTCTTATTTGCCCTAAAAATGAAAGCTTGATTGCTAGAGCGGTGAAAATGAAAGGTTTGCTTTTAAGCACGGCACAAAGAAAAGAGCTTTTAAAGGGCGATTGTGTTTTAGGCGGTAAAATAGCACTTGCATATAAAAACGAACAAGCTATTGTTTTTGAGTATGAAACTTGTCAAAAATTACCTAAAAATTTCAAAGAAGAGTGTAGAATAGCTAAAATTCCAAGACTTTTAAGAGCTTATTTATACAATCACAAAATCGATATTTCAAGCCTTAGCTTTTAGTTTTAAAATTCTTTGATAGCTTAAATGTGTGAGAAAAATCACAAAAAATACTTGCAAAAAAAGTCCTAAAAGTGGTACTGATGAGAGTAGATAAAAACAAAGAGTGCTAAATTTAAACTCTAAAGGCGAAAAATCAGAATGAAAATTTTTAAAACTTTCTTTGTCTAAAATCGTGCTTGTAACATCAATCATTAAAAGTTTGTGAAAGAGATAATAAAAAGCAAGATAATATACAAAAATATTTATAAAAGGTAAAAATAAAGCCAAGGTGCAAAGCAATAAAATCCCTATAAATTTTATAAATATTTTAAAAATTTCAAAGATAGTTTTTAAGGTTGAAACTTCGTTTGTATTATCATAATGGTAATATTTTTGGTTGATTTCTTTAGCGATAAAAGGAGTAAGAAAAGAAGTGATAAAAAGGGCTAAAAAAACCGAAGCAAAAACAACAATAAAACCTGAAAATAAAAAACTTATGATGGTGATTAAAATTTGTACAAAATGAAGAGCATAAAACCACGCCCAAAACGAATCTTCTCCAACGCTAAATAAAGAATTAAAATAATCAAGCAAGGCCGAAAAGCCAAGTACTCCTAAAAAAAGCATCAGTATAAGGCTAAAAATCAAAGGAATTAAGGCAAATTTTAAAAATTTAAGACTTAAAAAATCTTTGATTGCAAGTTTTAAAATATCCAAATTATGCCTTTTTGTAGCATTCTTCTAGTTTTTTATAAATAGTATCAAAATCAAGCTCTTGTTCTAAAATTTGAGCTAAAACTTCATTGTCTTCTTTGCCATTCCAAGTTTTTTTATAGCTACCATCTTTGTAACCATTGTTTTGTCTAAAAATATTTAAAACATTTTTACCTATGTAGGTCTTATAAAGAATTTCAAGATTTAGCCCACATTTAATAGCTAGAGTAAAATAGGTTGAAAGTAATTCTCCAAGATTAAATCCAAAACCACTGCATTTATGGATAATAAGCTCTATATCATTTAAAATGCCATAAATATCACCCTCATTAGGGTATTCTTCTTCTTTGCAAAAATCTTGAAACACGCTTACAGCATTAACTTCTGTGGCTATAGCTTTGAAATCTTTATTGTTTTTATCGCGATACTCTTCAAGTAAAAGACTTAAAATAAAATGCCAAATATCGACAATCTCTATACGCACATTTTCCCAATTTGTCGGATTTGAAATGTTTTTCCAATGTTTCCATGCAAAAGAGTCTATAAGTTCTGCACATTCCATATAAATACAGCGTCTCCAACTGATCAGTTTTCCTTCTTTGGTGTAGCCATTTTCCCAATTTAAGCCGTTTGTTTCATCGTTGAGTTTTTGTTGGAGTTTGAGCATATTTTCTAAAATTTCGATATTTGTCATTTAAAAACTCCTTGATAATTTTTAATATTATATGATTTAAGCGTAAAGATTTAAACTATCATCTGTCTTATCTTGATTTTCCTTGGCTTTTTCTTGCTGTTTTTCAAGTTGTTTTTTCATTTGTTCTAAAACTTCATCAAGAAGTTTTTTGCTATCTTCAAGCATGGAAGCATTGATATCTTTATCATCTGTTTGATTTTGTTTTAGTAAATCACTGAGTTTATTTGTAAAATTATTCATAATAGCATTTTGATGGTTTTCATCATTTGGTGTTGGTAGAACATTTGCCATTTGCATAGCTGATTCTATAATTTCTTTTGGCTTTAACTCTCCGACTTTAGAATTTGCTAAAAAGTCTTTGAACATAGGTTCAACTTCTTTCATAGCATTTTTAATCTCATCAAGATCATTTTGTGTGAGCTTAGAGCCTTCAAAAGTAAAGCTAAAGCCATACTGACGCTTAAGATTAAGAGTTTTACCTTCTTCATTATTTGCATAACTCACGCTTTGATTGTCATACATAGATAAGGCTAAATGTTTGCCACTTTTTGTTGTATAATCCATCGAAAAACTTTGGTTTTTGCTAGCATCAATTTGCATTTCTTCCCCTTATATTTATAGTTTAAATTAGAAATCGGTTATTTTTAAAAATATTTTAGTATAATTTTTACAATATGGATGAAAGAATTTTAGAATTTATAAAAAATGAGCAGCTTTTATCTTGGGCTATGATTGATGAAAAAGGTGTTTATACAGCTAGTGCTTTTTATGCTTTTGATGAGAAGAATTTAGCTTTTATTATCGCTTCGCATGAAGATACTAAGCATATAAGATTAGCCAGTGAAAATTCAAGTATAGCACTTAATATAGCCAAAGAAAGTAAAATAGCTTTTTTAAAAGGTGTGCAAGCTAAGGCCGAGTTTAAAATGGCAAGCAAGGAGCAAATGAAAATTTATTTTTCTAAGTTTCTCTTTGCTAAATTTGATAAAAGTGCAAAAATTTATGCTTTAGAGCTTTTTTGGCTTAAATTTACTAACAATGCTTTAGGACTTAGTAAAAAGCTTGAATTTTATAAAAAATAAATTTTTATGATTTTGTTTAAAAAAATGAGTTATGATTATAATTTATGTAAAATTGTTAGGTATAAAAATAAATGTTAAATGTAATTTATGCTTTATTTTTTAGAGAGTTAAAAACTAGATTTGGTAAAAATCGGTATTTAGGATATATATGGGTAGTTGGGGAGCCTATGAGTATTGTACTTTTAGTAACTATCATAGGCACTATTGTTAGAGAATATCATCATCAAGTTATGCCTGAGGGAATTTCTATTTTTATGTTTTTGATTTCAGGCATTATGCCTTTTTTTATGTTTAGAAGTATAGTTACCCAGCTTATGAATGGAACTCAGGCAAATTTAGCTCTTTTTGCCTATAAACCTGTAAAGCCTATACATGTATTTATTGCTAGAACTTTACTTGAGTTTTGTATTTATTTTGTAATTTTTATTATCATACTTTTTTTTGCGGGATGGTTTTTTAGACTTGATGTATTTCCTGTTCATTTGCTTGGAGTTTTGTTTTGTATTTTTTTGCTTATATATTCAGCTTTTGCTTTGGGAATTTGTTTTGCTATTATTTGGCATTTTGTGGAACCTTTAAGAACTTTGCTAGCTTATTTTAGCATAGTGTTTTATTGGACTTCGGGAATTATATTTCCTACTTGGCTAACTCCTCGTCCTTTGCTTGATATATTTTATTATAATCCTTTGCTTCATATTTTTGAACTTTTAAGATTTAATTTTTTTGAAAATTATCCTTTGCAAGATGAATATAGTTATTTTTATGCTATATTTTGGATTTTACTTGTTTTATTTATAGGGCTTTTTATCTATTACTATAATAGACAAGCTTTAACGGCGGTAAAAAAAGAATGATAAAGTTAATTAATCTAACAAAATCTTATCCTTTATTTAGTGGTGGAAGACATTATGTTTTTAAGAATTTTACTTTTGAGTTTCCTGAAAATTGTAGCATAGGTTTGATGGGGTATAATGGAGCGGGTAAATCTACTCTTATGCGTCTTTTAAGCGGGGCAGAACTTCCTGATAGTGGTAAGATAATTACTAATAAAAAATTATCTTGGCCATTGGGTTTAAATGGGGCTTTTCAAGGTTCTTTAACAGCTAGAGATAATGCTAAATTTGTAGCTAGAGTATATGGTTATAAAGGAAAAGAACTCCAAGAAAAAGTAAAATTTGTGGAAGATTTTGCAGAACTTGGGAAATTTTTTGATGAGCCTATGAAGACTTATTCTTCGGGAATGAGTGCTAGGATAGCTTTTGGACTTAGTATGGCCTTTGATTTTGATTATTATTTGATTGATGAAGCAGGAGCTGTTGGAGATCCTGCTTTTAGGGAAAAAAGTGTGAAATTATATAGAGAAAGATTAAGCAAATCAAAAGTGATTATGGTATCTCATAATGTAGCTGAAATTAAAGAATGGTGTGATAAAATAATTTATATGAAAAATGGACAAATTACGGTTTATGATGATGTAGATGAAGGAATAGCTGTATATCAAGGAAAAGTTTAATGGAAGAAAATAAAACTTTATTAGAAAAAATCAAAGATTTAAGTATATTTGATTCTTTTAAAATTGTTTGGTTTATAATGATTTTTGTTGTGATTTATTATACATTGATTGCAGCACCAAGATATGTAAGCACGATGATTTTAGATGTTAGATCAACAAGTGGAGAAAGTGCTCAAACAAGTGGAATCTTGTCTTTGCTTAGTAGTACTTCTACAGCAAGCGAAGATTTAAATTATCTAAAAGGTTATATAGAATCAAGTGATATGTTAAAGATTTTGGATGAAAAAATCAAACTTAAAAATCTTTATCAAGAGCAACATATAGATTTACCTTTTAAAATTTGGGATTCAAGCTCGATAGAATCTTATCTTAAATACTACCAAGCAAGAGTTAAGGTTCATACGGATGAAACCACTAAACTTTTAAAAGTTGAAGTAGAGGGTTTTACACCTAAATCAGCTCATTTGATTGCTCAAGCTATTATGCAAGAAAGCGAAAAATTTATCAACGAAATCTCTCATAAAGCAGCTAGAGAGCAAATGGCTTTTGCTGAAAATGAAGTGCAAAAATACAAAGAACGTTATCAAAAAGCACAAAATGATTTGATTGCTTTTCAAAATAAATATGGAGTTTTTGATCCTTTAAAACAAGCTGAAACTAAAGCAAGTTTAGTTGCGCAAATTGAGGCTAATTTAGCTCAAAAAGAAGCTAAACTTTTAACTTTACAAAGCTATATGAATGATGCAGCACCTGAAGTAGTAGCACTTAAAGCAGAAATTGAAGCGATTAAAAAACAGCTTTTAAGGGAAAAATCTAAAATTTCAGCTAACAATTCTTCTCAAAAGCTTAACGATTTGGCTGCTAAATTTCAGGATTTAACTATAGAAGCTACTTTTGCGCAAAAAGCTTATGAAGCAGCTTTAAAAGCTTATGAAAGTGCTAGAATAGAAGCATTAAGAAAAATAAAACAACTTGTCATCATCCAAAGTCCAGATATTCCAGAAAGCGCAAAATATCCTGAAAGAATTTATGATATTTTAACAGCATTTATTGTATTATCTTTGATTTTTGGGATTGTTAAATTTATTAAAATGATAATAGAGGAGCATAAGTATTAAAATGAAAAAAATATTAATTTTATTTTTTAGTTGTATTTTATGTTTTGGAGCTGTGGATGTTTCACAAATCATTTCAGCAGAGGATCAAGGTTCTGCTACAACTAGCATAGATCAAAATTTAAGCTCAAATTATGATATAGCAAATAAAGAAAATAATCTTACAAAAATTCATCAAATTTTAGTATTTGGCGCTCATCTTTTTAATGGAAATTTTAAAAATTACAATCAAAGAGTTTATAACCCAGATTATAAGATTGCAGTTGGTGATCAAATCAGTCTTAAAATTTGGGGAGCTGTTGAGTTTTCGCAAGTTTTAGTGGTGGATTCTCAAGGAAATATTTTTATCCCTAAAGTAGGAGCTGTAAATTTACTAGGTGTGAAAAATAGCGCCCTTGTAAGTGTTATAAAAGCACGTGTTAATAAAATCTATAAAAGCAATGTTTTTGTTTATGCAGATATGAATGCTTATCAAAATGTCAGTGTTTTTGTAACAGGAAACGTTAATGCTCCAGGACTTTATCAAGGACTTAGTTCGGATTCAGTGATCCAGTATCTTGATAAAGCAGGGGGTATAAATTTAGAATATGGAAGTTTTAGAGATATTCAAATTTTGCGTAATAACAGCGTGATAAAAAATATTGATTTATATGATTTTTTACTAAAGGGGCAAATGGATCTTTTTCCTTTTAGAAGTGGAGATGTTATTTTAGTAGGAAATGTTCAAAATTACGCTTTTGTTAACGGTGATGTGCAAAGACCTTTTCGTTTTGAACTTTCAAATGATATTAAAACTTTAGCTGACTTAGCTAGAGTATCAGGTGCTAAACCTATCGTAACTAATGCTATCGTAAAAAGTTATGGTGAAGATCATAAACTTGATGTCAGTGCTTATAATAAAATGCAATTTTCAAAAGTTTTACTTAGAACGGGAGATGAGGTAGAATTTCACCCTGAGTATGTTTCTGAAAATATAACTATAAGTGTAAATGGCGAGCATAATGGTTTAAAAACTTTAGTTGTGGGTAAAGGAACGACTTTAGAAGATATTTCTAAATTAATTAAAGCTAATCCACAATCAAACATGCAAGCTTTACAAGTGTTTAGAAAAAGTGTAGCTAGAACTCAAAAAGAACTTATCAATGCTCAGCTTAAAGAGCTTGAAACTCTAGCTTTAACTAGTGGTTCTGTTACAGCTCAAGGTGCAGCTATAAGAGCTCAACAAGCAAAAACGATTTTAGAATTTATCCAAAGAGCTAAGCAAGTAGAGCCTAAGGGTCAAATTGTCATTGATAATCCAAAGTCTTATAATTCGGTTATTTTAGAAGATGGTGATACTATTAATGTACCAAGTAAGAATAATCTCATCATAGTTCAAGGTGAGGTTTCTTTACCTGGAGCTTTTGTGTATGATAAGGGCAAAGATTTAAGATATTATATCAATCTTGCAGGAGGTTATGGAGAAAGAGCGGATACTTCAAAAGTTTTGGTGATACGAAGCAATGGAAAAGCTGAAAAATATCATAGTGGTATAGATATGAAACGAGGCGATTCTGTGTTGGTATTGCCAAAAGTGGATAGTGAGAATTTACAAATTTTTTCAATGTTGACTCAAATTCTTTATCAAATTGCTATCGCAACCAATGTTGTGCTTAATCTTTAAGGTTTAAATAATGAATACTCTTGAAATAGCCAAAGAAGTTTTTGAAAAAGAAGCGCAAGCTATTTTGGATTTGGCTACAAATTTAGATGAAAATTTTAATCAAGCTGTAAATTTGATGTTAAATACCAAAGGGCGTTGCATAGTTAGTGGTATGGGTAAATCAGGTCATATAGGCGCTAAGATAGCAGCTACTTTAGCAAGCACAGGAACACCAAGCTTTTTTATCCATCCAGGAGAGGCTTTGCATGGAGATCTTGGAATGTTAACTTCCGAAGATGTTTTAATTGCTATTTCAAATTCAGGAGAAACTGAAGAAATTTTAAAAATCATTCCTGCTATAAAAAAGCGTGAAATTCCACTTATAGTAATGTGTGGTAAAAAAAATTCTACCCTTGTAAAGCAAGGCGATATATTTTTAAATATAGCCGTGGAAAAGGAAGCTTGTCCTTTGCAGCTTGCTCCTATGTCTTCGACAACAGCAACTTTAGTTATGGGGGATGCTTTAGCGGCTGCTTTGATGAAGGTAAGAAATTTCAAGCCTGATGATTTTGCCCTTTTTCATCCAGGGGGAAGTTTGGGACGTAAGCTTTTAACCAAGGTAAAAGATCTTATGGTTTCAAGTAACCTTCCTATAGTGCATCCTGATACCGAATTTAACGATCTTGTTGATGTGATGACTAGTGGAAAACTAGGACTTTGTGTGGTGCTTGAAAATGAAAAATTAGTGGGTATTATCACTGACGGGGATTTGCGTCGTGCTTTAAAAGCAAGCGATAAACCAAGGTTTGATTTTAAGGCCAAAGAAATCATGAGTATAAATCCTAAAGTAGTCGATGCTGATGCTATGGCAAGTGAAGCAGAAGGGATCATGTTAAAACATAAAATCAAAGAAATTATAGTAGGAAAAGAAGAAAAAGTTGTAGGTATTATCCAGCTTTATGCCATAGGAAATGTTTAATGCCTCTTTTATCTGTTATTATTCCTTTTGGATTAAGTAAAGAACGTCCTTATATAGAAGAAAGAGTTCTTCAAAAAGCTAAATTTTTTCAAAGCGATGAGAATATAGAATTTATTTTCGTTGAAGGATATTCATCTAAAGATCACGAGCTTAAAAATTTTATCCAAGCAAACCATCATATTTATCTTAAAGATATGGATCAAAAAGCTTTTTCTCAAGGAAGATGTAGGAATTTAGGAGCAAGTTATGCGCATTCAAATGTTCTTTTGTTTTTGGATGTGGATTGTTATATTTCTTTGGATAATTTTGAAAAAATTTTAAAACTAATTCAAATTAAAAATATTTCTCAAAATATCAATGCTTTGATAGTTTTACCCGTAGTGTATCTTAATAAAGAAGCTAATGAAAAATTAAAGCAATACGATGATAAATTTTGGGATATTTTGATACAAGAGGATTTATTTACAGCAAAAAATACTTGGGTAAAATTTTTTGCCCCAAGTTCTACTTCAAGTATTGTGATAAATAAACATCAGTTTTTAAGATTGGGCGGAAATGATGAAAATTTTATCGGACATGGTTATGAAGATTTTGATCTTTTTGCTAGAATTTTAAAAGCTTGTGTGAGTTTTGAAAAAATGCCTACTAATTTAAGTTATGATGCTAGAAATTGGAATTTTTTTAACTTTAAAGGTTTTAGATCTTGGTTTTCATTGCTTGGTTATGAGGCTTGTTTTTATGGAATTTATATATATCATTTTTATCATATAGAACCCAATCAAAACGCTTATATGCAAAATAAAGATAAGAACCATCAGCTTTTTTATAAGCATTTAAAAAACATCAAAAAACACGATTTAAAGCCTTTGCAAGTTTTTAAAGCCAAAGGTGAAAAAGTTTTAATGCTTTTTAAAGATCAAAATTATGATTTTAAGGATATTAGTGTTTATGTGGGAGAAATTATCTATAAAAATATAAGTGATTTTTTTATAGCTAAAGAGTTAAAATATGAACTTTTGTTGGATTTTTTACAACAAGAAAAAATCACTAAAATATTTTTGGATGCAAGTATAAAACTACAATTTAATGGTATAGATTATTGTGATATTTTTTATTTTCAAAAAGGAATTTTACCTCATTCTTGGTTTTTTGCAAAAAAATTAGATTTAGGTTATAAACAAGATTTAAATTTAAGCGAGCAAAAACTTTATCAAGTGAAAGAATATTTCTTAACTTTAAAGGAGGATGAAAAAAAAGTTATCTTGGATTTTTTAAGCCAAAACAATGATGATAAGTATGATTTGTATAAAATGCTTTATTATTTGATTAACGAGCTTTATAGTTTTGAGCATGATGGGATTTTTTATCAAATCATCATTGATAAAGAAAAAATGCTGATGGCACAAAAACATGATAAAAGCTTTTATCCTTTAAGATCTTTTGTTTATAAACCTTATTTGCATGAGCTTAAGGGTATAAGACCTTTTTCATTTTTGATGAAAATTTTAGGTTTAGAGTATCTTGGTGCTATGATTTCACATACTAAATTTTATCGCTTGGCAAGAAAATTGTTTTTTAATCCTAAGGGATTT
Organism: Campylobacter sp. BCW_6468; assembly: GCF_001762865.1. NCBI lineage: Bacteria > Pseudomonadati > Campylobacterota > Epsilonproteobacteria > Campylobacterales > Campylobacteraceae > Campylobacter > Campylobacter sp. BCW_6468. The sequence goes on from NZ_MJXQ01000033.1 coordinate 114,833, forward strand.
TTTGAGGATTTTAATTATAAAATAATGAAAGGTAAAATATGAAAATAGTCATTGTTGGAATTGGTTATGTTGGGCTTGCAAATGCTATACTCTTTTCAAAAAATAATGAAAATGAGGTTGTATTGTTAGATATTGATGAAAATAAAATCCAAAGTATTAATAATCATAAGTCTCCTATTAAAGATAAATTAATTGAAAAGTTCTTTGTGCAAAATATAAGTAAATTACATGCTACTTCAAATATCAAAGAGGCTTATTTTAATGCAGATTTTGCAGTTATTGCTACTCCAACTGATTATGATGAACAGCTTAATTTTTTTGATACAAGAAGTATAGAGAATGTTTTAAAAGATATAAAAAATATAAATTCTAAGATCAATGTTATTATTAAAAGCACTGTGCCTATAGGATATACAAAAACCATAAAACAAAAATTTAATATGTCTAATATTGTTTTTTCTCCAGAATTTTTACGGGAGGGAAGTGCTTTATATGATAGTCTATATCCCAGTAGAATTATTATTGGTGATAAAAGTGTTTTGGGTAAAACTATTGGAGATTTGTTTTTAAAAAATATAGAGAAAAAAAATGTTGATATTTTTTATATGGATTCGGATGAGGCAGAAAGCGTTAAGCTTTTTTCTAATACTTACTTAGCAATGAGAGTGGGATTTTTTAATGAAGTTGATTCGTATGCAAGAAAACATAATTTAAATTCAGCGGATATAATTAAGGGTATTAGTGCTGATGATAGAATTGGAAAATATTACAATAACCCCAGTTTTGGATATGGTGGATATTGTTTACCTAAAGATACAAAACAGTTGCTTGCAAATTTTTATAATATTCCTAATAGTTTAATTAAAGCTATAGTTGAAACTAATGAGATAAGAAAAAAATTTATAACCCAGCTTATTTTAGAAAAAAAACCAAACATTTTAGGTATTTATAGATTAATTATGAAGCAAAATTCTGATAATTTTAGAAATTCTGTGATTATAGATATTATAAAATATTTACAAGAATATAATAGTAATATTGAATTAATAATATACGAACCTTTGGTTAAGGAGAAAAAATTTTTAAATATTAAAGTAGAGAATGATTTTAATGTTTTTGGAGCTAAAGTTGATTTGATCATAGCCAATCGTTTTGATGATAAGCTTAAAGAGATTAAAGATAAAGTTTTTTCAGCAGATGTATTTTATACCGATATTTAGGAAATTACTGTGAAAACTGTAGGTGTAGTTATCCCAATCTATAATGTAGAAAAATATTTAAGAGAATGTTTAGATAGTGTTGTCAATCAAACTTATAAAAATTTACAAGTTGTACTTGTAAATGATGGTAGTACAGATGAAAACTCGCTTAATATAGCCAAAGAATATACTTTAAAAGATGAAAGATTTATACTTTTTGATAAGGAAAATGGGGGGCAAAGTACAGCAAGAAATGTTGGCATAGAATTCTTTAGTAAAGAATATGATTTTAAAAACATTACCCAAGAATTAAAAGAAAACTCTTTAGTAGAATTTAAACTAGACAATGAAGATAATCCTTATAATATTTATAAAATATATAAAAGTTCAAATTTCTTTAAAAACAAAGATGAGCTTTTAAATTTTAAAGCCCCTGATATTGATTATATTATCTTTTTAGATTCTGATGATTATTGGGAATTAAATTGCATAGAAGAATGTGTTCCTAGAATGGATGGGGTTGAGGTGGTTTGGTTTGACAGTTGTAGTATATTTGAAGAAGGATTTAAGAAACAATGGAGTAGTTTGTTAAAATTATATGATTTACATGAGGGGGTTATAAAGTCTAAAGTTTGGTTGGAGTATAGTATAAACAAGAAAATTTATAATTTTTATTTCACTTGGTCGGGTATGATTGATTTTATTTATTTAAAAAACATTAAGCTTAAATTTATTGATTATATTATTCATCAAGATCATCACTTCGGCATGTTATTATTTGCCAAATGTAAATATATTTATATTTTTCCATCATCGATGCATACTTATAGAATAAGATCTAATAGTACAATTAATTTAAGTGATAGTGAACTACAAATTCATATTCCAAGATATATGCAAAGTATTTATGATAGTTTTAATATAAATATTAAAGAAGCTAAAGAATATTATTCTTCAATGAGTATGTTTTATGTTTTAAAAAATTGTTTTAATGATAAAATATTAATGGAGAATAGATATAACGCATATTTATTAGAAAAAGCATTTTTTAAATTTATTTGTGAAAGATGTTTAAGGATATTTTTACTAAAAAGAGATCCTTGTTGTATCAAAATTCAAATAAAAAAAATATTAAAACAGTATAAAAATTATCGCTATGTCCATTTAACAAATTTTTATGGAGCTTTTATTTATTTTAAAATTTTTAAAATAAATATTATTAAAAAATATATAAGATATTTATTTTTCAGGTAATTTTTTTTATAATTAGGTTTTGTGAGGAATGTGATTCATGTATGATTATTTAATTGTTGGTTCTGGATTGTTTGGTAGTATTTTTGCTTACGAAGCAACTGAAAAAGGTTATACTTGTTTAGTTGTGGAGCAAAGGGAACATATTGGAGGTAATTGTTATACCGAAAATATTAAAAATATCAATGTGCATAAATATGGTGCTCATATTTTTAGAACTTCAGATCAGAATATATGGGATTATATGAATCAATTTTGTGAATTTAATCATTTTATCAATTCTCCTATTGCAATCTATAAAGATGAAATTTATAATTTGCCTTTTAATATGAATACTTTTAGTAAATTATGGGGAATTAAAACTCCAAATGAAGCTAGAAAAATAATTGAAATGCAAAAACAAATAATTCAACATCCTCCAAAAAATTTGGAAGAACAAGCTATATCTTTAGTTGGTACAGATGTATATGAAAAACTTATTAAGGGTTATACAGAAAAACAGTGGGGTAGATCTTGTAAGGATTTGCCTGCTTCTATTATAAGAAGATTGCCTGTTCGATATATTTATGACAATAATTATTTTAATGATCCCTATCAAGGTATCCCTAAAGGCGGCTATACGGCAATTTTTGATAAAATGCTAAAAAAAAGTAAAGTTATTTTAAATACTGATTTTTTAAAATATAAAGATAAATTTAAAAATAAAGCTAAAAAAATAGTTTTTACTGGTTGTATTGATGCTTATTATGATTATCGATATGGAGCTTTGGAATATAGAAGTTTAAAATTTGAGCATAAAATATTAAATTTAGACAATTTTCAAGGAGTGGCAGTTGTCAATTATACTGACAAGGAAATACCTTATACTAGAATTATAGAGCATAAGCATTTTGAATTTGGAAATACAGATACAACAGTTATAAGCGAAGAATATCCTTTAGAATGGATTAAGGGTATTGAGCCTTATTATCCAATAAATGATGAAAAAAATCAAGCTTTGTATGAAAAGTATAAGCAATTAGCAAAACACGAGAGTAATGTATATTTTGGGGGAAGATTGGGAGAATATAGATATTATGATATGCAAGATGTTGTAAGATCGGCATTATTATTTTGTAAAAATGAGTTAAAAAATAAGCAAGGATGAAATGATGAATTATAATACTCCAAAAGTTTCTATTGTTGTACCTTCATTAAATTCTATATCATATATAAGAGAATGTATTGATAGTATATTAAATCAAACTTTAAAAGATATTGAGATACTTTGTATTGATGCAAATTCAACTGATGGAACTTTAGAAGTTTTAAAAAACTATGAAAAAAAAGATAAGAGGCTTAGGGTAATAATATCAGATAAGAAAAGTTATGGTTATCAAATGAATCTTGGTATAAAAGAGGCAAAGGGAGAATATCTTGGTATAGTTGAAAGTGATGATTATATTAAAACAAATATGTATGAAAGACTTTATGAAATTGCTAAAAAGAATGATTGTGAAGTTGTTAAAGGGGATTTTTATATATT
>NZ_MJXQ01000034.1:0-875 GCF_001762865.1 Campylobacter sp. BCW_6468
GGATTTAAGACATAAATTCTAGCAAGATTAAGTTCAAATTGAGTACGCAGAGGTTGTAAAATTTCATATAAATCTTGCATTTGTTTTATATCTTCAAGTTTATTTTTAAATTCATCTATTTTTTTAATAGCTAAATTGATATCCTCTTCTTTTTCATTTAAACTCAAATATATACTTTGTATTTTTTCAAAATCATTGCTGAGTATTTTACTAAAATCTCTACAATGTTTAATACTTTTACAAACTTTATAATAAGCCTTAAGTAAAAACTCATTTTGTTTATTTAAACTTAAAGGTTCTAATTTTTCAAAAGGTTTATTTAAATCTTTATCAAGTAAATTCTCACAAGCCCATAAAAAAGGTTTTTCTATGGTTCCTTCTATCCTTGCTCCACCTTCGGTACAGTTGTAGGTGGTGATATTAAATAATTTTTGAAAATAATTAATATCATTTTCAAAAATTAGTCGAAACGTAGTCCAAATTTCAGAGCTTTCAACTTTTCCGTTACCTCCATAAGCTAAACATTGAAATTTACCCTTATCTCTTTGAAAATGTCCTTCATGTTTATCAAGATTTTTATAATCTTTAGTATGGGAAAATCCATCTTTTGCATAAGCTAAATCCTGTCCTATGAGAATAATGTTTTTATAGTTTAAATATTCTGTAAGTAGGTAGCTCATATTTGCTACACTTTTGCCCATGTTAAAATATCCAAAATAATCTAATTTTAAATATTGTATAAAACTTGCATAAGTGGATACAAGTATAAAAGCTCTATTATTTTTTTGAAGATATTTGATAGTGTGAGGATGTGTAACAGATTTAACAATAAACATAATATCCTTATCAAATTCCCCAAAATCATTGTTAAAAAA
>NZ_MJXQ01000034.1:925-1153 GCF_001762865.1 Campylobacter sp. BCW_6468
AAAGGTTTTTCTATGGTTCCTTCTATCCTTGCTCCACCTTCGGTACAGTTGTAGGTGGTGATACCCATTTTTCTAGTATTTGGAATCATTTCATTTTCAAACCAATTTTTAAATAAAAGCCATATACTATGAGTTTCAACTTTTCCATTTCCTCCATAAGCTGTAGTTAAAATATGTTCATACATTTGACTTTCATAATTAGCTGAATTTTGATAATCATCAGGATGA
>NZ_MJXQ01000034.1:1203-1527 GCF_001762865.1 Campylobacter sp. BCW_6468
GGATGAGAATTGCCATTTTCAGCATAAGCTAAATCCTGTCCTATAAAAATGATGTTTTTATGACTTAGATAAGTTGCTAGATAAGATAATGTATGTGCAACACTAAGTCCTACAGCAGCATAAGAAAAATCTTTAAGATTTATATAATATGGAAAAGCAAGAACTTTTTGAGTTATGACTAAATTTCTACCCTTTAAATACTCAATCGCCTTTGGATGAACAACACCAGCACAAATAAATATAACATCCTTATCAAATTCACCAAAATCATTGTTAAAAAACTCAGCAGTAATTTCAGTTCTTTCTAGCATACAAACATAATCA
>NZ_MJXQ01000035.1:0-72586 GCF_001762865.1 Campylobacter sp. BCW_6468
GGATTCGAACCAACGGCCCCCTCCTTAAAAGGGAGATGCTCTACCGGCTGAGCTAACGAGACATTTTCTGAAATAAAAATGTGATTATGCCAAAATTAGCTCTATTTGTCAAGCTTTTTTAAATCATTTTTGGCATTTTCTCTCCAAATAACGAGAAAATATACTTATAGGTAAAGTCAAAACAAGATATGTAATAGCCAAAATTACATAAGCTTCAAGAGTAGCAAAAGTATAAGAATTTATCTCTTGCGCACTTTGGGTTAATTCATTTACAGCAATAACGCTTAATAAGGAACTATCTTTAATTAAATTTGCAAATTGTCCACTCAGCGGTGCTAAAATATTTTTTAAAGCTTGGGGAAAAATTACATACGCAAAAACCTGCATCTCTTTTAACCCTAAAGCCCTAGCGCTCTCAAGCTGAGATATAGAAATACTTAAAATTCCAGCTCTAAATATTTCAGCTAAGTAAGCAGCAGAAAAACATGATAAAATAATAACTCCAGCCACATATCGATTATCAAGTCCTAAATTATTTGCAATGATATAATATATCAATAATACCTGCACTAGTAAAGGGGTTCCTCTGACAAGCTCTATGTAAAATGTAGATAAAAATCTTAAAAAAACAATCGAACTTAAAGAAAAAGCACAAAAAACTCCACCCAAAATTATACTCAACAATAAAGAAAAAAAACTGATTATTAAAGTATTTAAAAAACCTTGAAGAAATTTTTCTTTATAGGTTGCAATTGCGCTAAAATCAAAATGATAAGCACTTATACTAAAACTACAATAACAAAACAATATTAAAAATAAAATCAAAAGAATTAAATTAGTGATTATTTTTGACTTTGATAGAGGTTTTAAAGGTTTAAAATTCTTATTTTTTTGAGTAAACAAAGACAATAAAAATCTCCAAAATTACAATTTATTCATTTCTTAAAGTATCTAAAATATTAATTTGAGTTGCTTTTTTTGCAGGATAAAAAGATGATAAAGCTATGATTATTAAAGCACCCACAATGGTTAAAGAAAAATCCATTAAAGACAAATCAAGTGGTAATTTACTGGTTCCATAAACATCAACAGGTAAAGTTACAATATCAAAATTTCCCAAAAGCCATAAAGCAAAAAATGCAAGTACCACACCCACTATCATACCACCACCACCAATAAGCATACCTAAGGCAAAAAAACTCTTTTTTACCTCATTTTTGCTTGCACCTAGAGCAAGTAAAAGTGCTATTTCACTGCGACGATTCATTACTATCATCAATAAAGAACTTACTATATTTAAACTTGCAACCAAAATAATAAGCATCAACACTATAAAAAGCGCTCTTTTTTCAAGTTCTAAGGCTGAAAAAAAATTTTTATTTTGCTCCCACCAACCCACCACAGCATAATCATCTTTTAAATAAGATTTAATTTTTTCAACATCCTTAAAAGCATTATCGCTATATACATGAATTCCATCATAATTTGGATTTTTAGGTATTCCAAGTACTTTTTTCAATGCATCAACATCTGTGTACATATAAGCTTTATCATAAAATGCAAGCCCTGAAGTAAAACGCGCTTTAACATCAAAACGTTTAGTTTGCGGTACTAAAGAAAATCCACTAGGATTAAGATTTGAAAAAATAAGTGAAAGTTTGTCATTTTTATGCAAACCAAATTCATCAGTAAGTGCTGATCCTACAAGTATATCAAAACCACTTAAATTCTCATCCTTTAAAGCTTTAGCAACCACTTCGTTTATTTTTTTTTCATCATTAAAATTAACGCCAAAAAGCACACCACCTTCAAAACGATTATCTCCCTTTACAACAACTTGAGTGCTTAAATAAGGGCTAAATAACAAATTTGGAAATGTTTTTCTTAACTCATCTATAAATTCATCATTTACAGGAGCATAGAATTTAGGCAAAATAGTAATAGGATAATTCATCACAAAAAAGCGTTTTTCAAATTCTTTATCAAAACCATTCATAATTGCCATAGCTACAAGCAAAACGCAAAGTCCTACACAAACTCCTAAAAAGGCCAAAAGCATAGAAAGATTGATAAAGGGTTGCTCTTTATCAAATCTTAAATACTTAAAAAGTAAATATTTTAAAACGCTTTTATTCAAGCTAAAATTCCTTGCTTAGGACCACTTTTTCCATGGCATTCTTTAAATTTTTTTCCACTTCCGCAAGGACAAGGAGCATTGCGTGGAACTTTTTTAAATTCAGCTTCGCCAAGATTATCTTCGCTTGCGCCCATTTCTACTGAGCTTTGAAGTAGCTTTTCATTTTCTTCATTGGCTTTATTTTCTAAATTTTGCGCCTCTTCTTGATTAAATTGCACGCTAAAAAGTAGTTTAATACTATCAAATTTAATACGATTGACCAACTCCAAGAAAAGATTATAACTTTCTTTCTTATATTCCACAAGAGGATCTTTTTGATTGTATCCACGAAGTCCTATTCCTGTTTTTAAAATATCCATTTGATACAAATGCTCTCTCCAAGCATTATCCAAAACTTGCAAATATAAAATACGCTCTATATTACGCAATTCTTTAATCTCAAGTCTTAACATCTTTTCATTATAAGAATTTTCAAGAATTTGACTTAGCTTGTCTTGCATTTCAATGACGCTTAAATTCTCAAAATCTTTTTCACTAATCTGAGTTGAACATTCATACAAAATTTTTGCTTTCAAATTTTCAAAATTTACATTAGAACCGCTTTCGTCAAGCATATAATCATTCATTACATTTGCGCTATATTCAGCGATATTTTGAGAAATTTTAGCTCTAATATCATAGTTTTCATCTAAAAGCTCATTACGATAACGATAAATAGTTTTTCTTTGTTCATTTGCTACATCATCGTATTCTAACAAATGCTTTCTGCTTTCAAAATGCAAGCTTTCAACTTTTTTTTGCGCATTTTCAACCGCTCTTGTAACGATTCTTGATTCTATGCTTTCGCCCTCTTCTATGCCCAAGCGATCCATAATACTTTTAATACGATCCCCACCAAAAATTCTTAAAAGATTATCTTCTAAACTTAGATAAAAACGACTTATTCCAGGATCACCCTGCCTTCCTGCACGACCACGAAGTTGATTATCAATACGGCGGCTTTCATGTCTTTCTGTACCGATGATATAAAGCCCACCCAAAGCCCTAATCTCATCATCGATTTTTATATCCACACCACGACCTGCCATATTTGTAGCGATAGTTACAGCACCTTTTTTACCTGCATCTTGGATAATCAAAGCTTCTTGCTCGTGATTTTTAGCATTTAAAACATGATGAGGGATTTTCTCTTTTACAAGCATATTGTGAAAAACTTCACTGCGCTCTATACTTGCGGTTCCTACAAGTACAGGCTGACCTTTAGCATTGGCTTTTTTAATCTCTTCAATTACAGCTTTGAATTTTTCATTTTGAGTTTTATAGATAAGATCATCTTTATCTTGTCTTTTAATAGGAATATTTGTCGGTATAGAAATAACATCTAAACTATAAATTTGAGAAAATTCAGTCGCTTCTGTTTGTGCAGTTCCTGTCATACCTGCAAGTTTATTGTACATTCTAAAATAATTTTGAAAAGTAATATCTGCTAGAGTTTGGCTTTCTTCTTGAATTTTTACATTTTCTTTAGCTTCTAAAGCTTGATGCAATCCTTCGCTAAAACGACGTCCTTCGCTTAAACGCCCTGTAAATTCATCAACAATGATAACTTCATTATTTCTTAAAACATAATGCACATCTTTTTCAAAAAGATTATGTGCTTTTAAGGCTTGATCAAGCTGATGAGCTAAGATAGCATTATCAAGACTGTATAAATTTTCTACGCCAAAAAGTTTTTCAGCCTTAGCAATACCTGCTTCTGTAATTAAAATATTACGATTTTTCTCATCTACTACAAAATCACCCTCAGGTTTTGCAGGGGGTAAAACTGCTTCACCTTTTTGCATTTGTTTAGCTACTTCATTGGCTTTAATATAACCATCTAAAGTACGATTTGTAGGACCGCTGATGATAAGCGGAGTTCTTGCCTCATCAATTAAAATACTATCTACTTCATCTACGATAACAAAATTATGCTCTCTTTGAACTTTTTCAGCTTTTGAAAATTTCATATTATCACGCAAATAATCAAAACCAAACTCATTATTGGTTCCATAAGTAATATCACAATCATAAGCTTGCTTGTGTTCTATATCACTATTTTGAGAAGAAAGCACCACGCCAACACTAAAACCTAAAAAATTATAAATCGCACTCATTTGCTCAGCATCTCTTTTGGCTAGATAATCATTTACTGTAACGACATGTACGCCTTTGCCACTCATGGCATTTAAAACAACAGGTAAGGTCGCTACAAGAGTTTTACCTTCTCCTGTTTTCATTTCTGCGATTTTTCCATCGTGCAAAACCATACCACCGATTAACTGCACATCAAAATGACGCATATTTAAAGTTCTCTTACCTGTCTCTCTGACTATAGCAAAAACATCATTTAAAACATCATTTTCGTTTTTTTCTCCGCTTAAAATTTGCTCTTTAAATTTTGCAAATTCAGCTTTTAATTCATCATCGCTTAAATTTTGATAGTTGCCTTCTAAAGCATTGATTTGTGCTACACGCTTGAAATATTTCTTAACTTCACGATCATTTTTTGTGCCAAACACGGCTTTTAAAGCATTTAAAAACATTTCTAAACCTTTATAAATTTTTCAAACTATCATTATAACGATTATTTAATTAAAATTAGCTAGAATGACATAAAAAATATATTTTTTTAAGGAAAATAAATGAAAAAAACATTCTTGATATTTTTTATTTTTATAGGACAACTTTTTGCCCTTGATCTTAATTTTAATACCTTTTCAAGCAATTTTACCCAAATAGTGAAATCCAAAAACTCTACACTTTCTTATTCTGGGCATTTTATACTGAGTAAAGATCAAGCATATTGGAGTTATGATACTCCTAGTAAAAAAGAGATTTATATCAACAAAAATCAAGTAACCATAGTAGAGCACGATCTAGAACAAGTCATTTTCTCTCATCTTGATAACATTCCAAATCTTAATGAAATTTTCAAAAAAGCAAGTCTTATAGACAAAGATAAACTTGTAGCAAAATATGATAATATAAACTATACAATTAAACTCAATCAAGAGCAAATTCAAAGCATATCCTATAAAGATGAATTTGAAAATGATGTTATAATCAATCTAAACAATCAAATTAAAAATCCAAAAATTAATTCCGATGTTTTTAAGGCAAAAATTCCGCAAAATTATGATATAGTTCGCTAATTTTGCGTTGAATTTTCATCAAGCTTTATATCATAGCCTGTTTGTGGCAAATGATAAGGCTTGCTTGCATTATTTTCTTTGAATATTTGTGGAGGATTGGCGATTAAATCTCTTTTAATTTTTTCTTCTATATCTGGAGTCATTTTAGGTGTATTTAAATTATCTATATTGATTTCTCCATTGTTATTTTTATTTTCTTCATCTGAATCTTTGAAAAGCTGTTCAACTTGTTTGGCTTCTAAATTTGGGACACTAGGAGCTGGGATCTTTTCAACACTAGGAACTTGAGTTTTAGGAACTTCTAAGTTTTCAAGTGCTTTTTTTACCTCACTACCCATACCTTTCTCTTTAGCCTCAGTGCTTTCTAAAAAACGTTTAAACTCCTCTAAATCAAATTTTTCCACTCCACTTAAAGATATGATATATATATCATCTAGTTTAATCTTATATTTCTTATCTAAAAATTTTTCTAAAGTTTTTTTAAAATTATTTTTTCCAATTTCTGTAAAAATATCTTCGTAAAAAAACCCTGAAATTACTGTATTTACAGCATCAATTAACTTATTTTCATTTTCTTTTAAATTATTCCCATCAAATTCCAAAGAAATTTCAACTTTTTTAAGAACATTTGCTCCACTTTTAGAATACAAATCTGTTCTTATTTTATCTATTTCAAGATTTTGAGCATTTAAACTCAAAACCAAAAAAACACTTAAAAATATTTTTTTCATTTAATGCCTTTAAATGATTTGTTCTTGTATTTCGAGATCTAAAAAATTATGTTTTTTATAAAATTCAATCACATTAGAATCTATTTTTAAAATATTAGCAAAATAAAATCCAAAATTTATCTTTTTTGTAGAATAAATTTTTAAAGTATTTGGGTTTGTAGCGCGAGAAAGAGCGACATAAAGCTGTCCATTTTCAAAAATATGATCAATATCACACACTAATTTTTCAATACTCATACCTTGTGATTTGTGTATAGTAATAGCATAAGCTAATTTAATAGGAAACTGTGTAACACTTGCGAGAATATTAACAACAAAATCTTTACCTGATTGCTCAAGTTCTTCCATGAAAAAAGTATAAGGTTCAAGTAAAATTTTCATCCCATTATTTTTAATAATGCTAATATAAATTTTCTCCTCTTCATAAAGAATATCTTCTATAATGCCTTGCTCTCCATTATAATAATTCTTATCCCAATTATTTACGCAAAAAATAATACGAGCGCCTATTTTAATATTTAATTCTTCCAATATATTTAAGCTTCTAATCCAAGAATCAAGCTCTTCATCTTTTATTCTCTTATCTTCTTTTTTAACCTGAGCCTTAAAGCATACAAGCGGGGTCTCAAGTTTGCTTAATTTTTCTTGATTGATATTGTTTACTTTTTTATTGATACCACAAAGTAAAGTATAATCATCTTCTAAATTTTCTAATTCTTTATAATCAATTCGCAAAGATTCAAAAAAGCTTAAAATTTTTTCATCTAAAAAACCTTGTCTAATCAAAGATAAATGGTTATAAAATTCCATATTTTGCGTTCTTTTAGGTTGAGAAAGTTTAATATTCTTAAAATTTAAATCTTGCCAAAAAAATGAAGAAAAAGCATAATAAGAATGGTTAAATAAAGTTTCTTTTTTTTCTTTAATTACTGGAGGCAGTTGAAAAAAATCTCCAACAACTAAAATTTTTCCATTAAATTGAGAATTTTTAAGTCTAAAGCCTATCATTTCAAAAACATTTGCGCTAACCATGGAAATTTCATCGATAATAATAAGCTCAATCGTTTTTAAAAGCTCTTTAAGTTTTGTTAATTTTTCTTTTTGTTTTTGATTGCGATCCAATGCACTTAATTTCATCATATCATCACAATACCCTAAACAAAAAAAGCTGTGTAAAGTAACACCGCCTATATTAAACGCCGATAGAGCACTAGAACCAAGAGCTATGGCTAATTTTTTTTGTTTTCTATAAGATTTGATAAGCTCATTTGTCAAAAAGCTTTTACCAACTCCAGCGCCACCACTTAAAAAAACATTATCATAAGCTAAAATTTTTTCTAGTTTATCAAGCATTATATTTCCTTAGCTTTAATTATAACTATTTTTTCTAAAAGGTTGATTATGAAATCTTGTTTATATTTTACTTTTATAGTGCTATTTTTAACAGCTTGTTCAACAAAAAATTTAACTTCGCTTCATCATGAAAATTTAGAACAAAAAAATGAAAATAAACATTATGCAAAACTTGAATACGAACAAAATGTAAGCATTTTACCACAATTTACTTACAATATTAATTTTGATGCAAAACGATATAAAAAATATTTCTTTAACCCTTGGCATGATTCATTTAAAAACTACAAAGGACAAAATATTTTTTGGTCCTTTCCTTTATATTTAAATTCAAAAAATACTTATTATTTTTTCAATAAACAAATTATTCCGCTTTCATGGTTTAAAAATACTATAAATAACGCAAATATCCAAGAATTTGGCAAACTTAATCAAAAAGCTTTGATTATCCAAAATACAATCATTAAAAATCTTCCAACCCAAAGAGCTATCTTAAAAAGTCCTTTTTTTGAAAATGAAGGAATTCCTTTTGACTATGCAAGCGATGGCATTTTAAATACTGGATCCCCTGTCTTAATTTCACATTTTAGTAAAGATAAGCGTTATGCTTTTGTTTTAGGTGAAGCTGGATTTGGATTTGTTGAAAGTAAAAATTTGGAATTTTTCTCAAACGATAGAGCGAAAATCTATGAAAATCTCAACTTTATCACACCACTAAAAGAAAAATTTGCTATCTATAGCGAGGATGGTAAATTTTTCTTTGAAAGTAGAATTGGTGCTATCTATCCTTACTACAAAGAAGATAAAAACTATTTTTATGGAAAAATAGGTTCTAAAAAATATAAAATTTCTAAAAAAGATGTATCTAAATTTCCTTTACAATTCAATGATAAAAATTTAAAAAATCAACTTTCACAAGTTTTAAATTTGCCTTATGGCTGGGGCGGTTATAATTTTGAAAGAGATTGTTCTTTACTAACTCGTGATATCTTTTCAGCTTTTGGACTTTATCTACCAAGAAATTCAGCTGCACAAAAAAATTCTTTTAATCATTTTGATATAAGCACTCTTAGCAATTCTCAAAAAAAAGATTTTTTAAACCGCTTTGGAAAAGCTTATTTAAGCTTACTTTATTTACCTGGACATATTATGCTTTATGCAGGACAAATTACAGATAATAATATTGCCATACATAATATATGGGGCTTAAGAAAAGATGCAACCCAAAGACTTCTCATAAGTTCTAGCGTCATCACTTCTTTAGAAATAGGAAAAAATGAAATTTTAGAAGATAATTTGCTTTTATCAAGACTTAAAGAAATAAGTTTTATAAATTTAAATGAACAAGAAAAAGAGCAAATAAAAAGCTATCTTGAAAATATACAAAACAAATAAGATTTATTGATTTAATCAATAAATCTTTTAGTTAAATCTGCAAAATATTCTATGCGTCTATCTCGCAAAAAAGGCCACCAACGACGCACATTTTCACTTCTTTTTTTATCTATTTCTATGATTTTTACACATTCGTTTTGAGAATCTAAAAGACAAAGTTCTTCACCTTGAGGGCCAAAAACAAAAGAATTTCCCCAAAATCTAATGCCCTCTTCTATCCCGCTTACATCTTTTTCAAAACCTACTCTATTGATAGCTACTACATATAAACCATTAGCTATAGCATGTCCTTTTTGTACGCCAAGCCAAGCATTGAGCTGTCTTTGTTTTTCTTCATCTTTATCCTTATCAAACCAACCAATTGCCGTGGGATAAATAAGAATCTCAGCTCCTTTTAAAGCCATAATTCTTGCTGCTTCAGGATACCACTGATCCCAACAAATAAGCACTCCAAGCTTACCTAAACTTGTATTTATAGGTTCAAAACCCAAATCTCCAGGAGTAAAATAAAATTTTTCATAAAAACAAGGATCATCGGGTATGTGCATTTTGCGATATTTGCCTGCTATAGAACCATCTTTTTCAAAAACCACTGCAGTATTATGATAAAGTCCGGCACTTCGTTTTTCAAACAATGAAGCAATAAGCACTATTTGATTTTTTCTAGCTATATTTGCCCAAAATTTCACATCTTTTTCATAATCATTAGCATAGTCAAAAAAATCCACATTTTCACTTTGACAAAAATACTCACTTTGATGAAGTTCTCCTAAGCAAACAAGCTCAGCTCCTTGTTTAGAGGCTTCTTCTATAAATTCGCAAGTTTTTTTTATAGTTTGTTCTTTATTTAAATGAAATTTTTGTTGTATTAAAGCGATTTTCATTGTCTTTGCCTTTCTTGTTCTGCATCATCATAAGGATCTAAATGAATTTGTATATCCCATTTTTCATTTTCAAACATCTTACGCACACCTTCTTCTATTTCATCTGAAATTTTATGCGCATTTAAAAGCGAAATTATAGGGCAAAAAACCAAATGCACGCTTAAATAATTACAACTTGGAGTTTTACGCGTCTTTAATTCATGATAGGAAATTATTTCAGGATTATTAGAAATCAAAGTACAAATTTTATCCACTTGTTCCTTAGGTAAAGCCTCATCCATTAAAAAAGCTAAAGCTTTTTTAATGATTTTAAAAGCAGAAAATGCCGTATAAAGACTGATCACTATCCCAAAAATAGCATCAATAATATGTAAATTTGTAAAATAAATCAAAACCAAAGCCCCTAAAGTACAAGCATTGGTTAAGCAATCTGTTTTGTAATGCAAAGCATCACTTTCTATAATCAAACTTTTGGTTTTTTTAGCTACATAATTTAAAAAAAGTACAAGAAAAAAAGTCATAATTAAAGCAAAAATCATCACATAGATGCTTGAATTTAAATCTTTAATTTCTTCTTTATAATAAATCTTTAAAATACTCTCATAAAAAATAAAAATCCCCACGCCAACTATAAAAACACCTTCTAACAAACCCATTAAAGCTTCAATTTTAGAAAAACCAAAATTATAATTTTCATTCGCCTTTTGTGAGCTTTTTTTAAGAGCCAAAAAATTAAAAGCAGAAATAGCAAAATCCATTAAAGAATCAATCGCACTTGAAAGTACTGCAACAGAACCACTTGTTAAGCCTACTATAAATTTAACCAAGGCTAAAACAATGGCACATAAACTTGCTACAAGAGTTGCTTTTTTTTGCAAACTCATCTTAAACCTTTGAAACGATTTTGACAAGAACAATGCAAAGAACCGTTTTGTCGTAAAAACACTCTTGCATCTACTCCTATAATTTTATGACTAGGTAAAGCTTTAGAAAGTCTTTTAGCTATGATTTCATCATTTTTATCCTTATAAAAAGGCACAATTAAAGCATTATTTATAAAAACAAAATTCGCATAAGTTGCGCCCAATCTTCTTCCTTCATAGTATAAAGGATTAGGTATAGGAAGTTCTACTAAATCAAAGCCTGTTTTTTTAAGCTCTTCTTTCATTTTTTGCAAAGGCAAATAATGTTCATCCTCTTCATCTTCACAAATACAATGTGCTATGGTATTTTTATCTATAAATCTTGCTAAGGTATCGATATGATGATCTGTATCATCACCTTTTATGAAACCATTTTCTAGCCAAATAATTTGCTTTAAACCAAAAATTTCTTTTAATTTTATATCAATTTGGGTTTTGTTTAGATGAGAATTTCTATTTTCATTTAAAAGACAATGAGAGCTTGTAAGCATCACACCCTCTCCATTAAAGTCAATACTTCCTCCTTCTAAAATAAAATCAACCTTTTTAAGTTCCTCTTTAAATTTTTCTTTAAAAAGCTTAGAATTTACAGCATTATCAAGCTCACTTTGAAATTTATTTCCCCAAGCATTAAAAGTAAAATCAAGAGCCTTTAAACGACCATTTTCTATTATATCTATAGCTCCAAAATCACGTATCCAAGTATCATTGGTATCACATTTAAAATACTCTACATTTTTTATATCTTTAAAATTTTCAAAATCACTCTGTTTAGGAGCTATAAGTAAAACTTTTTGAAATTCACTCACTGCTTTTACAAATTCTTTATAACTTTGCAAAATTTCCTCTAAATAGGGATTCCAATCGCTTTTTTCATGGGGTAAAGAAAGCATGAGGTATTCTTGCTCACTCCATTCAGGAATTGATTTTATCATTTAACTACCTTTTTTGATAATAAAATTATAATTGTATCATTTTTTAGACTTTTGTCAAATTTAAGAAGATTACCTCGATATTTCGAGGCTTTAGGGTATTATTTAAAAAAGATCTTCATTTCATCATTACTTAAAACAAGTTTTCCATTTTCATTTGAAATTTTAAAAATTCCTTTGAAATTTGAAAGGAAAGAATTTTCAAAATCCATTACATCCATTGGATGACAAAGCATTTGAGTTGAAGCTACGCGATCACCTTCGATTTGCAAAGTATCCACCTTAGTTTGGTAAGAACCAAAAAAACGATTACACCCTGAATAACCATAAAATTTATTATTTTCAAAACTAATATTTGGACTTTCCTCTGCGTTTTTTGGATTAAAAGTTTTACCATTAACTATAATTTTTTCTATTTTGAAAAGCTGATTTTGTACAAGTTCATTATTACCTTTAGAAGTAGATGAAGTAACAGAAGTACTAGCACAACCTGCAAAAAAAGTTGCAGCTAAAGCAATTTGAAGCGTTTTTTTCATTTTATTCCTTTAAATTTGAAATTGGTTAAGTTCGCTTTCGAGATTATGACACACTATTTTTAACTCATCTACAACTTGAAGTAGAATTTTAGAAATTTCTTCATTCTTTTCACTTACTTCAACATTTTCTTGCATACGAGAAAGTAAATTTTATATATTCTCTTGGGAAATTTTTATTTTTTCAGTACATTGAGTTACCAAAGCCCTAGCATCTTCGTTACATAATTTAACCTCATTAGTATCATCAACCAATAAAGCGGTGTCATCATTTAAAGCTTGTATACTTTGAGTATTTTTCTTTAATTCTGCGTTAACCTCATTAATACTTTGCAAAAGCTCTTTTGTAATTTGAGCTACATTTCCCAAAAATTCTTCACTGTTCTGAGCCAACTGCCTATCATCCTCAGCAATTACAGAAAAACCTAGTCCAAATGCACCAGCCCTAGCTACTTCTATGCCAGAGCATTTAGGGATGGTAATTTTGTTTTATCTGCGATCTTATCCATCATTTGAGTTGCTTTTTGTATATTACCTGCTTGATTGACCATGTTTTCAACTTTTTTAGCCAATTCATTTTCATTTTGGGATACTATTGATACTTTATTAGCAACATTAAACAAAGATTTAAGCATTTGCTCTAATAATAAAAAGGATTTTTCATTGGCACTATTTGCCTTATTTGACAAACTAGCAAGTTCTCTAAGTTCATTGCCAACATTTGCACCAAGTTTAAAACTTTGATCTATTTGCTTATGACTTTGTGAACTGATATCACTTAAAAAATAGCATTTGAATTTAAAAGATTGCTTTGTTTTTCTACATTTTTTAAATTATGACTTGCACTGCTAACTGTCTTGTGAGTTTTTTCGATAAATTGATTGATATATCCACAAGCTAAAGCAATTTCATCTTGACCTTTAACTGAAATACGAGCTTTTAAAATTGCCGCTTCCTTGAGCTAATTCTTTAGCATGATTTAAAAGCTCTAAAACGGGCTTTCCAACAACAACTTTAAGCATTAAAAGAACCACCACAAAGGGTAAAAATCAAAGCAATAGTAAATATTATAATATAAGATTGACCGGTTTTGCTTATATCTTTTTAAACACCTTCTAAAGAATGTGATATATCCATAACCCCAATCACACTTCCTGCATTAGCATTTCATGACAAGTAACACAACTTTCATCTGCAATCAAAGGGCGTATCAATCTTAAATACACAACACCATTTATATTTTCTTCTAAAGCTTGAATTTTAGGATTTGAAAATTGTTCTATAATACGCTTATCATTTGAAATTTGAGGGGCTTTCATCTCAAAAAGATCTATAGTATCTTTTGAAGGATAAATTTTAATATCACTAATACCCTCTATACTTTTTACATCTTCAATGGCTTCTTTAATTTTTTCAGGATCTCCTAAATTCATAGCCATTCTCATTGTTTGAAAAACAGAAGTACTTACGGTATTTAAATTTGCCCTGCTCATTTTATTGGCAGTATTTTTAAAATCCAAATTTAAAATCACTTGCATTACAATGAAACTTATAAGCAACACCACAAAAATTGCAGCAGAAACCTTAAATCCTATAGTTTTAAACATCATAGTTTCCTAAAAATAAAATTTTTCGGAAATATTTTACACATAATTTATTTAATTTTTATTGAATTATGTGTAAAAAACATAACATTCCATTAAACTTAATGTAAGAAATGTCTTACTCCTGTAAAATAAAGCGCCATACCATACTCATCAGCCGCCTTTACCACTTCATCATCTCTTATACTTCCGCCTGGTTCTACTATAGCTTTAACCCCTACTTTACTTGCTTCATCTATGCTATCTCTAAAAGGAAAAAAGGCTTCACTTGCTAAAACGCAACCTTGCAAATCAAGTCCCATTTCTTTAGCTTTAGCGATTGCTGCCTTTGCTGCATCGATTCTACTTGTCATACCCATACCTATAGCCACCATAGCGCCATTTTTTACATAAACAACATTGTTTGATTTGGTAAACGCTGCTATTTTCATAGCGATTTCAAGATCTTTTAATTCTTCCTTACTTGCCTCTCTTTGACTCATAAGCTTTGCATTTTTAAGCTCATCTTCGCCCACTTCATCGCTGTTTTGATATACAAAACCCCCATCAATATGTTTAAAATCATATTTATCAAAACCGCGGATTAAAAATGGACTTTCTTGAGTGAAAATTTTAATGCGTTTTTTACCTTCAAACACGGCTAAAGCTTTTTCATCTACATTGGCTGCGATGATTACTTCTACATAAATTTCATTGATTTTATTTGCTAAAGCCTCATCAAGAGTTCCATTGATTGCAACCACTCCTCCATAAGCACTAACGCTATCGCATTTTAAAGCATGTATATAGCTTTGTACTAAATTTTCTTTTATAGCAAAACCGCAAGGATTTCCATGTTTTACTATAGCAATAGCTGGAGCTTTATCGAAACTACTAGCTAAATTTAAAGCTGCGTTAATATCGGTTAGATTATTAAAACTTGCTTCGCCTTTAAGGGCTTTGAAATTTGCACTAAAAAAGGCATCAAACTCATATAAAGCCCCTTTTTGATGTGAATTTTCTCCATATTTTGTATCAAATACTTTTTGCCCTACTATAAATTTACTCGCTCCAAAACCTCCGTTAAAGCGTTCATTCATATAATTTGCAATATAAGCATCATAATTTGCCGTATGCTCATAAGCTTTTATCATCAAATTTAAACGAAAATTCTCATCATTTTGACCTTTTTTTAAAGTCTCAATCACTTTTTCATAATCAAGCGGATCGCAAAGTACCATCACATCTTTATAGTTCTTTGCTGCACTTCTTATCATCGCAGGCCCACCTATATCGATATTTTCTATAATTTCATCAAAATCATCACTCATAATAGTGGTTTTTTTAAAAGGATATAAATTTACACAAACTAGATCAATGCCTAAAATTTCATTTTCTTTTGCTTGTTTGATATGATTTTCATCGCTTCTTTTGTGTAAAATCCCACCGTGAATCTTAGGATGCAAAGTCTTCACACGCCCTTCAAAAAGCTCAGGACTCTTTGTAAAATCACTCACTTCTATAACTTTTATTCCATTTTCTTTTAAAAGCTTAAAAGTCCCGCCTGTTGAAAGAATCTCAAAGTCTAAATTTTCAAGCTCTTTGCCAAATTCTACTATGCCTTCTTTATCACTCACACTAAGTAATGCTCTCATTTTTACCTTTCTAAATGTTTTTTAACTTTTTCGTAAGCTTCGTTGATTTTTTGAAATTTCTCTACACCGATTTTAAGCTCTTCTTCACTAACATTGTTTGCATTTAAAATATCAGGATGATATTTTTTTGCTAAATTGCGGTATTGTTTTTTTACTGCATTTAAATCTGCATTATTTGAAAGTTCTAAAATAGCAAAAGCTTCATCAAGGCTTAATTCTTTTTTAGTACTTTTTAAATTTGAAAGACTTGCTATAAAAGCGTCTAATTCGCTTTTTGCTATATCAAAGGCTTTAGCGATTTGCTCTAAAATTTCACGCTTTTTAGCATTAAAATCTGCATCGATTAAAGCCATAAAAACAAGCACACGCAAGACATTAAAACGCTCATTTTTAGGCAAAGGCACTTCTTTTAAAAAATCTTTTGCCACATAAAAAGCATCACTTAAATTTTCTTTATGTTCATTAAAACTTGCTTTTAAAAAAGCTCTTTCTTTTTCATCTTTGGCATTTGCATCTAAAAGATCTTTGATCATTTCAGCTTCATTTTCACTTACCCTACCATCACTTTTTGCAATTTTTGCCAAAAGTGCGATAACATAGTAATTCATACGCCTTTTAAACTCATCCATTCTTTCTTCCATAACCCCACGAGCAAAACCCTTAGCAAAGCCTTTGGCTCCTCTTGTAGCTGAGTTTAAAAAATCCTGTTTCCCCCAAGTTTTATAATACCAGTAAAACACCAAAATAACGAGTATAATTAAAACTAAAGTCATTGGATTTGCTCTTTAAAACTTTCAAAATAAAGCTTGTCAAGTTCAGCCTTGCTTAACTCAATGTTATCAAGTTTAAAATGTTTTTGGCTTGTACTCACACCTAATTTATAAGCTTTTACTCCAAATTCTTTGGCTAAATTTAAAAAAGCTTCTTCATTTTCTTTGCTAAGCCCTACTATAGCACGACTTGCACTCTCATCAAAAATCATTTTTTCATCATCAAAACCACTTGTTAAATTTACACCCACACTAGAAATAGCAAACATTTTTGCCAAAGTCATAGCAATACCCCCTATTCCTACGCTATTGGCACACTCAAGTAAAGAATTTTGATTGGCTTTATAAAGCAAATCCCAAAGTGCAATTTCAGCTTTATAATCAAGCTCTTTAAGACTTCCTGATACTTTTTTATCTTGGATTTTCATTACCATAGATCCACCAAATTCCCCTAAACTTTCACCCAAAAGATAAACACTTAAATTTTCTTTTTCAAAATTAGCTTTTAAGGTTTTATTTGCATCTTCTAAAACCCCTACGCTTACTATAGTAGGACTTGGATAAATACTTACGCCTTCAGTTTCATTATAAAGTGAAACATTGCCGCTTACTACTGGGGTATTTAACTCTTTACAAGCTTCTTTAATGCCTTCGCAACCTTGTGCAAATTGCCACATCACTTCAGGATTTTGCGGATTTCCATAATTTAAACAATCACTTATTGCCAAAGGCTTAGCCCCCGTGCAAGCAACTTTTCTTCCTGCTGAAGCTACTGCTAAAGCTGCTCCTATTTTAGGATTTACATAATTTAAGCGTGAGTTACATTCTATAGCCATAGCCACACTTGCACCATTTTCTTTGATACGAATAACACTAGCACCTAATCTTCCATCAGCTTTTATAGTATTGGTTTGCACACTTGAGTCAAATTGATCATAAATAAAAGCTTTGTTGTTAATATTTTCATTTTGAAGCATTTGTATAAAAAGCTCTTGAATGCTTAATTTTAGCTCAAATTTATAATCTTTAATTTCACTTAAATATTTTGGCTCACTTATAGGACGACTTAAAATCGGCGCTTTTTCACTTAGAGGCTCGATAGGAATAAGCCCTACAAGCTCATCATGCCAAAAAAGCTCCATTTTTCCTGTATTGGTAACTTCACCTATAACCACAGCATCTAAATCCCATTTTTTGAAAATTTCTATAACCTTATCTTCATAGCCTTTTTTCGCACAAATAAGCATTCTTTCTTGAGACTCGCTAAGCATTAACTCATAAGGAGTCATACCGCTTTCACGTATAGGAGTTTTATCTAAGTAAAGTTTCATGCCACTGCCACTTCTTCCTGCCATTTCAAAAGAACTTGAAGTAAGCCCTGCAGCACCCATATCTTGAATACCCACAATATAATCAGTTTTAAAAAGCTCTAAACAAGCTTCCATAAGAAGTTTTTCACTGAAAGGATCGCCAATTTGCACTGTAGGACGCAAAGATTTGCTTTCTTCATTGAAGCTATCACTTGCCATAACCGCTCCACCAAGTCCATCACGCCCTGTTTTTGAACCCACATAAATCACAGGATTTCCTACACCTTCAGCCTTAGCATAAAAGATATCTTCACTTTTACAAACCCCTAAAGCAAAGGCATTAACTAAGATATTTCCATTAAAACACTCATCAAAAGCACATTCTCCACCTATAGTTGGCACACCCATGCAATTTCCATAATGAGAAATTCCATTTACCACACCTTTAACAAGGTATTTTTGATGTTTGCCGCATTTTTCATCATGAATATTGCCAAATTTTAAAGAATTTAGCCCTGCAACCACTCTTGCACCCATAGTAAAAACATCACGCAAAATTCCCCCTACTCCCGTAGCCGCACCTGCAAAAGGCTCGATAAAGCTAGGATGATTGTGACTTTCTACCTTAAAAACTGCTGCCATACCTTGCCCAATATCAATAACCCCTGCGTTTTCTCCTGGGCCTTGAATCACCCAAGGTGCTTTAGTTGGAAAACCATTAAGATATTTTTTACTGGATTTATAAGAGCAATGCTCGCTCCACATCGCAGAAATAACCCCAAGTTCTAATAAATTTGGCTCGCGTCCTAAAATTTCTAAAATTTGTGCATATTCTTCATCACTGATTTTATGTGCTTTTATGGTTTCTTTGTCCATTTTTATCCTTTCATTTTCCTAAACAAAAATTACCAAACATTTCGTCTAAAATTTCATCTCTTTGAAAATCTTTGGTAAATCTTGCAAGTTCATTAATCGCTAAATTAAGCTCAAAAGCAAAAAGTTCTAAAGAACTTTCCTCTAAAAGCCCTTTAGCTCTAAAAATCGCTTCACTTGAAATTTTACAAGCATTAATAAGATCTAAAGAACTTACCATAATACCTTCGCTATCAAAAGAATTAAAATAATTTTGCAATTCTTCTTTTAATAAAGTGATGTCTTTTTGAGCACTAAGCTTGATAAAATTTTTATTTTGAGTATTTTTGAAAACATTTTCTAAATCACTTTTATTTAAAATCCAAAAGATTTTTTTATCAGTATTTGCTAATAAGTCAAAAATTTTCTCATCTTCTTTATCTTGCACTCTTGAAGCATCAAAGACTGCCAAAATAATATCTGCATCTTCTAAACTTTTTTTACTTAAAGCTACGCCGATTTGTTCTATAACATCTTTACTTTCCCTAATACCCGCTGTATCTATAATGCGTAATAAATGCGTTCCTAATTTAAAGCTCTCTTCTATAGTATCACGAGTGGTGCCTGCTATATCTGAAACAATAGCTCTTTCATAAGAAAGCAAGGCATTTAAAAGCGAAGATTTGCCTACATTTGGCTTACCTACAATAGCGATTTTAAAACCTTCTATGAGTCCTTTTTTGCTTTGAGAAAGCGTATAAATTTCTTTTAAAATTTTAGAATTTTCTTCACACATAGTAGAAATTTGTTCTAATAAATCAGAAGGTAAATCATCATCAGCATAATCAATACTAGTTTCTACAAAAGCTAAAGTTTTAACCAAATCTGTGCGAATTTTTTCTAAAAGTTCTCCTAAGTTTCCTTGCATGTTGCGTGCTATAATTTTAGCTGCAAGTGCAGATTTTGAAAGTATGAGATCTTGTATATTTAAAGCTTTTAAAGGAGTCATTTTGCCATTTAAACACGCTCTTTTGCTAAATTCCCCTGCTAAAGCAAGTCTTGCTCCTAAACTCACAAGTTCTTCGAGTAAAACTTCACTCACACTAAATCCTCCATGAGTTTGAAACTCTACTATATCTTCCCCTGTAAAACTATAAGGGGCTTTAAAATATATCATTATAGCTTCATCGATAATTTCATTATTTTGATTAAAAAGTTTTGTAAAAGTAGCATGGCGTGGGGTAAGTTTGGTTTTGTGGCTAAGCTTTAAGGCAAATTCTAAAGCCCTTTCACCGCTTAATCTTACAATAGAAATCGAACCCACACCATGAGCTGTGGCAATAGCCGCTATAGTATCACTCATCTTTTTTGAAAAAGTCGTTTATTACAACAAATCTTTGATCATTATTTTGCTTAATTCCTACATACTTATCTGGAAATTTAGCTCTTAACTGCTCTAAAGCGATTTTTATCAAAACCCCATCCAAAGGTTTGGTTTGTCCGCGTCCATGAATTTTAATTTTTTCAATCACGTTTTGTAAATAAAGCTGCATACCTTGAATTTGATTTTCTAAAAATTGAGCGATCTCAAGGCGCACTAAAAGATTATATTTTAAATTGATCCAATTATGTAAAAGATAAGAAATAGCCTTGTAACGATGTGCTTCTTTACCTATCATCAAAGCAGCATCTTCCCCATCCAATCGAATCAAAACGCAATCTTCATCATACATTCTAAGTTCACTAAGCTCTATTTTAAACTGGGAGCTTTCTAAAAGTTTTACAAGCTGAATGCGAATCTCATCTAAAATATCCTGAGTATTACGCACTCCTTTGCTTTCTCGATGAAAACTATCAAAAATTTCATCACTTTTTACTGTATATTTTTCTTTTTGGCTTTTATTTTTTTCATTTTTTGTTTCAATCTTGTTTTCTTGTTTTGGCTCATGTGTTTCTGGTTTGTGATTTTTTGAACTTGTAAATTCTTTTTTAGGATTTTTTTTCAAAATCCTTTTTTTTGCTTTAGCCTCTATAATTGCCTTTTTTCTTCCAAATCCAAAAAAACCTTTTCTTGGATGCTGAATAATCTCATATTCTAAGTCCATCACGGAACATTCTAAACTTCTTGAAGCTTCTGTTAAGGCACTTTGAAGATCAATGGCTTCGATTTTCATTTTTCATGCTCCGCTTGTTTTTTGTGATGTTCTTTAGCAAATATTTTATTGATAACCCATTGTTGAACCAAAGAACAAAGGTTATTTACAAACCAATAAAGCGTAAGTCCTGCTGGGAAAGTGATAAAGAAAAAAGTAAAAATCACTGGTAAAAATTTCATAATCTTAGCTTGCATAGGATCTTGTATAGTCATAGGTGTAATAAGTTGTTGTAAAAACATCGTTGCACCCATTAAAATAGGCAAAATGAAATAAGGATCCATTACCGATAAATCATGTATCCAAAACGCCCAAGGAGCTGCTTTTAGCTCAATAGCATTAAGCAAAACGCGATAAATAGCAAAGAAAATAGGAATTTGTAAAAGTATAGGCAAACAACCACTCATAGGATTTGCACCATGTTTTTTATAAAGCTCCATCATGTGCATATTCATTTTTTGTGGATCGCCTTTATAACGCTCTCTAATATCTTTCATTTTAGGAGCAAGATCTTTAAGTTTATTCATAGAAATCATAGACTTATAAGTTAGCGGGAATAAAATAATACGCACAATTAAAGTCATCACAACGATAGCCCAACCCCAATTTCCTATATACTGATGCAAGAAATTCAAAAACTCAAACATAGGCTTAGCAATAAAAGTAAACCAACCATATTCAACAACTGCTTCAAGGCGTGGATCTATACTTCTTAAAATCACATGTTCTTTAGAGCCTATATAGCCCCCTGCTTTAAATTCATTATCACTATAAGCAAAAACTATAGGGTTTTGATTAGCATCCTTGCTGATTGCCACATTTAAAGGTTTATCAAAATTATAAAAGAAAGTTGCATAGTATCTATCAAAAGCCGAAGTCATTACGACATTATTAGCACTTTCATCCTTTTCTACATCTCCATCTTTATAAGTTTCGATGGTTTCTTTATTATCCATTACCAAAGCACCATGAACTGTATAACTATCTACGGCAATATTTGGACGATATCCTGGACTTATAAAATAATTTGCATTCTTGCTGAGTTTAACTTCTATCTCATAATTTCCTTTTGGATAAAAAGTAATATCTTTTTCGATTTTCAATCCAGAAAGATTTTGAGTGAGTTTTAAAACTTGACTTCCATTTTCATCAACAAAAAGATTGCTAGCGTTAGCAACATAAGGAATTTTAAAAGCCTCTGAGTTAATACTTGGATCACTAAAACGCATTTCTAAAGGATAAGGACTATTTTCCTTGCTAACAAGATTTATAAATTCTCCTTTCTCATTTTGGTATTTTTTATCTTTTAAATAAAAAGCAGAAATTCTACCAAAAGAGTCAATTTGTGCTTCAAAATGCTTGCTTTGAACCTTAGATATCACACTATCTTGTGAAACTAAAGCTGCACTTGGAGTATTTGTGGTGGTATTTTGTATATTAGGAGTGTTATTTATGCTTGTGTTTTGTTGATTTTGTTGTGTAATGTTTTGTTCTATTTTTAAAGGTTGTTTTGGAATGAAAAAATAATCGTAAACAACAAAAAATAAAAAAGAAATCACAACAGCTAAAAGTATACGCTTTTGCTGAAAAATATTATTTGAATTATTCACTGATTTGTCCTTTTAAAGATGATTTTTATAAGATAAAAACTTTTATTTTTATAAGGTATATATAAAAAACAAAGTTGTTTTTTTGCTAAAAATATAGGCTTAAAACATAAATTTATAGGATAAAAATTTTTAGAAACTCTAGGATAATCAAAACCCCCTTTAAAAAAAGGGTTGCATCTTAAAACTCTAAAAAAAGTAGAAAAAAAAGCTAGAAAAAAATTCTTTTTTTGAAACTGCCAAAGCGCATACTCAGAACAACTAGGATAATACCTACAAGCAGCGGGTTTTAAAGGGCTTAAGAATTTCTGATAAAAACGGAGTATTTTTAGGCATATCATTTGAAACATTCTAGTTTTTTCAATCCCCATTTTAGATTTTTTTCTAACCTAGAAAAAGAAAGTTCAGTGATTTCATTTTTAGCTACAAAAATATATTTGCCATCTCGAAGATATCTTTCAAACTTAGCAAACAAAGCCCTTAAAATTCGTTTTGAACGATTTCTAACCACTGCTTTTCCAACTTTTTTACTAGCAACAACTGCTATTTTTTTTTCATAACTATTCAGATAAAAAATAATCACACCTTCGCAATGCCATTTTTTACCTATTTTGTATACAGATGAAAATTCCTCGTTTGTGCTAAATTTATCAAAATTTTTCACACAGCAAGTCTTTTTCTACCTTTAGCGCGTCTTGCATTGATCACCTTGCGACCATTTTTAGTTTTCATACGAACACGAAAACCATGAGTACGTTTTCTTGGAGTGCCATGTGGCTGATAAGTTCTTTTCATTTGATTTTTCCTTAAAAAATTATAAAATAAACTTGTATTTTATCTTAATCTTACTTATAAATTGCTTTTGATTAAGAGTAATTTTTAAATTCTTTTGATAAATTTTGAAATTATTTTTAAAAGGTTAAAAATGTCAGAATTTAAAATTATTGATTTAAGACAAGAAGATTTAGATATTTTACAAGAAATGATCATAGAATTTGCAAAATACGAAGATATGTTAGATTTTCTTCAATGCACGAAAGAAAAACTGGAACATTCTTTACTAAAAAATAAATTTGCTCGTGCTTTTTTGTTAAAAGAAAATGAAAAAACTATAGGCTATATGATTTATTTTTATACTTTTTCGTCTTTTTGGGGCAGCGGTGGAATTTATCTTGAAGATATTTATATACGAGAAAATTTTCGTAAAAAAGGTTATGGAAAAGCTGTGTTTAAATTTTTAGGAGAAATTTGCAAAAAAGAAAATTTAAAAAGACTCGACTGGGTTTGCTTAAATGATAATATTTTAGGTATTAATTTTTATGAAAGTTTAAACGCTAAACATCTTAAACAATGGAGAAATTATCGTCTAAGTGGAGAAAATTTAGAAAAATTGTGTGATTTATGATAAGAAGTCTTTATTATTTAAAAGCTATGGGATTTAACTTTGTTGATACACATACAAACCACTTTGAACAAGTACAAAATTTTCAAGAATTAAAACAACTTGTTTCATCTTGCACCTTATGCCAATTTTCCAAAACAAGAAAATTTAGTCTTATGGAACCTAAGATAAAAAATGTCAAATTGCTAATTCTTGATGTTTTTGGGCAAAAGAGTGAAAATGAAAGCGGAATTTTACTTAATTCAAAAAAAGGTGAAAAATTAAAACACTATATTTATCAAATTTTAGGGCTTTGCGATGAAGATTTTTATTTTTCTTATTTATTTAAATGTTTTTGTAATGGAAAATTTGATGATTTTTCGCTACAATCTTGCTTACCATTTTTCTGGAACGAACTAAAACTGATTCAACCTGCTTTTTTGCTTTGTCTAGGAGAATACACATTTAAAAACTTGGGATTTAAAGATTATCACATTTTAAAAGGTGAAGTTTTTGCTTATAAAAATTTTTTCATAATGCCAAGTTATGATTTAGATTTTATAGAAAAAAATCCAAGTTATGAAAAAAATTTCATACAAGATTTAAAAAAAATTAAAGGATTTTTATGAAAAAAATATTTTTAATATTTTTCTTATCTTGCTTTTTGCTTAATGCAAAAGAGCAAAAATTAGTCGATGTAAAACCTGTTGAAAATTTTTATCCTAAATTAAGCGTTCAAGAATGCAACACAAATTGTCTTTTTGATCTTTTAGAGTCAAGATTGTATCTCAGTTTTTTAAGTGAATTTGCAGACCAAAACGATCAATTTTTATCTAATGTTTATGCAAAATTATTAAATTCCATTACTGATTTTGAAAAAAATGTTCAAAAAATTACTTCTGTTAAACTTGCGATAATTATCCCAGAAAAAACCATAAAAAGCTACTCAAATACTATAATAAATTCAAGCATAGCCTATCTTTTAAGACAAAGAGCTGAAATCAAAGTAAAAGTTTTTTTAACCGGCACAGAAGATAGTGATAAAATTCGAGCCGCGCTTGATGCAGCACAAGCTCAAGGATATCAGTATGCCATAGCTGGATTTACCTTAAAAGGTGCTAATGAGTTGAAAAATTACTCAGGAAATATGAAAATTTTCATACCGACTATCCATAAAAACAACATACAAATTTCAAATCAAAATATTATTTTTGGAAGTATTGACTATGATGCTCAAATTGCCACACTTTTAAGCAAATCAAATGCTAATATCGCAATATTTAGCGATGGCTCTGCCTTATCAAGCAATCTAAATTCAAGAATTCTTGCTCAAAATAATAATGCTAGAATATATACCATAGAAGGCGAGAAGCTTGATTTTAGCAGGCTTTTAAGATCACAAGGTGGAGTTAATAATGCCTCAATATTTTTTAACACTCCATTGATCAAAACAGCTCTAGCAAGTTCTCAACTAAGAATTTATAACATTCATCCTTATGTGCTTTTATCCACTCAAATCAACTATAATCCAACATTTTTAAGTTTAACACAACAAGGAGATAGAGAAAATTTTATCATTGCTAATTCTATCAATAACCACGATGATAACTTAGTCTATCTTAATGAAATTTTTAATCAAAGTATAGATTATAACTGGATTGCTTATGCTACTAGCATAGGAATTGATTACTTTTATACCGAATTCCTAAATAAAAAAAGCGAAAGTTTATTTGATGAGAAAATCAAAAATTCTCAAGTTGATTACAAAGTGCGTCTTATGCAAGGTAAGCAAGCAAGCTTTGAAGAATTAAAATAATTCTTCAAAGAGCTTTTTTAACTGCATATCCATTCTAGCTGGTTTTTCGTTTTTAATAAAAGCTAAAGTTGATTCCATTTTAAAAAACAAAATTTCATCTTTATAAATTTCTTGTAAAATTTCCACAGAAGCATTTTTGACTTCTAAAATTTTTGTTTTAATCTCTATCATATCTCCAAGTTTTGCAGGTTTTAAGAAATTGCAATTTGCTTTTGTAAGTAAAAAATGTCCCTTAGACGCATCAAAAATATCTACTTTTTTATTGAAAAAAAATTTCACTTCTTGCTCTCTCGCAAAATTTTAAATAATTACTATGATACACCACTCCACCCGCATCAGTATCTTCATAATACACACGCATTTTCATCGCTTTACCTTAAAAAATATTTCACATTTAAAAAACATTAGATTATACAACGGAAATTCTTTGATATCGCTTTTTAGTTTATATTAAAAAATTCCGTCCAATCTTAATTTAATAAAGCTTTTTAACTTCACTGGGAGGGGGTATAGAGAAATTTTGTTTTAAACTTTCCATTGTTACCTTCTTAAGCATCAACGCTTTTGCAGCCACTCAAGCAAATACTACAGACAATCGAAATTTCAATATTCCAAAGCATTATTTTAATGATAACGAACTTTATGATAAAACCAATTCTACTTATAAAAAACTCCAAGGTATAAATTATTATGCTAAGAGTTCTAAACAATATATTAACAATATTTAACAATCATAAACCAAATATTACAAATATAAACGATTTAAATTTTAACATTATTTACTTACTCCTGATATGAGAGAAGATGAAGTTCTTTCTTTTAAAGCAAGGCATGGTGTTAATACAGCCGATCGTAGTATAAAAAAAACAGTTAGAGTGCTTCCTTTTTTAATCACAGCAAAAACCGATCATGCTGATGCAAGTTATAACAAACTTATATTAGAACAAGGAGAACTTAGTTCGGTTTTTTATCTTAAACCTAAAGATACTCATATAAAAACCCTAGTAATTCCAAAAGCAATCAACGCATGAATTTCTTAATGAGTTCTACCTTTACTCATTATAGTAATGCAAGCTATAACCAAACCATACTTCAAAAAGATGCCCATATTAGTATGGGAGTTGAGAACACTTATGATTTAGCCTTAAATGGTTCTCCTTATTTAATCGGAGCTATAGCCACTTATGGAGATTCTACAAATAATAGTTTAAATATAAAAGCAGGTAGCAGTGTAGAGTTTTTTACTTCCTTGCCTAAAAAAGATAAAAATGGTAATAATACCTTTGATGAAAGAATCACTCACCTTGTAGGTGGTTTAGCTTATTAAGGTAATGTAAAAAACAATAAAATCTTTATCAAAGATGCTAATATAATTATCCATAATCCAAGCAAAGCTTATGCTAGTTTAGCTGCTGCTCATATTAGCGCAGGTTATATAGATAGCGAATCAGATAAAAACTTTCAAGCCAGTAAAAACCTTTTAGACATAGATAGTTTTAATCTTGATATGTATATGAACCATGATAAACAACCCTTAGCTTATAATTCTGTTTTATTTGCTGATTTTTTGGGTGGAAAAACCGAACAAGGACAAGCCTTAGATAATACTATCAATATTAAAAGATATTAAAAACCTAAAAAAATAAAAACAATGAGAACATTTTTGCTCAAGCTTTGTTTAACTTCTACGCAGGAGCTTATAATAATGGAGAAGTAAATTATAATACCTTAAACATAGAATTAAAACATCCTTTAGAAATCGCTAATAACTTCTTAGGTTATAACCAACATTCTTTTTATGGTGACTTTGCAACTAAAGGAGTTAATCATAATACCATTAACATTAAAAACGATCTTACCACAACCGATCTTTCTCAAAGCTATAAAGATGCTTTAAATATTATAGCTGCTAGAGCCTTAGAAGGCAGTGCTGATTATAATAAAGTTTATATTAATAATTCTATGTCAACCTTACCTGTATACATTTATACAGCTAAGAAAAACCTTCTTAATAATCAAGACTTTTATCCTAGTAGTGCTAATAACAATAAAGTATCGATTAAAGATTTTGCTTCTTTTAGAAATCTAACTGTATTAACAGAAGCCAAAGAAGCTTCTTATAATACTATAAATTATAACAATGTTCAAAGCATTACTGATGCAAGTAATATAGATAAAGGTTCTAAAATCATCATAAGAGCTTTAGATAAAGCCAATCATAATATCATAGAAATAAAAAAACTATTCTTCTAATGCAGCTGATAATGCTTATTTGATTATGGCTTATAATGAAGCTGCTTATAATAAAATCATTATCAATGATACTTTATTTGGTGTAGCTTCAGATAAAAGAGAAGGGATTTTAAGTATTATAGCTAGACTTTCAAACAATGGCCATGATAATACCTTAATCATAAACAATCTCAATCTTGATGAGTATAAAAATAACAATTCTGTTTTTATAGCTCCTTCGGCCATTACAGGTTTAAGTGAAGCTAAATCTTATAATAATACCTTATATAGGCGGGAATTTAAATATATTTAAAAACACTTTCATGATATATTAGCAGGAGCCTTAGTACATTATGAAGATAATTATAGTGCTTCTAATGCTATAACTCCTTCAGATATCAGTTTAAGTAAAAACAATAGACTGATTTTAAATACTAAAGTTGAAGCTAGAATTATTAATAACTTTGAGCATTATTATCTTCTTATATCCAATAAAATCAACACAACTCCCCTTTTTGAAGTCATACGATGCTCCTATTAATATTTCTAGCTAGGGAGTATTAGCTCTTTATACCCTCAAAGAGTAATACCCTACCTTAAAAATAAAGAAATCTTAATCTTACAAAGTGAGCAAGGTTTTATAGATGAAAACTCTAATACTTTAAATCAAGAAGAACTTCAAAGCTTTATTGAAAAAATGCAAAAAACAAAGAAGATTTTAAACTAAGTTCTATAGATAGATTAAAAAAGATGAATTTACAAAAGCTTTCTTATGAAGCAAGAATATCTCAAGATGGCAAAAGCATTTACGCAAGGATAAAATAAATCATTCCTATCTTAAAGATAGGAATGATTTATTTGTATTTTTATAAATATAAACAAAAGATTCTTAAATCTTAATCTTACAAAAAGGAGCAAGTCATGAAAAAGTTAAATAAACTTTCTTTGTCTTTAGTTATAGGTTCTTTCTTTTTACACAAAGCTATGCTTTACCAAGTGGGGGTAAGTTCACTTATGGAACAAGTGGAAGTATAAGTGTTAGTGGTGGCACTATGAATATCTCAGGAAGCAAAACAAACTCTGTTATCCAATGGGGTGGTGGTTTTAATATAGCAAGTGGTGAAACTGTAAATTTTGGACAAGGAAAAACTAACCAAAATTATTTAAATATTGCCTATGGTTCTAAAAGCTCTCATTATAGATGGAACACTCAATGGTGGAAGTATTAATGCAAAAAAATTGTTCTGTCTGCTTCATCAATATAGGATAAGGCAAAAGATGGAAAACTTTCAGCATTTGAAGGAGATCCTAAAACAATATCACCTGTAATTAAATCCAATGCAGGAAATGTTATAAATTTAGAAACTATGACAGTACGAGAAGGGATTGCTATGGTGGGAAAATATGTGACGGAATATGATTCTAATAATAATCATGGTAGATATTTTTTTACAAGCACAATAGAAAAACCGGCTTATTTGTATATTTACAGCCCTAATGATTTTTTTACATCTTTAGCAGCAAATGGGCCATCTATGACAGGTGCTACAAAATCTTTAGTTGGAACAGGAGCGATAAAAAATCGTGAAAACTATAAAGAAACTAGCGATCTTATTGCTAAAGATAACATCTCAAATGAAGTTCTAAATTCTATATTTAATGACTTGAAATTTAATTCTAGTGTTGATATTAGCGACTTAAGTAAATTTTATAAAGATGGAAAAATATTAACAGCTGATGAATTAACAAGCATTAATCAAAGTATGGATTTTATTACTGCTTTATATGGACAAACTCAAGATAGCAATAATGCAACATTTGCAAACGCTTTAAAGGAAGTATTGGGAAATTCTTATGGTGATCTAGGAAAAGCTAATCAAGTCATTATTAAAACAAAGGAAATTCTTTCTCAAAATTCCTAAAATGACCGAAGGGCAAGAAAACGCTCAAAAAACTTACGATACTGCTGTAAATGCTTATAATGAAGCAGTTAAAGCTTACAATACAGCTCTAAGTGGTATAACAGGTAATAATGGCGATAAAGTTATTGCAGGTTTAAAACAAGCTGTAGATAAAGTTTCTAGTGATTTACAACAAGCTACAATAGCTCTTCAAATCGCTACAGCGAGTACTAATTCTAGTTTAGAAAATTCTAATAAAACTTTAGCAAGTGCGAGCATAAATGGAACTAGTCATCTTACAGTCAATGAAAATATAGTGCAAACTATAAGCCAGTATCCATTATAAATTTAGGATCTAACAACTCCAACAACGGAAACGATGGAACCGATTCAGGTGATATTAACAATGGTAACAACAACAGTTCTAATAATAACCCAAATGATACCATAGGACAACAAGAACCTGACATTGCTACAGCTTTGTTTATGCAAACTACAGATGAAGATCCAAATATCAATGAAGATGATAAACAAGCAAGTATAGATGAAGCCAGCACTCAATTAAGTGGTAATGCTTGTATAGTATCAGATAATTTTAAAGCAGGAAATCCTTGCTCAAGATAATTAAATTCCAAAAGGTTAAAAGCCTTTTGGATCTTGTTAAAAATTAATAAAACAAAATTTAAAGATTAAAAATCAAAAAAGATTGATAATCAATCAAACAAATATAAAAAATAAAGAAAAATAAAAAGATAAAAAGAAAGAAAAAATAAAAACAGAAAAAGCAAAAAATAAAAAAGATTAAAAACTAAATCTATAAAACAAGCTCTTATGAAATCATTGAAAAGGAAAAACACAAATGAAACGCATTATCTTACTATCTAGTTTAGCTATCTTAAGCCTTTATGCTAGTGATACTAAAGATAATAAAAAACCATACAAATGTTAGAACAATCTCCTTATAAAGAAGATGCTAACTTAAAAAACTACAATAACACTTTAAAAGTAAAAGATGGAGTGATTATCATAGATCATTCTAATACTAGTGATAATAATAATTCAAAAACCACTAACACAAAGAAAAACACTCAAAAAGATAATAACAACACTCAAAAAAATCAACCTAACTTGTCTAATGATAATACTTTAAAAACTAAAACCCCAAATTCAAACACTCCTTCTTTAAAAAATACTTCTAAAGAAGAATCAATTCATAAAGTTAGCTTTAACTTTCATATTACCAATAAAAACATAAACTTTAAAGATCTAGGTTTAGATGAGCAAGTTTTACAAGAAGCCTTAAACGATTACAAAAAAGAAAGTATTTCAGTTCAAGACTTACAAGATATAGCCAATATTATTTCTTATTATGTTCAAGTTAGTGGTTATCCTGCTGCTACAGCTTATATCCCACAACAAGAACTAAAAGATCAAATTCAAATCAATATCACCTTAGGTGTTTTAGGTAAATATGTGGTTCAAAACAATTCTAGTGTAAGAGATTATGCTATAGAAAGCAAATTACCTAATCATAAAGGTGAAATCATCACTACTAAATTAGTAGAAGATGCGGTTTATAAAGTCAATGAAATGTATGGCATACAAACCCTTGCTTCTTTAAAAGCAGGAGATAATCTAGGTGACACAGATATAGTGATAGAAACTACCCCTAGTGATAGCTTTGTTTCTGTATTGTTTTATGGGGATAATTACGGTATAAAAGAATCAGGCAGATATAGGGGTGGTACTAGCATGAGTTTTAATAACATAGCTCATCAAGGAGATAGTCTAATGCTTACTTGCAAAGAAGCGATGAAGCACAAACTAACTATGGTATAAATTATACTACTTTCTTGGGGAATTTAAAAATCACTCGAAGCTATTCTAAAGGAAACTATGCTTTATGGGGAATTTGGAGAGAATTTGACTTTATAGGAATTTCTGAAAATCTAGGTATAAATTTAAAATATCCTTTGGGGATTACGACTTATAATTCTTTTTATTTAACTTCAAGTTATTATCATAAAAAGCTTAGTAATTCAAGATTAAATATCATGACTATAGATAAAAGCTCTGATACAATAAGCTTTGGTATAGAAGGAGTTTATAATGGCATTAGTAATGATAGTTTTTCTTATAGTGCTAATGTAAGCTATGGTAATGTTAAAGATGAAGGTATGACTATAGTAGGTATAGGAACAAGCAAAGTAGGTGGAGTAGAATTTGGAAAATTTGCTAAACTCAATGTCAATCTTAACAATGCTTATTTCCTTAATGATACCTTTACTCATCTTTTTAGTTTAAATTATCAACAAGTTATCAATGGATCTACATTAGATAGTAGTGAAACCATATCTTTAGGAGGTCCTTATGGAGTAAGGGCTTATAATAATGGAGATGGAGAAGGAGATAATGCTGTAGTAGCCAGCTTTGGACTTAGAATGGCTACTCCTTTAAAAGATTTTTATATTACTCCTTTTTATG
This sequence comes from Campylobacter sp. BCW_6468, assembly GCF_001762865.1. Lineage (NCBI taxonomy): Bacteria > Pseudomonadati > Campylobacterota > Epsilonproteobacteria > Campylobacterales > Campylobacteraceae > Campylobacter > Campylobacter sp. BCW_6468. The sequence goes on from NZ_MJXQ01000035.1 coordinate 31,827, forward strand.
ATATAAGTTATTCTTGGTATGAGAATGATTCTTATACAAACTATATAGATGCTTATGATTTACAACTGCTTTATAATAAAACAGGGAATTTTTATGTCAAGTTTGATTTAGCTAGAGCTTTAAAGAAGTATAAGCTAGATGATGATTATAGTTCTAAAGCTTATGTAATCTTTAGAAAGTATTTTTGAGTTATTTTTGATCAAATATTTAATGCATATAATTTATATTGCCATAAAAGCTTTTAATGTTATAATTTAGCATTAAAAGCAAATGTCAAGGATAAAAATGCAAGAAAATTTACTTGAAAAACAATTTCTAAATCACCCTTTATACGCTAAAATTCAAGAACTTAAAGCTCTCAATCTTGCTTGCAATTTTTCTTTAGATGATAGTGTAAATTTATCTACAAATTCTCAAGCCAAAGATGAAATCTTAGCTATAGCAAAAGAACTTAAACCATGGAGAAAAGGTCCTTTTAAAATAGACGATCTTTTCATCGATACAGAATGGCAAAGTTTTATTAAATTCAACATTCTAAAGCCTTTCATGAACGAAATTTCTCAAAAATGCGTTGCTGATATAGGCTGTAATAATGGTTATTATATGTTTAAAATGCTTGAATTTAATCCTGCAAAACTCATAGGTTTTGATCCTTCTATCAAATACCGTTTGCAATTTGAACTCATTAACGCTTTAGCTAAAACTCCTATAAAATACGAACTTTTAGGCGTAGAAGATCTTCCAAGCTATGGCTTGAAATTTGATGTGATTTTCTGTCTTGGGGTGATTTATCATAGAAGTGATCCTATAAAAATGCTAAAAGATTTAAAAGCAGGACTTAATAAAAATGGAGTTGTTTTTTTAGATACCATGTATATAGAAGATGAGAGAGAAATCGCTCTTGTGCCTAATAAAACTTATTCTAAAATTCCAAATATTTATTTTGTACCAAGCATTAGTGCATTAAAAAACTGGTGTGAAAGAGCAGGATTTAAAGAATTTGAAGTTTTGGCTACAAAAAAAACCGATGAAAACGAACAAAGAAAAACAGAATGGATAGACTCTTTTTCGCTGGAAAATTTCTTAGATCCAAAGGATAAAAATCTTACCATTGAAGGCTATGAAGCACCCAAAAGAGTTTATATACGCATTAAAATATAAATTCTTTTTATTTTTTACCGATATTGAAAATTAGATATTTTGAAGTAGATAAGTAGAATTTAAAGGTTAGATATGGCAAAAAAAGATAATTTTGAAGAATATGCACAACTTGAAGAATACGCATCTGCAGAAGATATATCTCGCGTTAGAGCAGAATTACTCACTTGTCCTGAATTAAACACCTCGCTTGCTGGAACCATTATAGAAATTGATAAAAACTATGCCAAATCAATTTTAATAACCACAAGCGAAATGGTAGCAGATGATCAAAGATTGATTTTTGATGCCTTTATTTTCGCTGCGGCAAACTATGTAGCACAAGCCTCTATCAATAAAGAATTTTCAGTGATTATTGGATCAAAGTGTTTTTTTTATGCTCCGCTTAAATTAGGCGATGTTTTAGAACTTGAAGCTCATGCACTTTTTGACGAAACCTCCAAAAAAAGAGATGTAAAAGTGGTTGGACATGTTAAAGAAGTTAAAATGTTTGAAGGAACGATACAAGTTGTTAGCACCGATGAGCATATATTTAAACTCAAGCGTCCGCCACTTAACACTGTTAAACCTACAGAAAATCAAGAACAAGGTGCCAAAATCAACAATCCAGAAGCTGTAGCAGCTGCATTAATGGCCTCTGTGGGTGGAAAATAATCAAGGAGTCATTTTAATATCTACCCAATTTTTTGGGCAATCCTTATGATAAGTTCCACTTCCATCATAATACTCTTTACAATCATCATAAAAACGATTTGAAATCCCTCTTTCATTTACAAAACATCCAGAAATTCCTAAAGCTAATAGCACCATTAAAGTATATTTTTTCATGTTTTTCCTTAGAATTTATTGTGTTTTCTCCATTTATAAGGCTCTATAGGATTACTCTCTTTCCAAAGACCTAAATGATTTTTCTTAGCATTTTCTTGTTCTTTGGTATAAGCGTTACTATAGTAAGTATCAGCCCAAGCATAGCCTTTGCTTACTAAAAATCGATTAATATCAACATCATTAAGCTTTACAATAGCAACAATTCTACCATAAGTATCTTTATTTTTATAAATAATTTCAACTTGTTTGCCGCTTAAAATTCTACTTAAAGCTTCTTTTGATTGCTTTCCAAAACTTTGTTTAAGTTCTGGTGCATCTATACCAAAAAATCTTATTCTAGCGAGTTTGTTTTCATGATTAACTTCTATAGTATCTCCATCAATAATTCTAACTACTTTTCCTTCAAAACTAGAATTTTGGGCAATATAGTTCTGGATAAAAACAACTACAAGAGTGAAGATTAATACAGAAAAAAGTTTTTTTGGATCACTTAATAATTTTCTTAGATTAAATAATTTTTTATAATTTATTCTCATTTTTTAATCATTTTGCCTTTAAATTTTAAAAAATATGCCATAATTTTATCAAAACAAAGGAGATAAAATGCAAAATGTTATAGAAAATTTTAAACAATTATGCAAAATTCCTCATTGCAGTTATGAAACAGAACAAATGAAAGAATTTTTAAGCTCTTACGCCAAAGATAAAGGCTTTAAGGTGAGTGTAGATAAGGCAGGAAATATCCATGCCATAAAAGGCAAACCAAAAATTTGTCTACAAAGCCATTATGATATGGTCTGTATGGGCGATGCACCAAACTTAGAAGTTTATGAAGAAAATGGCTTTTTAAGAGCCAAAAATTCAAGTCTTGGTGCAGATAATGGCATAGGTATAGCCATCATGATGAGTGCTATGGCTGAATTTGAAAATTTAGAATGTCTTTTTACAAACGATGAAGAAGTAGGACTCATGGGAGTGAATTCACTCGAGCACACTTTAGAATCTAAAATGCTTTTAAATTTAGATCATGAAAGCGATGATGAGATCATGATAGGCTGTGCAGGTGGAGTAGATATAGAAGCAAGTTTGTCTTTTAATACCCTTAGAAAAAAGGGTAAAATTTATGAGCTTTGTGCGCAAAATTTTAAAGGTGGACACTCAGGCATAAATATCATACGCAATGAAAAAAGTTCCATCAAAGAAATGGCTAAATTCATACAAGAGAATGAAGGAGAAATCATTTCTTTTGAAGGCGGAGAAAGAATCAATTCTATACCTAAACACGCCAAAGCTTTAGTGCATTTTAAAGATGAAGTAAAGAGTAATAACTGGATAAAATGTGAATTTAAAGAAGAAGGCGAATTTGAAATTTGCGATCAAAGTAAAAAACTTTTAAGCCTTATAAATTCTTTCACTCATGGAGTTAGAGCTTATGATGAAAATCTAGATATAGTTCAAACAAGCATTAACCTAGCTACTTTAAGAATGCAAGATAACCAAATCAAATTCGCACTTTTTGCAAGATCTAATATACTTGATGGACTTAAGCAAGTAGAATTTGAAACTTTAGAATTTTTCAAGGCTTTTGATTTTAAAGTAAGAAGTTTTAATTTCTATCCACCTTGGGAAGGCAAACCAAACGCACTTAGCGACATGGTTTTTAAAGCGCTTAAAAAAGTATCGCCTAATGCCAAAGTTTCAGCTATCCATGCAGGGCTTGAGTGTGGCATTATAGAGAAAAAACAAGAGCTTTTATGCGCTTCTATAGGCCCAAATATCCATAATCCTCATTCAACTGATGAGCATTGTGAAATCGCTTCAGTTGAAAAAATATCTAAGGTTGTTTTTGAAGTTTTAAAAGACAATGCTTAATTCTTTAATCTTGCTTCTTGCAAAAACGCGTTTTAACAAAAACACGCAAAGCAAGGAACAAGATCCCACTATAGCAAGATAAATACCCAAATACTCTTTATAAAAAGCATTAACTATAAAAGGGGTTAAAAAACCTAAAATCGCATAAGAAATATTATAAGCAAAACTAAGCCCGCTAAATTTCAGTTCACTTTTAAAAATTTGCGTCATAAAAACAGGCGCGAAAGTAATAATACCTTGTGCAAAACAAGCCAGTAAAAAATAAAATAAAAAATTCTCATCATAAAAACTAAAAAGCACACCAAAAATAATAAAAGCTATACTAAAAATAAAACAAATCCTATAGCTTCCCCATTTGCTTGCTAAAAAACCTTGAAATAAAGCTCCAAAAATCACCGCTAAAATAGCAAAATTTTGCACCCATAAAGCAGAAGTTTTACTCATAGCTAAAAGACTTTCAAAATACTTAGGTAAAATCATCAAAGTTGCCACACCGCTTGTTAAAACCATGGTCATTAAAAAACAAACAAGCATACTCATTTTATGAGTTTTTAAAGCTTCGAACAATGGAAAACTTAAAATTTTCTTTTCATTTTGAACTTTTATAAATTCTGGAGTTTCGCTGAGTTTATTTCTTAAAAACAAAGCTAAAATTCCAAAAAATCCTCCTATGATAAAAGGAATTCTCCAAGCATAGCTTTGAACTTCTTCTGGGGTAAAATAAGATCTTATGCCTAAAGTGGCAATATTTCCTAGCAATAAACCTATGGTTAAAGTCGCTGAAATAAAACCAAGAGCTAAAGGAATTTGACGCCCTTTGACAAATTCGCTCACATAAATCCAAGCTCCGCTCACCTCAGTTCCAACGGCTAAACCTTGCAAAATGCGTATAGTAAATAAAATCAAAGTAGCAAATATACCTATACTTTCATAACTTGGCAAAAAAGCTAAAGCAAAACTAGGCAAAACCATCAAAAGCATAGAAATATAAAAAATATTCTTTCTTCCATATCTATCAGCAAAATGTGCCATCACAATAGAACCAAAAGGACGCGCTAAATAAGCAGCACCAAAGGCTATATAAGCATTTATCTGCATCCAAAAAGCATCATTTTGCGGAAAGAATACCTTAGCAAAAATATCCAAAAAAAAGGCAAAAAGCACAAAATCATAAAATTCTAAAATTCCACCCAAAGAAGCATAAATAATATTTTTGTATTTTTTTTGCATATTTTATCCTAAATCAATATAAAGGGCAAAAAGCCCTTTATTAAATTTTTCCACCTTCAATCACTACATCATCAGCCTTAACATCATCTCCAAAATGAGCTTTTAAAGTTTCATCATAAGCCTTGTGAAAAAACTGCTCTTGGCCTAGTTTAATGATCAAATTATCGATAAATTCTTTAAGTTCTTTATCGCCTTTTTTAACCGCTGGTGCGATAACATCTTTGTTACCTAACTCTTTGATACCCATTTTAAAATCAGGATGATCTTTCACCCAAGCAAAAAGCAAGGTATTATCATGACTTAAAGCATCGCCTCTTTTATCCATCAAAGCGGCAAAGGTTTCGGTATTTTGATCATATTTTAAAGTTTTAATATTAGGATAATTTTGCGTAAAATAAGCATCTGCTGTTGTACCTTTGTTTAAAAGCAAGGTTTTATCTTTTAAATCTTCTACGCTAGTTATATTACTATCCTTTGGTACAGCTACGCCTAAAGCTACCTTCATATAAGGCAAGCAAAAATCAACCTGTTCTGCCCTTTGCGGAGTTTGAGTAAAATTAGCCAAAATAATATCTACTTTATTTGATTTTAAAAACTCAACCCTATTTGCAGCTTCAACAAGAACAAATTGCACCTTATTTTCATCGCCAAAAAGTTCTTTTGCTATGCGTTTAGCTAAAGCTATATCATAGCCTTGATTGTTTCCTTTTTCATCTACATAACCAAAAGGTGGTTTATCGCCAAATACCCCAATCCTAACAACTCCATTTTGCTTGATCTTATCAAGAGAATTTAAAGTTTTAGAGTCAGAATTTCCTCCACAAGCAGCCAATACTACTGCAACAAAGGTCGTTAAAACACTTAGAAGTATTTTTTTCATACATTTCCTTTCTTTAAAAATAAGCTTAAAGCTGTTGCAAAAATATATAATAATTGCAAAGTTAATTATACTTAAAATTATAAATAATGCATTTGAAACAAACTAAAAAGATTTTCCTATGTGTAAAAATGTAATTAATCACACACTCTCTTTTAGTATTGTTTAAATTTTAAGTAAAAAAAGATATAATCTTTTTTTTAAATTTTTTAAGGAGAAAACTATGAAAAAAGGTATTTTTCTCTCTATTGGAATAGCTGTTTTGTTTTCAGCTTGCGGAAATTCCATAGATGAAAAAACAGTTAAAAAATATGAAAATCAACTAAATCAAACAGTTAAACAAGAAATTGCAAGTCTTTCTCAGGACTCTGGAATAAAGATTGAATTTTCTGATTTTAAATGCAATGCAGATGGTGATTTTATAGCGTGTTTAAGTCCAAATTTCAAAACTCTTGCAAAAGATAATAACGATGAGTATCAAGAACTATTTCAAGCAAAAAATATCAAAATTCGTTCAAATGAAATTTACAAAGGCGAAGCAAATACATCAATTAGCATTAAAGAATATTACAACGATCTTTTTAAAAACCAAAAAAGCATACAATCAAATTTGGTTTTTGAAGATTTTAAACTTGGAGAAAAAGTTGTTAGTGACATCAATGCAAGCTTATTTCAACAAGATCCAAAAATCAGATCTTTTATCAATAAATTAAGCTCGGATTCTTATACTTTATCATTTGATAACTCTATAAACAAACAAGAAAACAATTATCTAGATAATCTTGATATAAAATTTTATAACGCAAAATTAAATTTCAATACAAATCTAAATATAAATCTAAAAGAAGATTTGCTTAATTACCTTGATTCTAAGGGTATAAAATTTAACACTCAAACTTTAGCTATGGATGAACAAGCTATCAATGAACTTCTTAATATAGCAAACTACGAACAAGCTTCAGATTTTAGCAATACAATCCAAAAATACATCATCTTAAACAATTTTAAAATTGATTCAACTCTTAAAACCGAAGGCGTATTTAGTAGCTATATAACAACTGCTAAGGAAAATTTACAAACCTTAAAAACTCAAAGTCAAAATGAAGAACAAGCATTAATCTTTGATAAAGCTTTAGCTATTTTAAACAATATCACTCAAAATGATGATTATAAACTCAATCTTGATTTAAAATTTAAAAACATCCCTGTTAGTGACTATAGCACACAGGGAATCGACAGCATAGAAAAACTAAGCATCAACAATCAAGATGCCACAGAAGCGTTAAAAATTATACTTCCATTTATCATGTTTTCTATGTTAATGGGCGGAGCGTCATTTTAAATTTTAAAATGATAAAAACTTCAAAAACATTAAAAGCAAGATTAAATTTCTTTGCTCTTAATGTTTTCATAACATTAACAAAAAAGGCTAAAATGAAAATTTTATTCTCCCCTAGTGAAAGCAAAAATGAAAATTGTACAAAAAATCCCATCGATGAAAACTCATTTATATTTAAAGAATTATTTCCTTATAGAATGGAAGCTTTAAAGCATTATGGAGAATTTATCAAAAATGCAAGTTTAAAAAAATTACAAGAACTTTTTGGCATTAAAAACGAAAATGAAATTGATAAATTTAAACACGACTTAAAACAAGCTCCCACTCAAGAAGCTATATTGCTTTATACTGGGGTAAGTTATGAATATCTTAATTTTAAAGCTTTAGATAAAAAAAGTCAAGCTTATATTTTAGAAAATACTCTTATATTTTCTAATCTTTTTGGCGTTGTAAGAGCTAATGATACCCTACCTTTTTATAAATTCAAGCAAGGGGCTAAAATAGGAAATTTTGCCATAGAGAAATTTTATAAAGAACATTTTAGTAAAGCCTTAGATGAATACTTAGAAAATAAAGAAATACTTGACCTTAGAGCAGGATTTTATGATAAATTCTACACCCCAAAAAAGAAATTTTATACTTATAAATTTGTAAAAAATGGTAAAGTCATCAGTCATTTTGCTAAAGCTTATAGGGGAATTTTACTCTCCATAAGTGCAAAAAACCAAATAAAAAACAATAAAGAGCTTTTAGCAAACCTTCCTTCAAACCTAAAACTCAAAGAAATTCAAATCAAAGGTTTAAAGGAAGAAATTGTGCTTGAAATTCTAGATTAGTTTTTATTTTAAGTATTTTAAAGCTAGCTTCGCATAATAACTTGCAGCCCTAGCTAAAAGCTTATCATTAAAAACATAACTAGAATTATGTAAATAAATGTCGTTTTCATTTTCTAAAAAAGCATAGGCACATTTTTTCATTTCGCAAAAAAATCCAAAATCCTCACTTGCCATTAAAGGACGATGATTAAATTCACAATTTTTTTCGCCAAATAATTCTTTTGCAACCTCACTAGCAAAATCCACAGCTTCATCGTTATTCATAGTCACTGGTGCAACAACATTTTTATTGATTTTAATCTCTATATCATTAGCCTGTGCAAGACCTTTACAAATTTTATAAATTTTTTCTTCAGTTAGCTTTCTAGTTTCATTATCTAATGCTCTAACACTCATTTTAATCGTTGCAATATCTGGAATGATATTAAAAGCATGTCCTGCATTAAAAGCTCCTATGCTTACAACTGCTGAATTTTGGGGATCAACATTGCGAGATACTATGCTTTGTAAAGCCACAACAAGTAAAGAAGCAGCATAAATAGGATCTTTTGCCTTTTCTGGAGCACTTCCATGACCACCTCTTCCAATAACTTCAATGCTATAACTATCCGAAGAAGCCATCATCGCACCTTTTTTAAGATAAAATTTCTTATCGCTACCAAAAGGCATATTGTGCCATCCAAAAACATAATCACTATCAAATTTTTCAAACAATCCATCTTCTATCATTGCCTTAGCACCACCCAAACCCTCTTCAGCAGGTTGAAAATAAAGATTTAAAGTGCCATTAAAATTCTGACTTGCTAAATACTTTGCAGCAAGCAATAAAGAAGTAGTATGTCCATCATGACCGCAAGCATGCATTACATTTTCTTTTTTGCTTTTATAAGGCAAATTTGTGCATTCTTGCAAAGGCAAAGCATCCATATCTGCACGAAGTCCTATTTTTTTATCGCTATTCCCCTTTTTTAAAACCCCCACAACGCCTGTTTTTCCTATTTCCTCATAAACCTCATAACCAAATTCTTTTAATTTTTGCGCCACTAATTTTGCAGTACATAATTCATCAAAACCAAGCTCAGGATTTTCATGAATTTGATGACGAATTTTTTCAAATTCGCCTTGTAAGTCTAGTATTTCTGGAATTAAATTCATTCTATTTTTCTCCTTGTATAAAATTTTCTCTTCTAGGTAAAACAAATTGTGCTAAGATCGCTGAAATAAAAATCAAAGCAAAAATATAAACAAAACCCAAAGTAAAACTATGGGTTTTATCAACACTCCAAGATACTACCCATAGGTTAAATGATAGTATAACAAAGGTAATACTCCAAAAAGCACTCATAATATAAGCAGTTTGATTTGGGTTGGAATTTTTTAATTCTGAAGGTAGATTAAAGAAAAATGGAAACCACATAGAATAAAAAATGCCTGATAACACAGCAAAAATCTGTATCAATACTAAATTTTGTAAAAATAACATACAAAATCCGCATATAAAAATACACGCTCCTCCAGACAATAGCATTATTTTAAAAGAAATATTTTTTCTTTTAAAAAATAATCCAAGATAAGGACCAAAAATTTTCGCAACTACTATCATGCTAGTGATTAAAGTAGCTTGCTGAGTATTTAGGGCAAGATCATTTGAAATCAAAGGCATTAAAGACCCTGTTGCTGCCCAAGAGATACTAAAAACAGCATAAACACTAAAAATGATAAATTCAACTCCAATGCGTCTAAAATGAAATAAAAGTGATTTTTCCATATCAAAATCCTTTTTAGATATTTATTAAAATATAACATAAAAAAATAAGATATTTATTATCTTTAATTATTTTTTTAATTTAATTATTTTTTTATATATTTTTTTGTTACTTTTCGAAAATTTATATATAAGTTTAAAGATAAAAAAACTAAAATACAAAATAAAAAAACCCGTAAAAGTTTTTTGAAGTATTTAAATGATATATTTCAAAATCTAGTTTTAAAAAGGAAAAATATGGAATTTTTAGCATTTATTTTTTTGATTATTATATTTTTATTTGTAGTCTTTATCATCGTTACTCGCTATGAAAAAAAGATAAAATTACTCAACCAAAACATACAAAATATGAAAGAAGATATAGCCGATCTTAAAGAAACAACTCAAAAAAATCGCTCTTTAATTGAAAAAAATCGCTCTAATATAGAAAATATAATAAAATAAAACTAAGAAAGATTTGCGATAAGCTTATAGTGTTTTTTCTGATTTATCATTAAAGTAAAAATTTTTTCACTTGAATTTTCGCTTTTATTTTTATAAATCATACTTTTTAAAAACGGAAAAAGCATCGTACTAGAAGTTTTACCTTGTAAAATAATATGCATAGAGCCTTTTAAAATTCCGTACTTATAGCTCATACCGCTTGGAAATATATCAAGATTAAAACTTAAACTATCTTCATTACTATCATAATTTAAAATTTCAATTTTAACAAAGCTAATTTCTTGATCTTCTTGAGATAAATTTTTAAAAATTTCAAGTTTTTCATGTTTTTTGATAGTAACAACTTCTTGCTTACTTTCTTTAAAATCAGAAAGAAAATTTTCATTTTTAAAAATTCTTGAAAAAAATTTTAAATTTTTAAATTGCATACTTGTTTGTTTTGTGTTTTCATGTATTATTTTTTCGGATTTTAAGATGTTGTGTTCTATATCATCTTCTTGGTTTTGATTATCTTTGTTTGATTTCATGTCAAAATCTTCAACGATAATCATATCTTCACTATCACAAATATTAAAATGTTTTACAATTTCTTCAAAAGTAAAACTGTCATCACTAAATTCCAAAAGATCTACATTTGAAGTGATAAAATCAACACCATCTCGTTCTTCAATCTTATCTTTAATCACAAAAGCATCAACACAAAAGCACGATCTTTGAATTTCATATTCAGAACTTTTGCCTTTAAATACTATCTTCATCATCACAAAGCTTTTGCTATAAGTTCTAAAGGACTAGCAAAAACAACCTTGCTTGAATTTTGTTCTAATGCATTTGAAATTTGCATTCTGCAAGCTGAACACTCGGCACTTACCACACTAGCCTTACTTTCATCGATCATTTGTGCTTTTTTAAGCCCTACACTTAAGGCTCTATCATAATAATCCGTTTGCATACCCACCCCGCCAAAACCGCAACAAGTATTAGAATTACTCATTTCTACAAAATGATAATTTGTTTTTAAAAGTTCTCTTGGCTCTTTAAAAACCCCTTGCATTTTTCTTGCATGGCAAGGATCGTGATAAGTAATGCTATAATTAATTTTATTTTTTGTTTTTAAAATTTCTTCTAAAGAAGTAAATTTATAAAAATACTCGCTAGCCATATATATCTTAGATGACACACATTTTGCGCGTTTTGCCCAGTCTAAATCATTTTGCATTATAAAAAAATGTTCATAATCTATCTTTAACATAGCCGAACAAGTGGCCTCAGGAACTATAATAGCATCTAATTTTTCTAATTTTTTTTCAAAATACTCAATATTTTTTTTAGCCAAAACTTCAACACTTTTAAAATCACCCGTAAAAAATTGCGGCGCTCCACAACACACTTGTTCTTTCATCAAATCCACATTGATTTTTAATTCCTTAGCGATTTTAAGCACTGCATTAGCCGTATCTATGTAAAAATAATTCGCCAAACAACCTACAAAAAAACCTATTGTTTTTTCTCCATCATTATTGATAAATTTTGGATTAGAATTTAAGAAACTTTTTTTATTAAAACTTGTAAGCAATCTTCCCTTTTTAACAAAAGGCATGGAAAATCTTGCCTTCATACCTGTATTTTCATTCTCATTTTGAATTTTAAACGCACAACTTTGAAACACATAGCCAAGCTTAGCTACCAAATCTAAAATTTTGCGTCTTCTTAAAAAGAAAAAAATAAGTTTTTTATACCAAGCTATACCAAATTTTTTAGCTATATCATAACGAACTTCTTCTATGGCATTATCTACTCTTAATTTACTTGGACATACTTCAACACAATTGGTGCATAAAAAACAAGATTCAAAAACTTTCTTAGCTTCTTTATCAAGCTCTAGACTTCCCTCTTTATAAGCAGCTAAAAGATCTAAAAATCCTCTTGGACTAGTAATTTCATCGCGATTTTCTTCATGTATAGTACAAACAGGTATACATTTGCCACATTTAACGCAAGCATCACTTATTTGACTAAATTTCATCTTACACCGTTTTTGAGAATACTTTTTTATCTTCACTAATGTTTTTCATATAAGCATCAAAACACATAGCAATATTTCTTATAAGCAAAACGCCTGTTTCATTGACTTTGATAAAATTTTCATCAAAATTAATAAAATCTTTGTATTCTTCCAAAGCTTTTAAATCCTCTTTAAAATACTCCTGAAAATCAATGCAAAATTCTTTTTCTATTGACTTGATATCAAGCTTAAAATTTGCCATTAACTCCATAATCACTGCTTTTCTAAGCTCATCATCATCGCTTAAAGCTACGCCTCTTTCAAAAGGCAAAACTCCTCTATCTAATGCAGCTTCATAACTTGACATATCTTTAAAATTTTGCGCATAATGTCTTTGCCCTTCGCCTATACTTGTAAGCCCAATACCGACTAAATCAGCACCGCCTTTGGTAGTATAACCTTGGAAATTTCTATGCAAAGTTCCATTTTCTAAAGCTTTAAAAAGCTCATCATTTTCTTTTGCAAAATGATCCATTCCTATCATTTTATAACCATTTTTGCTTAAAAATTTCTCACAAAATTCTAAAATTTCAAGCTTAACATCAGGACTTGGCAAGGTATTTTCATCAAATTTTCTCATATTTTTCTTAAGCCAAGGCACATGAGCGTAATTAAAAATCGCCAAACGATCAGGGTTTAAAAGCATAACTTTTTCTAAAGTTTGTGTAAAGCTTTGTAAATTTTGATAAGGCAAACCATAAATTAAATCCATATTTACAGACTTTATCCCTTTGCTTCTTACAAGATTTAAAGCATTTTGTGTTAATTCAAAAGGCTGGATGCGATGAATTTCTTTTTGAACTTTTTCATCAAAATCCTGCACTCCAAAGCTGATACGATTAAAGCCATTTTGCGTTAAAACTGTGGCTTGTTCCTCATTTAAAAAACGCGGATCGATCTCACAGCTAATCTCTACATCTTTAGAAAAATTTCCAAAAACAGATCTGATTTTTAAAATCAAATTTTGAAGTTGTTTAGCACTAAAAAAAGTTGGAGTTCCGCCCCCAAAGTGCATTTGCACCACTTCTCTTTTAGTATCTAAAATAGTACTTAAAATATCAAGCTCTTTAAAAATATAAGTTAAATACCTTTCTTTACTCTCTTCTTTGGCTGTATAAATAACATTGCAACCACAAAAATAACAAGCACTCCTACAAAATGGTAAATGAAAATAAAGCGATAAAGATCTATCTTGCTTTTTTAAAATTTCTATATATTCTTCGTATTTGAAATTTGCATTAAACTCTACTGCTGTAGGATAAGAAGTGTAGCGTGGTCCTGCTTTAGAGTATTTTACAAAAGCTTTATAATCTCTCATTTTGGTTTACCCTTTCTATCATCGCTTGCATATCTACAAATAAATTTGGATGCTCTTGTTTGATTTTAGAAATTAATTTTTCAAGATCAATACTAACTTCCATGGTGCCATTTTGCGCCTTTTGCTTGATCTCATCCATAGCAACCGTCCAAACATCGTTAAAATCTACAGGAATTTGTTGATAAATCGCCTTTTCTAAACGCAATTCAAAATTCTCTTTTTGACTTTGTTTTAAACTTTCAAGTATATTCTTAAGACTTTGCAAAGAAAGCAAAGTGTGAATTTCATCGTTTTCATCGATCACAAACCAAGGCTCAGGAGAATCAAAACTTCCATTTTCAAGAACTAAACATTTTTCGTTTTCATTCTCGCTTTGCTTCATTTTAAAAATCGTTCTATCTTTTTTCTTTATTCCTAGATTTTGACTAAATTCATCAATGCGTTTTAAGCAAGTGCTATACTTTTCTAGCTCTTTCATTCTCTTCCTCTCTGATTATCCAAAAAGCAAAGCAAGGCTTTTACCACATAAAGGCGATTTCTTGCTTCTTCAAAAATCACATCTGCATGTTTTTCAAAAATTTCTTCACTCACTTCATAACCCCTATAAGCAGGCAAACAATGAAGCAATATCGCGTCTTTATTGGCAACGCTCATAGCCTTTTTATCGATCATAAATCCTTCAAATTCTTTAATCTTGCGTTCTTTTTCATTCTCTTCACCCATAGAAACCCAAGTATCGGTAATGACTACATCTTTATCCTTTAAGGCTTCAAATTTATCATGACTTAAGGAAATTTTAGCTCCTGAAATCAAAGCCTGTTTCATAGCAAATTCCCAAATTTCAGGGCTAATTTTATAGTTTTTTGGTATAGCTATACTAAATTCAAAGCCCAAAATCGCAGCCGCAATAAGCCAAGAATTGCACATATTGTTACTATCTCCGATAAAAGCAACTTTTGCTATACCATTTTGCATCTTATTCCATTCTTTGATAGTAAGCAAATCTCCTAAAACCTGAGTAGGGTGATAAAGCTCGCTTAAAGCATTGATCACAGGGGCTTTAGAATATCTTGCAAATTCGAGTAAAGTTTCATGTTTATTGACTCTCATCATCACAAAATCAACCATCGCCCCTACCACCCTAGCTGTATCCTTTACAGGCTCGCCACGACTAAGTTGTAAATCATTGCTACTTAAAAATAAAGCCTTTCCGCCAAGCTCTGTTATGGCTAATTCAAAGGCCATTCTTGTTCTTGTAGAGTTTTTTTCAAAAATCATTGCTAAAGTTTTATCTTGTAAAAGTTTTTTAGGCTCTTTTTTTAACTCGCTAGCATGATTTACAAGGCTTAAAATTTCCTCCTTAGAACAATCTCTTAAAGTTAAAAAATGTTTCATTTTTCTCCTTTTAACATTTTAGCTAATTCTTTGGCATGATAAGTGATGATAAGCTTTGCCCCTGCTCTTTTAAAAGCTATCATAGTTTCATACAAAACTTTTTCATAATCAATCACTCCTGCATTTTTAGCTGCCTTTAACATAGCATACTCTCCGCTTACATTATAAACACACAAAGGCAAGTTAGAATGAAGGGATATTTCTTTAACCACATCAAGATAAGCAAGAGCGGGTTTTACCATCAAAATATCAGCTCCTTGTGCTTCATCTTCCAAGCTTTCTTCTAAAGCTTCTTTACCATTAGCAAAATCCATTTGATAGCTTTTTCTATCTCCATAACTTGGAGCTGATTCTGCTACATCTCGAAATGGCCCATAATAACTTGAAGCAAATTTAGTAGAATACGCCATTATAGGCAAATTTTCAAAACCTTCTTTATCTAAAGCTTTGCGCAAAGTAGTGATAATACCATCCATCATTCCACTAGGTGCTATCATATCTACCCCTGCTCTTGCGTGAACTAAGGCTTGTTTGGCTGAAATTTCTAAAGTGACATCATTATCCACACTTTTTGTTTTTGGATTGATAATCCCACAATGCCCGTGATCTGTGTATTCGCAAAAACAAAGATCACTGATTATAAAAAGATCTGGAAAATTTTTCTTAATCTCTCTTATACTTCTTGCAACAAGCCCTTCATCATCTAAAGCATCGCTTCCACAGCTGTCTTTTTTCTCATTTTCCAAAACGCCAAAAAGTATAATGGCTTTAATGCCTAAATTAACTACATTTTGACACTCTTTTAAAATTTCATCTAAACTCATTTGAAACACATCAGGCATAGAAGAAATTTCTTTTTTTATCCCCGTTCCATTAACCACAAAAAGCGGATAAATCAAATCATTTACACTTAAAGAATTTTCCCTTACCATAGATCTTAAGTTTTCATTAAGCCTTAATCTTCTAAATCTTTTAAACATTTTTTTGTCCTTTTTTTGCTAAAATCTTAACATAAATTTGATTATAGAGAGTAGTAAATGGAAATAAAAATTTCAGAAATTGCGAATTTACCTAGCAAATGGGGAAATTTCCAAATGCAAAGTTTCAAAGAAAACGATAAAGAACATTTATGCATATTTAAAAACACTCCAAAAGATACACTCAATCTAAGAATTCATTCAGAGTGCTTAACAGGAGATGCTTTAGGAAGTTTAAAATGCGACTGCGGAGAACAGCTTGAATTTTCACTAAAATATATAGAAAAGAATGGCGGAATGGTGATTTATCTTAGACAAGAAGGAAGGGGTATAGGGCTTTTTAACAAGGTTAATGCTTATGCTTTACAAGATAAAGGTTTTGATACGATTAAAGCAAATCATCAGCTTGGCTTTAAAGCCGATGAGAGAACTTATGAAATTGTAGAATTTATACTCAAACACTATGAAATTTCTAAGGTTAATTTACTCACAAATAACCCTGAAAAGCTAGATTCTATCAAAGAAAAAATCATCACACGCATACCGATTTTAATAGAACCTAATCGTTTTAATGTAGAGTATTTAAACATAAAACAAACTCAAATGGGACATCTTAAATAAATGATTTTTAAAGATTATGATTTTTTGCAAAACTACGATTTAAAAAACTTTGAAGAAAAGGTAAAAATTTATAAAGAATTATTATCTAAATTTAACCGCATTCACAATCTTACTCATTTAAAAAATATAGATGAAAATATCTTTGATAGTATTAAAATTTTAGATTTTTATGATTTTTCTAAAGCAAAAAATATTGCCGATATAGGAAGTGGCGCAGGATTTCCAGCTGTATTTTTAGCTTTTTTACTGCAAAGCAATTTTCATCTTTTCGAACCCAATCCCAAAAAAGCTGCCTTTTTGCGGACATTAAAAATAGAATGTGAACTTCCAAATTTACATATTTACAAAGAAAAAGTTCAAGAATACAAGAATACCTTTAAAGCTGATATCATCACTTCAAGAGCCTTAATGGATGTCAAGCCTTTGCTTGAAATTTGCAAAAATCTAAAAGATGAAAATACAGTTTTTATTTTATGGAAAGGTAGTGAAATTTATCAAGAACTTGAAAATATAAAAGATTATGAAATTTTTGAAAATAATTTAAGAAGATATTGTATTTTAAAGTAGCCCTAAGGCTACTTTTTATTCTGCTAAATCAGCATTAAAACTGATATCCACTAAAGGCCAAGAAATTCCACCATGTCCTGCAGCAACATCGCTTAATGCTTTTAATGCTTTAGAACCATTTTTAAAAGTATGCAAATCAAGTTGTCCTTTAGCTTCAAATTTATTATCTTTGATGGTATAAGTTAAAGGTACAATAGTACTTTTTTTATCCATAGTAATTTTTGCTGAAATAACGCCTTTATTTTCACCCGCAATCACATCTTGAAAAACAACTTTAATATCCGTATCTCCCAATAAAGCAGGGAAAAATACTTTTGTGATATTATTGGTTATAATATCATTGCCTTCACCCATAAAAGCATTGCTTGGCTTTATGGTAGCTTTAGCGCCTTTAAGATAACTTGCCAAATCCTTTATACTTTTAGAAAATTTATATTCTACATTTTTAAATTCACCTTTTGTTCCTATCATATCTTTAGTTTTATATCCTTCAAAAGAAACCTTTAAACTATCTTCTTTAAAAGATACAGCACTTAAAGCCGAACCTAACAAGCAAGAACTTAAAACACTTACAAGAATTTTTTTCATCTTTATTCCTTTTTAATAAATTTAATTAATGAATTAAATTATATTCTTAGTTGATTAATAAAATAAAATTTTCTAAAATAAAAAATAATTTTTATTACCAAAGTATACCTTTAAAAGCTAAGGTTAAAAAATATCCTCCAAAAATCAAAACAAGCCCTAAAACAAAAGCCAAGCCAAATACCCTAGAGCCACTTTTTAAAAATTTTTTAAAGTCAATTTGCAAGCCTAAAGCTGCCATAGCAAAAACGATACATAAAGTACAAAGTGTTTTACCTAAAGAGATAATATCACTCGTAGCAATACCTAAAATACTTTCTTTGCTTGCTAAATAAGTATTTAAAACTATCATGCCTAAAAATGCAAAAGCAAAATAAGGTATAGTGATACTTTTTGCAGTTTTTCCACTGCTTGAATGTTGATTTTTAGCGAAAAAATAAGTCACTATAAGCAAAAAAGGCACAAGTAAAATCACTCTCATCATTTTTATAATCACTGCAACATTAGAAGCACCTTGCTCAAATCCTGCCATATCCTTTGCCATTTCAGCAGCACCTGCGACATTTGCCACCTCATGCAAAGTAGCTCCCATAAAAACACCCATAGCATTTTGATCAAAAAAAGGAAAAAGATTTAAAGAAAAAGCTATGGGATATAAGAACATAAATACAAGTCCAAAAATCACCACCGTACCTACAGCTAAAATTCCCTTAAAAGGATCACTTTTCAAACTTGACTCTAGTGCTAAAACCGCTGCCGCACCGCAAATCGCACTTCCAGCTCCAACAAGCATAGAAGTTTCTTTATCGAGTTTAAAAATTTTCGTTCCCACAAATAAAGCAATAATAAAAACAAAAAATATCACTATAGCAGAAAGCAAAAATCCTTTCAATCCTACGCTTAAAAGCTCAGTTAAAGTGATATTAAAACCATATAAAACAATGCCAAGTCTTAAAAGTTTTTTCGCACTAAAATGCACTCCGGCTTGAAAATGATGTTGGTATTTAAAAAACCAAGGAGAAAGCAACACTCCTATGATAATAGCAAAAGCAGTCGCTGCTAAATGAGTGGTATCTTTGATACTTTGAACACTAGAAAGATACATAGCAAAAATCACTATACAAGCAGTAAAAAGCAAACCCTTAAAATTTGATCGCACTATAGCCACGCTATGTGCTAAAAAACTTGTTTTCATTTATTTTCCTTTTTGTAAATTTTGTGTTATTATATTTTTTTTATTAAAATTATAGAAATATATTATTTTAATTTTTATAATAAATTTTTTTTATTAAATAAAGGAATCACTCATGAAAATCAAAGATATGGAAATATTTTTAGATCTTTTAAACACTCAAAGTCCAACTCATACAGCCAACAATTTTTCCATAACTCAACCTAATGTTTCAATAGTAATTAAAAATTTAGAAAATAAATTTGATGGCATTTTATTTGAAAGACTTGGAAAAAAACTCTTACCTACACCAAAAGCTTTAGAACTAGGAAAAAATTGGTTAAAAATTATACAAGCCTACTACCAAAGCTTA
This sequence comes from Campylobacter sp. BCW_6468, assembly GCF_001762865.1. NCBI lineage: Bacteria > Pseudomonadati > Campylobacterota > Epsilonproteobacteria > Campylobacterales > Campylobacteraceae > Campylobacter > Campylobacter sp. BCW_6468. The sequence continues at coordinate 51,248 of NZ_MJXQ01000035.1, forward strand.
GAAAAATTAAACGACGAAAGTATGCTCTTAGGGGAAATAAAAATAGCCTCAACTCAAAGCATTTCTGAACATTTTTTAGCTCCTATTTTATTTGATTTTAAGGCAGAATTTAAAAACATAGAAATTCGCTCTCAAACGCAGAATTCAAAAGAATGTTTAAATTTACTAAAAAACGGAAATATAGAATTTGCAATCATTGAAGCAGAACTTGATCCAGCTTTAGTGGAGTATGAAAATTTAGAAATAAATTTTTGGCAAGATGATGAACTTATAGTAGCTACAAGTGATAAAAAACTCAATGAAAAAGAATTTTATATCGATGAACTTTTGGAACAAAAGTGGATTTTAAGAGAAGTAGGCTCAGGCTTAAGGGATAAATTTTTAAACGAAATTGGTGCAAGCTCAAAAAAACTTAATATTTTTCTTGAACTTGATAGAATGGCTGCGATTAAAGAACTTGTTTTACAAAAAAAAGCAATCTCTATTTTTTCCAAAAAAAGCATAGAAAAAGAATTAAAAAATTCAACACTTTATGAAATTAAATTAAAAAATATCGACCTAAAGCGTAAATTTTATACCTTAAAAAGAAAAAATTATAATTTTAACAGAGCTTTAGAAAAATTTGAAAAAATATTCAAATCATAAACATAATAACCGATTTATATAGAAAGTTAAGCAATTTTTAGATAAAATCCAAAGCTTATATAAATTTCAAGGATAATCAATGAACGCCAAAACTCAAGAAGCTGAATTAGAAGAATTATTTCAAGAAAATGCAAAAGATTACATCACATATGAAAAATTGGTAAAATATCTTACAAAACAACCAAGTGCATCAACCGCTAAAAAAGTGCAAGCATTAATGAAAAAACACAAAGTGCAACTTTTTTCAGCAGCTGAAATTGCACAAATGAAAAACATAGAAGATGCAAAAAGACTTCAAGAAGAAAAACAAAAACTCCAAGATACAAGCCTTGAGAACGAATTTGATTTAGCCAATGAAAACGATTTATTAGAATGGAGTAGATCAGACTCTCCTGTTCGTATGTATTTAAGAGAAATGGGACAAATTGCTTTATTAAACAAAGATGAAGAAATTGAAATTTCCAAAAAAATAGAACTTGGCGAAGATATTATCATTGATGCTTTTTGTTCTGTGCCTTATTTGATAGATTTTATTTTAGATTATAAAGAACCTTTAATAAACAGAGAAAGAAGGGTAAAAGAACTATTTAAAAGCTTTGACGATGAAGAAAAAAGTGATGATAAACTTGATGAACTTGATATAGATGAAGATGAAGAAAACGAAACAGAATTAGAATCAGACGAAGAAAATACTAAAAAAAACAGCAAAAAAGAAGATGAAAGAACTTTAAAAGTTATAGAAAAATTTAAAGCTCTAGAAAAAGCTAAAAAAGATTGGCTAAAAACATCCAAAGACAAAGAAAGTGGAGATGAGCTTTTAGATAAATTAAGCATTGCGTTCAAAAAAAATATTTTAAAAGAAAAATTAATGGATCTAGGCCCTACTTCAAAACTTATTAGCGAAATCGTAAAATCAATGGAAACTGCACTAAAAAGTGATGAAGAATTTGACAAAGAACTTAAGCGTTTAGAATACCGCTTACCTATGTTTTCTGATGAACTTAAAAAACGCCATGCAGATATTTTAAAAGATATTACAAAATTGAGCAAAGAAGAAATCACAGAGCGAGCTTTAGAAACAACCATGGTAAGCACTTATATGGAAATTAAAAAACTATTTCAAACTAAAGAAGCCAGTGAAAAAAGCTTTGATCTTGAAAAATCACGCTTAAAAGAAATTTTAGAGCAAATTAAACGCGGTAAAAAAATCTCTGATGAAGCAAAAGGAAGAATGGCAAAATCAAACTTGCGCCTTGTTGTAAGCATAGCTAAACGCTACACAAATCGTGGTCTGCCTTTCTTAGACCTTATCCAAGAAGGAAATATAGGTTTGATGAAAGCTGTGGATAAATTTGAATACAAAAGGGGTTATAAATTTTCCACTTATGCGACTTGGTGGATCAGGCAAGCTATTTCAAGGGCTATAGCTGATCAAGCAAGAACCATAAGAATTCCAATCCATATGATAGAAACCATCAATCAAATTAACAAAATTATCCGCGAACATCTACAAAAAGATGGAAAAGAACCTGATGTCAGTGTTATAGCTAAAGAAGTAGGTTTAAGCGTAGATAAGGTTAAACAAGTTATTAAAATCACAAAAGAACCAATTTCTCTTGAAGCTCCAATAGGAAATGAAGATGATGGTAAATTTGGAGATTTTGTTGAAGATAGAAATTCACTTTCTCCAATGGATCATATCTTAAAGGATGATTTAAAAGAACAAATTGATGAAGTTTTAGATCAATTAAACGATAGAGAAAAAGCGGTAATTCGTATGCGTTTTGGTTTAATGGATGATGAAAGTGATAGAACTTTAGAGGAAATTGGAAAGGAACTCAATGTCACTCGAGAAAGAGTGAGACAAATAGAAAGCTCAGCTATAAAAAAACTCAAACACCCTAAAGTAGGAAGAAAACTAAAAAATTATATAGAAGGTTGGAAGTAAGAGTCAATCTCCTTACTAAAAACCCAGATCTTTTTCTTCTTTTAACTTGCGTACATGTTCAAAAAAAACTAATTTTCCGCTATGTTTTTTTAAATTTTTAAATTCCTTAATATCAAATTCTAAACACAAGATAGAAGAAGTTGGAAAAGAAGCTAAACATAGCGAACTTAATAACTCTCCAAGCTCCATTAAACTAGGATTATGACCCACTAAAAATACTTCATTAAACTCATCATCAATATCTTGCAGAATTTTTAGCAAATTTTCAACATTGCAAAGATACAATCTTTCATCAAAACAAATTCTATTTTTATCAAAATTATAAAATTTGGCTATTTTTTTCGCTGTTTTAGCGGTTCTAACAGCAGGACTTGATAGCACCAAATCAGGATGAATTTCATGCGAAGCAAGATTTTTAAAAAGTTTTTTTAAATCTTCCTTTCCACTCTTAGTAAGTTTTCTTTCAAAATCATCGATGTCTTCACTCTTACTTGCTTTTGCATGTCTTATAATATAAATTTTTTTCATTTTACCTCTTTTATTTTAGCTAAAATATAACCACACATAAACCCGAAAATATGACCATACCAAGCAACATTTACCCCCATAAGCAATGGCACAAAACTCATAAGTAAAATTGCCACTATAAGTCCTTTTGTGCTATTTTTATCAATAACAGCATAAAAGCCCATTAAAACACAAATTGCACCACTAGCGCCTATGACATTTATATTTTCTCCAAAATATTTAAAATCAAAATACACATAAAAAACACTTAAAAGTGAGCACAACAATCCGCCAATAAAATAAATAAAAATAAAACACAAAGCACCCAAATAAGTTTCTAACATACGCCCAAATTGAAACAAAACTATCATATTTAATATAAGATGAGTTAAATTTCCATGTAAAAACATTGAACTTAAAAGCTGCCAATAAGCTCCATTAAAAAATAAAATATTCAAACCAAGGATATTGTAATAATCATAAGAAATCAAAAAATAACATAAAATATTTAAAAAAATTAAAAAAATTGTAAGCAAAATATAAAACCTTTATTTTTTATAATATTGTCTTAAAATTCACATAAAATTCACATAAATTCTTTACAATTTTACTAAAAAATAATTTAGGAAAAATATTGAAAATTAAATTTTTAAATATTATTACTATTTTAAGTTTATCTTTAAATGCTGATATAATAATTTCTGCTGATAATTTACCAAATGTTTCTAAAGAATTTTTACAACATAATTTCAAAGCGCCTATAGGGATCGTGCAAAAAGACAAAAATTCCTATGAAGTCTATCTTAGCGATGGAACAGAGCTTGAATTTGATATAGATGGAGCTTGGAAGGAAATTGAAAATAAAGCCTTTCCTTTTGATCTAGATTTTTTACCTCAAAATTTAGCCAATATCATCAAAAACGAATTTCCAAATACAAAAGCTAGAGAAATTGAAAGAAAAATCAACCATTATAAGATTAAACTTGATAACGATATAAAAATTCTTATAGATTTTAATGGAACTATCTTATATAAAGAATTTGATGATTAAACATATCATTAAACCTGCATTATATCTTTAACATCGTCATATTCTATCTTTTCTTTTTCAAGCAAAAGCTCTGATAATTTTAAAATTTTATCCTTCATAGAATTTAAAAATTCATCCATTTCTTTTTTTTGTTCACTTAAATTTGACTCTTTCAACATATCAAAACTCAACATATAATCAAGCAATTCTTTAATCTTTAAAAAATCATCTTGCGAGTTAGTATAACTTTCATTGTAAATCAATCTCATGGCTCTAGAACCAGCCAAATAAACTTTTATACGATTGATAAGCTCTGATTTTGATCTTATATTATGCTCATATTCTTTAAAACGATCTTCAATGAGAGTGATTTTTTCAAATCCTATGTCAAAATAATACGCACTCAAAGCTTTTGCAGCTTGATAAGTGGCTTGAATTTTCTTCTCTTCATTATTAAAACTTAAAATCTTTTTCTTACCTAAAAGAACTTTATTTAATACAGCATAAAAATCGCTTTCCTCAACTAAAGCACTATTTCTTCTTAAAGCATTAATTGCTGCTTCATTGACCAAAGTTTCAAGCCCTGCTCCACTAAAACCTACGCTTGCTTTAGCGATTTTATTTAAATTGATATTATTGTTTTTATCTTTCATATAAATTTCTAAAATTTTAAGTCTATCCTTAAAATCAGGCAAAGATAAAAAAATTCTCCTATCAAAACGCCCCGAACGCAATAAAGCAGGATCCATAAGTTCGATTTTATTTGTCGCAGCTATAACTATAACCCCGCTATTGTCCTCAAAACCATCCATTTGAGTTAAAAGTTGATTTAAAGTGCTATCTCTTTCAACATTTGACATTTCTCCTCTTGCCTTACCTACGGCATCTATTTCATCAATAAAAACTATGCTAGGCGCCATCATTTTAGCTTTTGAAAAAAGCTCTCTAACTCTTTTTGCACCCATACCTACATAAATTTCAACAAAACTTGAACCACTTTGATAAAAAAATGGCACCCCTGCTTCTCCTGCAACTGCTTTTGCTATCAATGTTTTTCCTGCACCAGGTGGGCCTACCATTAAAACACCTTTTGGCATTTTTACACCAAATTCTTTATATTTTTTAGGATTTTGTAAAAAATCCACAAGTTCGCTTAGCTCCATTTTAACTTCATCAACACCTGCTACATCATTAAAAGTAATATTTGAAATCACAGGTTTTATATGAGAACTTTCTAAATTTATATTTGAATTTTGAGCTTGAGTGTGATTTTGATTCTTATTTGATATTGGATATTTAGCCAACTCTTTTTTACGAGCAAAATAACCAAGACTTATAAAAAGTGCGATAATAAAAATAAGTAAAACAAAAAACACCCAAAGCGTATTATCTTTTTTAACCTCTACGGGAACTTTTGATAAAAGTGTTTTTATATCTATGCCATCTTTTATAATTACGTAATTTTCACCTTCTGCCTTAAGCCAAATTTCGTCTTTATCAATCACAGCTTTTTGGATTAAATTTTGGCTTAATAGACTTTGATAAAGATTTTCATCTATATATTTAGGTTCATTTTTAAAATATAAAATTCCCAAAAGCATACATAAAACCATAAAAGATGCTAAAATTATCTTTTTATTTTTCATTATCTAGCCTTTTAAATTTGTAAAGTTAGACTTTTCTTGTACTTCATATTCAGATATAACGATCCATTCTTTAGCTATATCTTTATCACTTTTAATTTTGATCTTATTAAAAAACTGATCATAACCCTCAAAAAAACCATCTTTTTGATTTTCTACCAAAACTTCAAGTGAAACTTGATTTTTTTTCCTAAATTCATAATTATTTTTTTCTACTATGGATTTTAAAGTGTTTAGCCTTTCTTTAGCTAAAGTTCCATTTATCACATCTTTCATGGTAGCAGAATGCGTGTTGTTTCTAGGGCTAAAAATAAAAGCATGGATATGAGTGAGTGGAAATTCTTTAAAATTTCTTAAAGCTTCTTGCCATAGCTCTTCACTCTCGCCTGGATGAGCTACTATAAAATCCGTCCCTAAAGCATATCCTTTGCTTGCTATAGTATTAAAAAGCTTTAAATCATTATCCGTATGTGATCTTCTTCTCATTATACGAAGCATTTTTTCACTTGTATGTTGCAATGCAATATGTAAATGCCTTTCAAGCCAAGCTTCATCTAAAATTTCTAAAAAACTTTCATCAAGCTGTGCAGGTTCTAAACTACCTAACCTTATGCGTTTTATACCTAAAATTTGTCCCATTTTTTGCAAAAGCTTGCCTAGGGTTGTGCCATTTTTAAGCCCATATGAACCTATATTAGTCCCTGTTAAAACAATTTCACTATAACCATTAGCTCCCAAAATTTCAACCTGTTTTAAAAGAGCTTTTTCATCCACGCTTCTTGATTTTCCCCTCACGCTAGGAATAATACAATAAGAACAAGCAAAATCACAACCTTCTTGAATTTTCACAAAAGCTTTGGTATGATTTTCATACTCACAAACTATATCTTTATCAATAAAATTTAAATTTCCAAGTTCATAAAAACTTGTCTTTGCTCCTAAAAATTCATTGATTTTATCTTTATTTGACGCTCCAAGCACTCCAAAAACTTGCTTTTTATCTAAAAGCTCCTTACCTTTGCTTACAGCACCACAACCTGTAAGTATAACTTTAATACCTTTTTTTTGCATGGTATTTACATAAGACTTTATTCCGCTATCAGCTCCATTTGTAACCGTGCAAGAATTTACAACGATAATTTGTGCTTTATTCTCATCATTTATAATCTCATAATCTTTTACATAACTTTTTAAAAGCTCTGTATCATAAATATTTGTGCGACATCCAAAGGTTTTAAAAAAAACTTTTTCTTTCAATCCTTATTCCTTGCATGAAAATACATATTTTCATGATGTTGTTCAAAATGATTTTGATTTAAATTTCCTAAATATAAATTTTGCGATGGATAAGCAATTTTTATATCTTTATGCTTATTAAATTCTTTTATAATCTCTTTGCTAATCGTACTTCTTAATACCAAAGCCGCATAAGCATTAGTCATATACCATGCAGAAATTCGCATTCCCCAATGTTCAAAAAACATAAAAAACCTTGGCTCCACTTTAGGATTTTTAATACTATATTCATGTTGTAAACGAGCTATATTTTTTCTAGCAAGCTCAGTATAACCTTTGGCATGGCGTGTAACAATATTTTCCACAATTTCTTGAGCTTTGTCAAGATTGCTATCAAAAGTAACACTTATATCAATGCCATCAAGCACGGTTTTCATACCATGATGAGTATAATTAGCAAGCAAATTTGTAAAAACATAGTTATTAGGAATAAATATAATACGTCCACTACGACGATTTTTACTATAAGTTTCAAGCGTAAGTTCTTCATAAAGAGTAATGCGTAAAAAAGAAATATCTATAATATCTCCTATATAGGTAGTATCATTTTGAAAAACTTTTACACGATCCCCTACTCTAAAACTTCCGCCAAAAATAATCACACACCATCCAAGCATAGACATAAACATATCTTTCATAGCAATAGCTAAGCCTGCAGAAGCAAAACCAAGTATAGTTACAAGATAAGTAATATTTTCTATATAAGCAAAGAGCAAAATAAGAAAAATAATATTTATATTAATAAAATTAATAATCTTCGTAGCAGTATAATATCTTTCACTATCTTTAATGTATTTTTTAGCAATAAATTTCAACATAAAAGCTATAGCTATAACAATAACAATAGCAACAAGTATATTTACAGCCCTTAAGCTTTGAACTTTAATCTCAGCACTTACTCGAGAAAGCTCTTCATCAATTTTTTTCTCATAAACAGAATAAGAAACACTAGCAAAATTTAAAGCTTGCTCAAATTCTTCCAACTTTTTATCCGAAGCTTTTAAAGCTTCTATATTCTCAATACTTGGTTTAAGCTCAACTAATTCCTTAAGTTCTGAGTTTTTTTCCCTGATTTTATCTACTAAATTTTTAAAATCATTAAATTTAAATATATACTCTTCCTTTTCTCCTCTTAATTTCTTAATATGAGAAAAAGCTCCTATAATAGCCAAAGGATTAGTAAGCTTAGATAAAGTTTCTATATTATCAGGGGCGCTAAGACTTTGTGCAAAATTTAAATCTTTGTATTCTTTAAGCAAGCTCAATTGCTCTTCTAAATTTGCTATCTTGCGTTTAAGTTCTTCTTGTTGGTGAATATCGGAAGTCTTTTTTAAATTAAGATTTAAAATGATTAATTCATCATTTATATCTTGATATTTTATAAAATTTTCATAACGTATATTCCAAATACTAGCACTGATTACAGTATTTAAAGTATTAATTTTCTCATTTATATTATTAATAATAGTCCGATTTACATCACCAAAAGCAAAAACAACAAAAAAGGTTAAAATAATAATTTTTTTCATTGGAATTCTCTTAAAGTTGCAATTATATCTTCTTTAGAAATATCACCTTTTATCAAACCCTTGCCCAAAGGACTAGCAAGAACAAAATTGATTTTTTTATTAGAGCTTTTTTTATCCATGAAAAAAGCTTCATAAAATTCATCTACATTGTTGATTTTATATGATATTGGCAAACCGAATTTAAGTAAAATATCTTTTATTTTTTGACTTTGCATTTTATCCAAAAGCCCTAAATTTAAAGCCAATTGATTTGCCATAACCATACCTATAGCCACCGCTTCTCCGTGTAAATAAAGCTTATAATCTGTAAAATTTTCTATAACATGAGCAAAAGTATGACCATAATTTAAAAGCATTCTAAGCCCTGATTCTTTTTCATCTTGTTCAACAACCCTTGATTTAAGTTCTATGCTTCTTGCTATAATTTGAGTAAAAATTTCATTCTCACAAGTAGCATTTAAGAAACTTTTTTCATCAATTTTTTCTATAAAATCAAGTATACTATAATCAAACATTGCTGCCATTTTAATAAATTCAGCCATGCCTGCAGCAAGTTCTCTAGAGCTCAAAGTCTTTAAAAAAAAACTCTCACAATATACAGCTTTAGGTTGATAAAAAGTGCCAATAAGATTTTTACCAAAATTATTATTAACACCTGTTTTTCCACCTACTGCTGCATCAACACAAGCTAAAAGTGTAGTAGGAATATTTATAAAATCAATACCTCTTTGATAAATACTAGCAGCAAATCCGCCCATATCACTAATCACGCCACCACCAAAACTTATAAGTACGCTTTTTCTATCCAATTTAGAATTAAACATTTGGTTTAAAATTTCTTCCATGGTGCTTAAATTTTTATATTCTTCACCATCTTTTACAGTGGCAATAAAAATTTCTTTTGCCTTAATTTTAGAAAGTAATGTTTTCAAATGAAGACCTGAAATCTTAGGATTTGAAAGTATAAAAACCTTACTATCAAATTCTAATTCTTCAAGTTCATCAATATAAACCTTATAAGCATTTTCTTTTAACTTAACTTCTACTTGCATTGAACTACTCTTTTTGCATTTATTTTATCACATTTAATTAATTATTTATTCTACTGGTATGAAAAGTTGGTAATTTTGTCTCATTTTATAATAATGCCTATTTAAATTTGTACTTAAATTTCTGGCAAAATCTCTATTTAGTAATTCTTTTTGAAAACTCACAAATTGTAACAAATCTTCGCGATATTGCAAATTTAAAAGAGGGTTTTCATCATTTTTATTAATAATTTGTATATTTTTATCATAAAGCTTAGATAAACTTCTAAAATACTCCTCCATATCTGTAGTATTTTGAGAATTTGGATTATAATAATATAAAATAACTCCAAAATCAAGCTGTTTACTTAAATCAGTAATGACATTTGCATTGTTTTCAAGTTCACTCTCATCAGCACTTAAAATAATCGCTTCTTTAAGCTCATCAAAAGAAGCTTCACCCACCTTCATAATAGGAATTTTTAAATCAAAAAAAGCTTGTTTTTCTTTCTCAAAATTTTTTATATCAGTTACAACTAATCCTATATCATTATTTTGCAACCACATGGAAATTTGTTTAAAATCCGTGTTGAAATAATCAAAAAACACACCTTCTTTATCCTCAGAAAGTTTTTTTAATTTTTCATACATTACCCCTAATTTAGGATTGATAACATGTATAAAAAATCTTTTTGCATTGCTTTTTTGAGTTAATTTTAAAGTAGTATCAAGCACTCTTTCTTGCATATTTTGATTCATATTTTTCATATCAATTAAAGCAAAAACATTACTTCCAAAAGGCATAGGAAATTGCCCTGCTTTGCCTCTTATATTATGAAAAATACTTTGTAAAACAACAGGATCTCCAACGATCAAAATGCTATCATTTGGCTCTAAAACAAAAGATGGTTTTACAAAATAAATCTTAGAATTTCTATAAATAAGGACTATGCGCCACCTTTTTTGTTGTATTGAACTTATGTGCCTATAAGCAAAAATAGACCCTGCTGGAATTTTTACTTCCATAATCTCTCCAACCCCAAGTCCTATATACTGAGCTGTTAAAGCAATATCTGGTAAAAAATCCATAAATCTACGGCTTAAAGTCATTCTAGCATCAGCTAAATTTGCATGAGTATCATTAACACTTAACCCCCAAAAATCCATTATTTCTATTTCTAAATTTGGATTTAAAGAACGCAAAGCCTCATAACTTTTTTTAGTTTCAAATTCATCTTGCATATAAATAAAAGCCTGTTTAAAATCTTTACTTATAATATTTTCAAGACGCGCTGTGCTTGTAGGATCAAAATAATGCAAGTCAATATACTCACTAGAAATATTTAAGTTATTTTTTTCACTATTTTGACACACTACTGTAAAAAAGTAACCTAAGCCTTTTTCAAAACAAAGCCTTTCTAAGAAATGCTTTGCTAAAATACCATCTATTATAATTAAAATATTATTCATTTTAAACTCCAAAAAGGAAATTATAACAAATGGAATTTAAATTAAAGCATAAAGATGGAATGGCAAGGGTTTGTGAAATCACTACCGCACACAGCACTTTTTTAACCCCTGTTTTTATGCCTGTTGGCACAGTAGGAGCGGTTAAAAGTCTTGATGCTAATGATATGAAAAATGAGCTTGATGCAAAAATTATTTTAGCAAATACCTATCACATGTACTTGCGTCCAACTTCCAAAGTAGTAAAAGATTTTGGAGGTTTACATGGATTTACGAAATTTGATAGAAGTTTTTTAACCGATAGTGGTGGTTTTCAAGCTTTTTCTTTAAGTAAAAATTCCAAACATTTTAATGAAGGCATAGAATTTAAAAGTCACATTGATGGAAGTCGTCATCTTTTTACTCCAAAAAGTGTTTTAGATACTCAATATGATTTTAATTCTGATATTATGATGATTTTAGATGATTTAGTAGCCCTACCCGCAACCAAAGAAAGGGTTAAAATTTCTGTTGATCGCACTATACTTTGGGCAAAAGAGGCTATTACTTATCATAAAAATATGCAAAATAAAGGTATAGGTATAGGGCAAAATATTTTTGGTATTATCCAAGGTGGTACAGATTATGAAGAAAGAAAGCGTTGCGCTTTAAGTTTAAATGAAATGCCATTTGATGGTTTAGCTATAGGTGGGCTTAGCGTGGGCGAAGAAAACGCCTTGATGTACGAAACAGTCCAAAACTTAAACCCTTATCTAGATGAAAATCGTCCAAGATATTTAATGGGCGTAGGAACGCCTGAAGATTTAGTAGAAAATGTTGAGCGAGGAGTAGATATGTTTGACTGTGTGATGCCAACTAGAAATGCAAGAAATGGAACATTTTTCACAAGTTTTGGAAAATTTAATATCAAAAAAGCAGAATTTATCAACGATCATGAAGTTATAGATCCTACTTGCTCATGTTATACTTGTCGTAATTTTTCAAGGGGTTATTTAAACCATCTTTTTAAAGCTAAAGAACTTACTTTTTTTCGTTTGGCAAGTCTGCACAATCTACATTATTATCTTGAACTTGCAAGAAAGATGCGTGAAGCAATTTTGAACAATTCTTTTACGCAATTTAAAAGAAATTTTTATCACTTAAGAGGCAAATAAAATGCTAGAACTACACGAAAATCTAAAAAAAATCCTACAAGCAAAGAATTTAGAAACTTTTTATAGTGAAATTTATGGACAAAAAATTTTTGTTTATGTGGGATTAAATTTGGAAACTTGGCTTTTTAACGATGAAAAAATTTATAAACTTCAAGATGGAGAATTTAAGCTTTCTAGCATAGAAGAATTTTCAAATTTTATTAAATCCATTTTAGAAGATTTTAAAGTACAAAATACTCATTTTCAAAACCTTTTAGAACACAAAGAAGGTATTATCTTAAAAGGTGGTTTTGTTAAAAATTTTTACAAAAAATCCTTTGTGTTAAGACAAAAAATCAACAAAAATCTAAAGCAAATTAATCTTCTAAGCGAAGCTTTCAATCTTTTGCTTAGTGAACAAGCACAATATAAAAAACATTTAAAAATTTTAAATTTATCCATCAGCATCTTAAGTAAAAACACCAAAGAACATCTAGCAAGAATTGATACTCTTTATACATTAACAAATGCAATTAAAAATGAAAAAATGAATAAAAGTATTTATCTTTTAAGTATACTTTCTTCTATTTTCTTGCCTTTAAATTTGATCGTAGGATTTTTTGGAATGAATACTAATAATCTTTTTTTCAAAGATAGCCCTTATGGTACACTTTATATTTTTTCTTTGATTTGCTGTATTTTGATTGTAGGTTTTATATTTTATTATTCAAAAAAGACTAAAGAATTTGATTTAGATGAAGGTAAAAAAGCTAAAAAACAAACAAAATAAGCAAAATTTTGCTTATTTTAAGAATATTTATATATAATTTTAACTTATTTTTGCGCTCATAGCTCAGCTGGATAGAGCATTTGATTGCGGTTCAAAAGGCCAGAGGTTCGAATCCTCTTGAGCGCACCATCACTTCTTTTCTTAAATAATCTTGAATCATCTAAAATAATCATCTAAAGCATGATATAGCAATGTTTGAAAGCTTCTAAAATAATCTCAAATAATCAATTTTGACAATTTTAAAAGTATATGTTATAGTATATGTTAAATTTTAAAATTCAAAAATAACATATACTTTTTAACATAGGAATATTAAAAATGATTATTGTTAATGATAAGCAACTTAAAACTTTAATTGTAAAAAAAGAACATATATTAAAGATGCATACACAAAAAATCTCTACATCGAAGCAAAAGATTCGCTAAAAGGTACTATTATCTTTTTTTTATTTTAGATATAGGTTAAACAAAAAAATACAAAGTATTAAAATAGGAAAATACCCAACAACCACACTGTCAAGCGCAAGAGAAAAAGCAAATATTTTTAATAATATGTTAACTGAAAAAATTGATCCCAAGGAACAAATTCAAAAAGAAGATATAAAAAAATCAAAAACCCTAATAATACACTTAAATTCTTATTTAGAGGCTGAAAATAATCTACAAAAAATCAAGATTTTAGTCAAAATATATCAAAATTTACAAAAATGTAGCCGAACTCCTGATCTTATTGATATAAAAGAACTTGAATTTAACAAAGAAGACATTTTCGAAGAATTATTTTATGCTTTAGGCGGTTTAGGAGGTATATATTCCGTAGAAATGATACAATCTAGAATTGCAAATTTCATCAAAATACTTCGCGGAGAACCTAAACTTTTATTAGAACAATTTTAAACACATAGACTTCTTCTTGAAGTCTATGCAAATACTCAATTTTAGAAAAATTAATTATTCAATAACGCAGCTTTTATTGTATCATTTGTTGCTTTGGCATATATAGTAGTAGTATTTAGATTTGCATGTCTTAGAATTTTTTGTATGACCACAAGGTTTGTTCCTTTGGCTATTAATCTCATGGCTAAAGTGTGTCTAAGCAAATGAAGTCCTTTTTTGCTGATCAAAGCTTTAGCGTAAATATTATTTACAATCAAAAAAGCATTACTTCTATTTAAATGTTTTCCTGTGCTAGTTTGCATTATGTAATCACTATCTTGGATATTTTCTTTAAAATATTCAAGCTCATCATCTACTTCTTCTTTTTTAATAAATGCAAATTGTTCTTTACCGCCCTTGCCTATTATGGATATTTTTAATATTTCATCATCAACCTCTTCAAAATCACAAAGTTTTACATTTAAAGCTTCAGAAATTCTAAGTCCTCCATAAAGCATAAGTTTTATCAGTAAAGAGTTTCTAAAACTATTATAAACTTCTTTTTTGCTTTTTCTTTCTCTAAAACATTATTTAGCCTTATAATTTCATTTTCATTAAGATAATTTAATTTTTCTTCTGATTTTTCTGTTCTAAATCTAATTTTCTTCATATCAAAGGAAAAAACAAACAAATCATCATTATTATCGCTTATAAAAGAAAAAAAGCTAGTTAATACTCTCAAATAAGTTATTTTTGTTTTTTTTGATAGTTTATTGCCATTTTTTGAATTATTTTCTAAATAATTAAGAAAATTGACTAAAAAAGTCGTTTTTATATCGTTTATTTGCATTTCATCTTGATAATCTAAAGAATATTCTACAAATTCTAGTAAAATACGCCTATAAAGTAAAAAAGTATTATTTGAATAGGATAATGCTTGAATATGTTTCAAATAAGTTTCTATCCAACGCTCTAAATCTTCGCTTATTGTAGTATTTTTAAGTTTCATTTTATTTATATCCTTTTTTTTATAACATAATTAAATATTATGTTATATATTTTAAATTATATCATAAAAATATTTATATTTTTGCATTATTTGTCTATTTATACAATTTTTTATTAATATTATGGTATAATTTATATATTTTAACAAATAAAGGATAAAAATGGAAAAAAATACAATAAATAATGAAAATATTCAAAAAAATGAAATATTAATTCCAAAAAGAGTATTATTTGATGAAAAAACATTAAAAATGATAGAAATGATGATTCCTGCTTACAAAGATGAAATTTCTAATGTAGCTAAAGAAAATGAGAAAATTAATCAAATGATTAAGCTTGCTATAGAAAAAATGTTTAAAAATGATTTTTCGAATAAAATAAATAATTTTTAATTAGGTTTTTTATGAATAATGTTTTGTTGCACAGAATAACTGAGAAAGGAAACATTCGCTATTATAGCATAGAAATTATTACCACTCTATTTGAGGAATATATGGTTGAGAGAGTTTACGGAAATGTGCGTTTTAAAAGTTGCACAGGAAGAAAAAATAATGTATTTCCAAGTTTTAATGAGGCACAAATTTTTTTGAGAAGTTAAAGAAACAAAAAATGAAAAAAGGGTATGCGTAAGTTTTTGCTCAAAAAATAAGAAAAAACATTGATAAAATAGGCTTTTGAGATAAGCTTTTAGCTAAACTCTCAAAAACAGGTAAAAAATCCTTATCAAATCCGCTAATTTCAATTTTTATAGCCATTTGTATCCTTTCTTATATAATTTTTATTTTTATTATACCATAAAGGATTTTGTTGTAAAATTGGAAAAAACTTTTTTTATATATAAAATTACATAAATAAGACAATCAAAATACAATACAAAAGATTAAAGAATATAGTAAAAACGGTTTTTTAAAAAAACTAATATAAAATATATGGCTAATTATATAATTAATCCTCCTCTAAGCCATCATTAATTCCTGCTTCTGCAAGTTCAAGCTGTTCTTTTTGATACACTTTATCATCTTTAAAGGCTTCAAAACTTTTTTCCCATAAAACCTTTCTTTGCTCTATATATTCTTGATCTTTACACATATTAATCCTTTTTATTTATCAGGTTTAAAACCACTATCTAAAATTATTTTTGTCATTGCACCTTTAAGTTTATCAAAACGATTTAAAGCTTGCATATTACTAACTCTAAGCAATCTTATTTTATCATCTTTTTTATAAAACACTTTAAAAACTTCATCACTTTGTTTGTGTTTTACTATATCATCTAAAGTAGGACTACCTATGAATTCATATTCTTTGGTAAAATCTTATCTAAATCTAAAAAGTGCATACCTAGAAATATCGAAGTCCGTTTATTTCCATCAGCAAATGGATGAAATTTTACACAGGAAAATATTAAATGTGTAATTTTATCAGTTATTGTAGGATAATAATCATCGTTTTTTATATACTCTAATGCACTAGCCAAATATCCTACTTTGTGTTTCATTATAACCACTTAATCCGCCTGTTTTTTCAATAATCTTTTCGTGTATAGCAATAGCTTCGCTTAGTTCTATATATTTCATTTATTTTTAAGTCTTTGAAACACCGCATTTATAGCAGGTTTTTCTAACTCTTTTTCCATTTTTGCCATAGTTTTTTTAACTGCTTCTCTCTCAGCTAAATATTCTTTATTATTTTTTTGTTGCGTATTATATTCTGTGGTTTTCATTTTACTACCCTCTTTATTCTTTCAATTAATATCCTAAATACTGTATAGACTATTTTAACATTTATATTTGATTAGCAAATCAATATGAAGCTAAAAAAATTAATTTGCTAATTATACCCAAATTAATTTTCATTAAGCAATAAATAAAACAATCAAGTCAAAAAAATCCGTTTCAAACCCCTAAAAAATAGGCATTCTGTAACAAAAATACTTGCAAAAATTATTAAAAAATGGTATAATTATGTTATATAAATTGAGAAAGGAGTTGCTTATGACTCTTATTATTGAAAATGTTAATGAAAATTTTTTACCTGCATTCAAGGGTTTAGCAAAAAGCATAAATGCCAAATGTAAAATTTCTAAGCCTAAGTTGAGTAGTTTTGAAAGTAAGATATTAAATGCAAGCAAAGAACTTGATAAAGAAAAAAAAGTCAATACTGCATTAAGCTTTAATTCGCATCAAGACTTTGTGAAAGCTTATCAAAATGGCAAAATATAAAATTTATTACCATAAAGATTTTATAAAAGCTTACAAAAAAAATAAGCGATGAAGAGCGTAAAATAACTGATGAAGTTATTGTAAAACTTTCTAATGATGAGAATTTAGAACCTAAATATAAAGATCATCAATTAAAAGGTGTATTAAAAGATTTTAGAGAATGTCATATAAAGTCTAACTTGTTATTAATTTATCAAAAACATAATAATGAGTTAGAGCTAAATATTTTAAAACTAGGTAGTCATAGTAAGTTATTTAAAAAATATTGAAAGGAATAAAGATGGATAAATGTAGGAAAAAAGCAAAAGTGACTACAACCGAAAAACTCATACTTGTTCTTTGGCTTTCTTGCGGAGTTGCAGCTATTGTTTTGCTTTTGTGTTATTCCTTGCTAAAAATATAAAAATAGTTCCCTATGATGAGAAAAAGCATGGGGGAACAAGTGAAATTGGGGGATATATAGAAAGCGATCCTCGTAAATTTGATTATATATTCGGTGCTATACGAGATCACTAAGCCTAACTAAAAAGCTAGACTTATTTTTTGCTCATAGCATCAAATAAACCTTGAGCTTCTTTTGCAAGCTCATTACCTGATTTACTTGCATCTTGTATCATATAAGAGCTAGGATTTACTCCCATTCTCCTGTTAGCATCTTGTTCTACTATGGCATCTTTAGCACTATTATTGACCACATTAGAAGTACTTGTTCCTTGATTTTTGAAATTACTTATAGCAGCCCCACTTTGTTGGTTAAATTCATTTCTTATATTATCCCCCCCCCCCTGTTGTTCCTAAGCTGTTTAACTTATTTTGATTAGCTACTGCATCATTATTATGAGCATTATTAGCTCCTACACTTGAAGGACTGTAATAAGATTTATTGCTAACATCATGATTTCTATCAGCATTTGGCTTAGCTGTATTCATATTAGCATAATGCAACAAGCCTTGCAAATCCCCCCCCCCTTGCGGCTAAGTTTTCTAACCCTTTAGCTGCAGCAGCAACTTGTTGTTCTCTAGTTCCACCCAAATTATTTTCAGCAATGTAATTTTCAGCCATATTAGGTAAAATTACTTGCCTGTATAGCTTCACTGTATTGACTTGCTTCACTATAAGAATGTGCTTTTTGTTTGGCATCAGCAAATTCACTACCTGTGCTTGTAGATAGAGCATTAGAATAAGCAGAAGCCACACTATCATTAGATTTAATGATATTGCCAAGTTTTTCAGCATACATTTTATCAAATGCAGCCTACCCTTCTTTACTTAGGCTTCTTGAATATTCTTGTGTTTCAGTTGAGCCTGTGCCTATTGAAGCTGTCCCTTTAATTTCTCCACCTATTTTTCCACCATTTCCAAAGATTGCAATCCCTGCTGAGCCACTAGCATAAGCGCTAATACTTCCTTCTAAAGCTTTTTTGTCTGTTTCAGAGAAGCTAGATTTATCGCTTAATGCTTCATTCATAGTTTCTTTTAAAGCTTTCGTTTCTGCTTTCTCAATTGCTTTAGTATCTTCTATACTCCTGCACCATGATTTCTAAGATAATCAGAGGTAATACCGTGATTAATGCCTGTTTTGTGAGTATCGGCAATAGAATTAGCAAGAGAATCTTGTCTAGTTTGAGTTTCGCTTTGTGCGTGTTTTGCATCAAGTCCTATTCATATTAGAAATTTCACCATGATTTCCCAAAGCAAAACTTGTACCTGTATTCACATCTCTAGCTGTTGTTCCACCCCCTGTTATACTAGACATGCTAAATCTACCACCCCCTGCACTTATAGCACTTTGCAAGCTCATCACCCCTGCATTCATCGCCCAAACTTCATCTCCTCTAAGAGCAGCAATGCTAGTTTGTGTAGATAAGGCTTGCTGATTTGCAAAGCTTCCAGCAGCTCTTGAAGCACCTGTTAGAGCTTGAGATAATCCAGAAGCAAAAGTTACAAATCCTTGTTCACTTGCTTTAGCTATAGCATAAGCTAAAACAGGAGTACTCATTACAAGATAATTCATGAAATTTGATCTATTTGCTACTTCTTTGAATATAAGAATGTTATCTCCTAAGCTTAAAGCTGCTTTTCCACCTGTTATCACCTGTGCAACATTCATAAGATTAAAATCATTTATAAAATTAATAATACAAAGTATAGGAGTCCAAAGTACTATCCAAATACATAGAGTAAAAAACATCTTAATATGAGCATAAGAGCCAAACACAATAGAAAGCAAAGCAACAAGCCAAGACAAACCTATGATAATAGCTGTTAAATAAGCTTTAGCTAAAGGCAAATAAGTTTGTGCCAAGTGTCCTTGTGCTTGCATACTTGCATAAAATTGCTGATCCGCATAAGCAGTATTTGCAGCCACAGAAGCAGGATTTAAACCTACTGATTTAGCGGTATTAATGATTGCATCTTGAGAAGCAAGCATTATCATGGATTGTTGCAAATAAGATCTAGCACTTACAGCTTGTTCGTTATAGATTTGTGCAGCGCCTAAGAACTTTTGCTCATAATTTGCCATATCATTCGCCATACCAAGCAAAGCAGCATGAATCTTCATAGCTTCATCTGTATCGTTTTTAATCATTTCAACGATTTGAGGACCTGCATCAGAACAAGGCACAATACTTTGTTTTTCAATATTATTGTTATTTTCAAACAAAGGAGTAAGCTGAGAGCCATTGCCTATGTTTGTGAAAAGATCTTGTATTAAATTATCAGAGTTTTGAAAAAGATTTCTACCTTGTTGATTAAGCAAGATACCTACTGAAACGCAGTTTCTAAAGTAAAAATCAATATTTTTTTGTAAAGTTGCATCAATAGCCGAAAGCTTTACGCTTGGCAAAGTACTCATCACTTGAAGTGAAAAACCTAAACCTGCATTAGAAAAATTTGTAGATTGTGGAGTTGAAAAATGTTTTTCCATAGCTTCTAGGATAACCTTCTCAAATTGCGTCATCAATGCAAAGCTTTTTCCTATACCTATAGGAATTTGAGAAATGACATAATCTTTGCTAGTGACTTCATCGTAAATCATGAAGCGGTGATTATTGTCATTTGGTGCTTTTAAAAACATGTACCACACTACAGCAAAAAGCATAAACATTTTTCCAAATTCAAACACAGGACTTGTTTGTCCATCCATTGCTTTTTTGATACTGAAAAGCAATAATGAAATAGCCAAGGCTGCATTAACGATATAATCTGTTTCAGTGGTTATACCTTTAACCGCCTGCATGATTTCATTTATCACATCGCCATAACCCCAAGTATAGATTAGATTTCCATTAGCTATGTTTGTAGCACCAAATAAAAATGAAGATGCAAAAAACAAAGTGCTAAAGAATAACAAGTAAAATCTTTTCATGGATTATATTAAAGAAGTTAAAGAGTTTGTTTGGTGTAATTATAAAAGGGTGCAACGCCAAAGGGCTGCAACCCTTTAGCGTTAATTTACCGCCCAGAAGGGAGGTGAGTTTTAATGCTCAAAATTGTTCTAATAATTATACTCTTAATGCTTTGCTATGTCAAGGCTTATTGAGTATCCCCTGCTTTTGCAGGGTTTAGAACAATCCCTTTGGTTTAACCAAACAAACTTTTAACTAAGCCTATCTTCCTTTCTATTGATTTATTTTATTTTTTAATTTATATTTTTCTTGCTTATGCTAAAAGATAAGATTCAATCATAAATAAAATATATTAAGAAGTCAAAGAATTTGTTTGGTATAATTGCATTAAGGGTTTTGCCACAAGGCTGCAACCCTGTGGCATAATCACACCCTAGAAAGGGGGTGAACTATATGACACGACTCATACTTATAATTATACTAATTTGTATAATTACTGTCAAGGCTTATTAGCCTTGCCCCTTTGGGGGTGAGTTTCCCCTTGTGGCTTACCAAACAAACTTTTAACTAAACTTCTCTTCTTCTATTGAATTTCTATATTATTTTATATTTTTAATATTTGCACCAAATAAAAATGAAGGTGCAAAAAACAAAGTGCTAAAGAATAACAAGTAAAATCTTTTCATGGACTATATTAAAGAAGTTAAAGAGTTTGTTTGGTATAATTATAAAAGGTAGATGCCAAAGGCGGCTACCTTTGGCATTAATCATAACCTAGAAAGGCGGTGATTAAATTGTCCAATAAAATTATAGTAATAATTATACTACTTTGTATAATTATAGTCAAGTGTTATTAACACTTGACT
>NZ_MJXQ01000035.1:72636-73602 GCF_001762865.1 Campylobacter sp. BCW_6468
TAAAGGGGAGCTATAATTTTCCTTTGGCTTACCAAACAAACTTTTAACTAAACTTCTCTTCTTTCTATTAAATTTCTATATTTTTTTATATTTTTTATTTGAACTAAATAATAAACTTAACAAGATTTAAATTTACCAAATCTATCATTTACTTATACTTACTTCAATCTCACATTCATAATCATATTAGATAAAAAGATACTATCTTTATCAAAGTCTTTTGAGTTATATTCATTTTTTGATTGTATATTTTGCATAGTTTGCATTAAAGTTGAAAGATTATATAAACTTAAACTTTCTAATATATTTATGAGTTCTATCTTGCTTAAAGTATTAAAATCATTTAACAATCTAAGATAATTACTTATAATAGAAGAAGAATTTATATTATGAAATAAAATTTTATTTTTTATATCTTTTTTAATAAAAAATTGATTATTTTTTATATAAAAATAATTTCTAAAATGATTATTGCTTATTATTTGATTATAAAAACTTAAAAGACTTTCTTTGCTGTTTAAGTCTATAAAATTAAGATAAAAATTCTTTTCTTCTAAGGCTAATTTTAAAGCATTAAGATTTGCAAAAGAAGCATTAAGATTTTCATTATTTTTTAAAGCATAAACGATATTTTCTTGTTCTTGTTTTTGGGTAATAGCATATTGTAATAAAGGATTTTTATAATGTGTATTGCTATTGATTAAAACATTGATATAAAAAGCTTCTTTGCTTTTCTTAGTTAATTGAAGCAAAGATAAAAGTGTAGAAGGGATATAAAAAGAATCAAGCTTTAAATTTAAATACTTATCATAAGTATTTATATAAGTTAATTCTTGACTAAAATCCAAAGCTTGTTCTTTTAAATTTAAAAGCATTGTTCCACCTAATCCTAATAAAGCTAGATTTTTGAAATTCTCTAAAGCTTTTCTTTTTTCTAAATCGATTTGAAGTATTTTTTGCATTGTT
>NZ_MJXQ01000036.1:0-367 GCF_001762865.1 Campylobacter sp. BCW_6468
TTTTTGAAATTCTCTAAAGCTTTTCTTTTTTCTAAATCGATTTGAAGTATTTTTTGCATTGTTTTTCCTTTTGTTTTTATTTTACTTTAAATATTTTTTTATTTTGATTAAATTACTCTTTTATATTATGCTCTTTAGCATAAGCTAGTATCTTAACTCTTAAATCCTCTGGAAAATTATATCTATAAATAGCAGGAATTCTTGGGTCAAGAAGTTTATCAAGCTTATGTCTTTTATAAATAATTTCTAGTCTTTCAGGGCTATAGTATCTTGGAGCATTAGGATAGCCTTGAGGAGGAGTTAAGGCTGCTAGTTTGGCGCTTAATACTAGGGTATCCATAGTCAGTTTAGCAGATCTTTCATCTCT
>NZ_MJXQ01000036.1:417-5561 GCF_001762865.1 Campylobacter sp. BCW_6468
TCCATAGTCAGTTTAGCAGATCTTTCATCTCTTTCGTTTCTAATATCTACATCAAATCTAGTTGCCATTCCATTTTTATATCCATCCATATAATGATCAAATTCTTTCCTGCTTTCAGAAGTAGAATCTATATCTCTTGGATCTTTTAATTTACCTTTTTCAATATCATCATATAAAGCCCAAATGATTCTACCTTCTTCATCAAGAGCAAATTTATATCGATTTAAATCTATCACCCAATCTACTCCTATAATCTCATCTAAAAAAGGAAGCATACCAAATTCATCTAATAAACTCTCATAATGATAATCGTGTAAATCGTAAATCATTTTTGCTCTAAGCTTATTCCAATGTTGCCCTGTAAGAAAAGAATTAGAACACAATACTGCTAAACCTAAACTTTTAAAAGCATTTTTATCTCCAAGTTGAGCTTGTAAGAACAATGCTTGTTGTTGTCTTGCTTTAAATCCTACGGCAGCTGTGGGACTAGCTTTAATATTTCCCAAAAGTAAAGCAGATAATTCCCATTCATTAAAGAAAGAATAAGATTTTAATGTTCCACGATGAGAACTTACTTCATCGTAAATATAGGCATAATCTTCATTAACCAATCTTCCTTTTTCATCTACATTAGCATAAGCATCATAGGGTATATCTATAACCACAGATCTTAATCCACTTCTTATTGCTAAATATTTATATCTTTCTCTTTTGGTTTTTAAAGAATGATAATAAGCTTTTTCTGCTTTAGTCCAAGGAGCTATAGCTCCTTTGATAGGATCTTTTAAATATATACTTTGCCATTCTTTAAATTCAACTAGAGTGGATTTTTGCCCTGTATAAAAGTTAGGATCTAGGTATTGGGGTTTATAGTCTTTGTAGGGGGAGTTTCGTTT
Source organism: Campylobacter sp. BCW_6468 (assembly GCF_001762865.1). Classification (NCBI taxonomy): domain Bacteria; kingdom Pseudomonadati; phylum Campylobacterota; class Epsilonproteobacteria; order Campylobacterales; family Campylobacteraceae; genus Campylobacter; species Campylobacter sp. BCW_6468. Next base: position 1,314 of record NZ_MJXQ01000036.1, read on the forward strand.
AATGTCGTGTGCTTCAAACAAAGCTTTGGAATATTCTTCGGTATAGTTGCCTGTGGGCTTAACATTTTCTTTAAAGAGTATTTTATTGGTATCTTTTTCCACATCTAATGCTAATCCATTGGGTGTATAAATCTCATAAGTTTCACTCATTATCTATCCTTTCTTAATTTAACCCATATATAAACCATCTTCTATGATTATAGTAGTGGCTAGTCTGCCTATGAAATTAGGCGGTAATTTTTGGGATTGTTTGTTTTTAGTTACACTTTCTATATCCTCCTCGTTTCCTTCTTCATTGTCTTTGTTTTTCAAGCTTTCTTCATTTCCATTTATCCCCATATACATAGCCTTAAGATTGTTTTGTCCTATGATATTGAGTTTTTCTAGTAATCTTCTGGTTTTATTTTTATCTTCTATATATCTTCCTGTTTTATCTTTACTTGTATTGTAAATTCCATTAGCAAAATCTTGTAAAATTTGTAAAGCTTCATTGTAAGCATGAATAGGACTATCTTCATCTTTTTTAAAAGCACTAATTTGCTTTTCTTTATTTCTAAACTCTTTAAACAAAGGATGATTACAAGGAAGTTGATATATAGTGCATTTTTTAAGTTCTAAAGATTTTAACTCTTTAAAATAAAAAGTATAATCATCTATAATATATTTTTGTTCTTTTATATCCTCTAAAGCAGTTGCATTTCTTTTCTCATCAATAATCAAATAAGACAAAAGTCTTTTTAAAAGAAATTCTTTATTTTCTTCAAGCTTTGGTTTTATTTCATAATGAAAGGAAAAATGAGTGTCAAAAACTCCTGTGCAAAGATCTATGCCATAAAAAATTTTCTTTAAATCAAAGCTAATGAATTTCGAATTGATTGCAAAAGGATAAGTTATAAAATGATCTCTTATAACTGCTAAAGGAGAATCATCTTTAAAGGTGTAAAGCTGATAAACAATGCTTTCATATTGTTCTTGTAGGGCTTTAAAATTTGTTGGAAAGAGATAATTTAAAAAAATACCCACAAATTCTCCAGTCACAATAGAAGCAAGGTCAAGTTTATTTAGCTTAGCATAAGTATAAATAGTATATTTTTGAGTTTGTATATCTATGCTATGCATAAGAGCAATTTTAGATATATTGCTTTCTTGATTAGAGTATACAAATAATTGTTTCATATATTTATCACTCCAATAAATCTTAATTTGTTTTTCATTAAAGTATTCTTTTATCTTTGTGATAAATAGATTTAAACCGGATGTATTTTTTTGTATTATTAAATTGGATTTTATCTCTTGTGTTAAAATCATTTGGATTTTAGTATGAGTTAATTCTTTTTCTATTTGTTGCAAGTGTGCTTTTATTATTAAATTAGATTTTATGTGTATATGATATATACTATTCTTTTTTGGAGGTACAAAAATACCAAGCTGTTCTTTAAAAAATTCTTTAAATCCTTCTTTGTTTATTTTAATACAAGCTTGAATAACATATTCTATTGTTTTTAAAAAATTAAAATCCCACAACATTTGAGCTGTAAAGCTGATAAAAGGACTAGCACTTAATAAAATTTTTAACATTGCATAAGTAAATATTTCACTTGTTTTTTGTTCTTTTGCCTTATTTAAATATTCTTTTCCATACATCTGTTCCAAAAGCTTTGATAAATCTGATATTTGTTTCTCTATATCCATCCATGCAACAAAAGCTCGTTGCGTTTCTTCGTCTAAATTCATAAATTCTTTAATGCATTTTTGTTCATCTAAATAATACATTTGCTTTAATTTGATTATTTTTTTATCTAATGTATTTGTTGTATCTAAATCTTTTGATAATTCATTAAAAAAATCATCTATAGTTATCGAACTATCATTTTCCACAAAAGAATAATCTTTTTTGTCAAGTATTTTTAATAATTGCGATACAACTTCATATGCTGTAATATTTGTTGGCTCATTATTTACATATATTGGACATTCATCTGTCCATAAAACATAAGTTTTATCTAAGTATTTTATATATACAAAATTACTGCCTCCATATTTTTTCAAATCCAAATTGATATTTGGAAAAATAAGCTTAGCTTGATACAAGACAAATGAAATGAATAAACATTCCATTAAAGAATAGTTCCCAAATGAAGATTTATCCGATTTTTCAAAAAACTCTTTTTTCAAAAAAGTTAAATATTGATGAGCTATCTTCTTTTCTTTTTCTATGATGGATTCTTTGGCTTCGTTTTGTTTAAAGAATTTTTTGATATAAAAATAAGGAAGCCATTTTTTATCATTTATTTTTTTATTGTAGTCAATATAAGCTAAAATGTTTATTCGTTCGCAATGTCGTAAATTTTCCGTCTTTTTTACTATTTCTATCATTGGCTCATTTTCTGATATTGCTAATTTTTCTTTAGCTGTTTTTGCGAATTCTGGTAGCTTCTGCGGTGTAGCAACAAAATTTGTTAAATATTTATAAACCTTTTGCATATCTTCATAAGCTTTTTTACTATTCTCATAAGCTTCTTTGGATATTTTCACAAAAGGGCTTAATTGTAAAATATAAGGTTCATTTTCATCTTGTGGCATTTCTATGCTATATTCGCTATAATCTCTTGTGCTGTCATAAGTTTTTTTTGAAGTATCAATATTTTTTTTAATTCTTCTGTATTTATCTTGTATATTATAGTTGGCGATTTCTTGAGTTAAACTTTCACTAAGTCCTGCATTGTATTTATTGGGGATATTTGAAATAATCAAATAATTTTTACTCATTTTAGTTGTATTTAAATCTATTTGTGCATTTTGATTTTTTTGTGCGAAAAATTCAGCTAGTTTACTTGAGTTAAAATTTGGACTTTCTATATAGGAAAAATAAATAAATTGTTTAATATCTTCTTGCAAATTCTTTAAAATAGCATTGTTTTTTAAATACAAATTAGATAATTTTTGCGTTGAAATGAAAGCGGGTAAATTGCTCGATTTTGAATCATTGGGTGTATTTTTATACCCCTTGTCTTTTTGTTCTGGGTTTAAAAAGATTTCACTAAAAATATTTTCAATGCTTTTTATTTCTTCGCTTAAAGTGATTTTATAAGCCAAATTCGAAGCGATATTGCTTTCATCGCTTCCAAGATATAATCCAAAACCACTTAAATCAATAATTTCTTTTTTATCAATAATTAAAACACAAGATAACAAGCGAGAATTAATATAATGAATAAACATAGCACATCTAGTGGCTAAAAATGCGGCTAAAGGCGTTAAAAGTGTGCCATAATCTCTTTGAGCAAATTCATAATACTCGCTTGCAGAACCCATTAAAGAAAATAAACCAGCAGCCAAAATAGCTAATCCTGCCCCACCTGTAAGAACAGCTACCACTGTGGCTATTGCAACACCCGCTATAGCACTTAGTATGATTTTAATTTTTTCATATTCTTTTTCTTCGGCAAGTTTTTTAATGTGTTCTAACAACTCATTGATAAATTTTTCATAAGTATTTTTTAAAGTGGGACTTATGCTATTTTTGAAAAAATCCGATTCTATGACATTTCCAATCTTTTCTAAAACTTTTTTCTTAAAATCATCAAATTTCTCACTGTTTATATTATCAGGATCAATGTTTTCGATTAACTCGTCTAAGGTTGTTATATCTTCAGAATCTTTAGCTAGTTCTTTTAAAGTATTGATAAATTCGATACAAAGATTATTTTTATCTGTATGATAAAAAAGATTCAAATCTTTATCTTGTTTCTTGTCTTGAATTTCTTCTTCTAAGTCTTCTAAATAAACTTTAGTACAAATTTCACTGCTTGATAAATCTTTTAAATTTACATTTTGTCCAGCATCAAGCTCATTAAGGGTATGGATATTTATTTCTATATTATTGTGATTATCACAAGTTTGTTTTAAAATTTCTAGTATTTCCATAGTCAATATTTGATTTTTAGATAGCATTTTTCTTTGATGAAAATCAATATTTTTTAATATAGCGTGTAAAATAGAAAAATTAGGATAAATAAAATCAATCTGTTTAACTTCTTTATTGTTGATTGTTAAATTTTTAATAGTTTGAATTAACTCTGTTTTAGAACTTATAAACATAAAAGATTCCTTATATAAAGCATTATTATATCATTTTTTATTTGCTAATATTTTTTGTCTCTATTAATCTCTCCTATCCATCTAAGCACATTGCCCTTATCATCAATCTCTACTTCTAAATCTTTGTATTTGTTGTAAAATTTAGGA
>NZ_MJXQ01000037.1:0-4326 GCF_001762865.1 Campylobacter sp. BCW_6468
AGACTTAGTTCAGGTCTTAGAATCAACTCCGCAGCAGATGATGCTTCAGGGATGGCGATAGCAGATAGTTTAAGATCTCAAGCTAATACTTTAGGTCAAGCTATATCTAATGGTAACGATGCTTTAGGTATCTTACAAACTGCTGATAAGGCTATGGATGAGCAACTTAAAATCTTAGATACAATCAAAACTAAGGCAACTCAAGCGGCTCAAGATGGACAAAGTTTAAAAACAAGAACTATGCTTCAAGCAGATATCAACCGTTTAATGGAAGAACTTGACAATATCGCAAATACTACTTCATTTAACGGTAAACAACTTTTAAGTGGAAATTTTATCAATCAAGAATTTCAAATCGGCGCAAGTTCAAATCAAACTATAAAAGCTACTATAGGAGCAACCCAGTCTTCTAAGATAGGTTTAACACGCTTTGAAACAGGAGGAAGAATTTCAACTAGTGGCGAAGTGCAATTTACTCTTAAAAATTACAATGGTATAGATGATTTTCAGTTTCAAAAAGTTGTGATTTCAACTTCAGTTGGAACAGGACTTGGAGCCTTAGCAGATGAGATCAATAAAAATGCTGATAAAACAGGTGTTAGAGCTACTTTTACAGTAGAGACTCGAGGTATGGCTGCAGTTAGAGCAGGAACTACTTCAGATGACTTTGCTATTAATGGGGTAAAAATCGGTAAAGTAGATTACAAAGATGGTGATGGAAACGGTGCTTTAGTTGCTGCAATCAATTCGGTTAAAGATACTACTGGAGTTGAAGCTTCAATCGATGCTAATGGACAACTTTTACTTACTTCAAGAGAAGGTAGAGGGATTAAAATCGATGGTAATATAGGTGGAGGTGCCTTTATCAATGCTGATATGAAAGAAAACTATGGCCGCTTGTCTTTAGTTAAAAATGATGGTAAAGATATTTTAATCAGCGGTAGCAATCTTTCTTCTGCAGGCTTTGGTGCAACTCAATTTATCTCTCAAGCTTCTGTTTCTTTAAGAGAATCAAAAGGAAGATTTGATGCTAATATCGCTGATGCTATGGGATTTGGTTCTGTAAATAAAGGAGTTATGTTAGCTGGAGTTTCTTCTGTTAGCGCTTATATGAGTAGTGCAGGAAGTGGATTTTCGGCAGGTTCAGGTTATTCTGTAGGTAGTGGTAAGAATTATTCTGCTGTACTTACTACTAATGCAATAACTATTTCAGCTGCTTCGCAACTTTCTGCGGTATATAATGTTTCTGCAGGTTCAGGTTTTTCTAGTCAAAGCGGACTTTCTCAGTTTGCAACTATGAAAACAACTGCTTTTGGAGTAAAAGATGAAACAGCAGGTGTTACCACACTTAAAGGTGCTATGGCTGTGATGGATATAGCTGAAACAGCCACAACAAATCTTGATCAAATCAGAGCCGACATTGGTTCGGTGCAAAATCAACTTCAAGTGACTATAAACAACATTACCGTAACTCAAGTAAACGTTAAAGCAGCAGAATCAACCATAAGAGATGTAGACTTTGCAGCTGAAAGTGCAAATTTTTCTAAATATAACATCCTTGCACAGTCAGGTTCTTATGCTATGAGTCAGGCTAATGCAGTGCAGCAAAATGTTTTAAAACTTCTTCAATAATTTCTTAGATGCTTTTATGCATCTAAGCTTTTAAAGTGCTTTTTTCTTTTCTAAAAAGTCTTGCAAAGGTAAAATAGCGATTTTAAGTCTTTTGTCTTGAGCTTCTAAAAGTTCTATGATATTTTCCATCAAAGATTCATGCGCATAAATCCAAGCAAAAAGTTTATTTTGTTTATCAGATTCATCTTTGATATCTTTAAGATATAAAGGCGTTAATATACTTTGTTCATGATGCAAAGTAGGGCCTAAAATTTCTTGCAAAAAGAGATATTTTTTATTTGAAAGTTTTTCTTTGATTTTGTCTATATTCTGGTTTATTTGTTCAAGAGAGAGCTTGTTTTTTCCATGGGTAAGATTGTGAATTTGTTTTTGAACTTTTTTACACTCTTTTTTAAAATTCAAAGATAAATTCATATTTTTTTTGATTTTTTGATAGATTTTTAATCCGAGTTTTACTTGTTCTTTAGTATTTAAAACTTGTAATTTTTTAAATTTTTTATCTTTTTTATTTTCGAGTAAATTTTCGCAAAGTTCTTTAAAAGGTTTTTCTATAGCGCTTTCTATCCTAGCACCTCCTTCAGTGCAATTATAAGTTTTACTTTTGCTAAAAGCAATGAAATTTTCAAAAATTTGTCTAAAAAGTGTCCAAATTTCAGAACTTTGAACTTTTCCATTTCCTCCATAAGCTGTAGTGCTAAATCTATCTAAGTCCCTTTCATAGTCTCCATTATGTAAATTAGCATGGATAAAACCTTGAGAGTGTGTTTGCCCATCTTTGGCATAAGCCAAATCCTGACCTATGAGAATGATGTTTTTATGTCCTAAATTTTCAGCCAGTTCATAAGCCATATGAGATACACTCATACCCGCGTTAATATATCCATAATCGTCTAGCTCCAAGTATCTAGCAAAAGGCTGGCCTTTTATGATTAAAATGTATTTTCTTTGATTTTTTTTAAGATAAGAAATGGTTTTTTTATGCACCAAAGAAGCTACTAGAAAAATGATGTCTTTATCAAAATCTTTAAAATTATTATTAAAACATTCAGCTACTATTTCATCGCGTTCCAACATACAAACATAATCAGGCTTTATACCATGTTTAGCTAAAATAGGATAAGAAGAATCCGCACAAAAAATTGTAGCTTTACTAGCATATTTTTTTAATAAAGGCAATTGTTTAGTAAGAGATGGTCCTGTAGAAACAATGATAGCTGTATCACTTATACCCTTTCTTTTAGAAAGTAATTCTTTATAACTAGGATGAGTAATCATTTGAGGAAGATTATAAACAAATTGTTCTATGCCTTGAAGAGCATCAAGAGGATCATTTCCACGCATAAGATTGTGATTTTTGATGATTTGCATATTGAGTTTATTAAGTTTTAAAATATCTTCTTTATAGTGTTCATAAAAATCATTAGCAATGTGTAGATTATAAGAACGATAAAACAAATCCCCTATCAAACGAAAAACTTTATCCATTTTAGGAAGATTAATATCATCATGATGTAAAATAATGAGTCGCCCTAAGCTTAAATCTTTGCTAAAATCTATGAAATTTAAAGCCAAAAAGATAAGTTCTAATTCTTTTTCAAAGATGATTATTCTTTTAAGTGCTTGATTTTGAAGTAGAATTTTATATAAAATTCCATTTCCAAAACCATAAAAAAAAAGCATAGGATAGCGTGTAAAATCTTTAAAATATTCTAAATTTTTTTCAAGCTCTTTGATGGGATCTTGATACATTTTTTTTAAATTTCTTTTTTTTATGATATTGATATCAAGATTATCTTTTCCTTGAGTGAAAGTAAATTCTCTAAGCTCTTTTAGATCCTCAAGTTTTTTGCGTAAGTTGTTATACTCAAAACCGCTTAAAGCTTTTAAATTTTTGTTAAAATTATTTTCTTCTCTCACCTTCTCACCCTTTCCATCCATTTATCTAATTTTCTTTCTTTAAGTTTTTCTTCTAAAGGAAGTATATTTTTAATCAAAGCATTTTCTTGTGCTTTAATATGTCCATAAACTAATTCCATAAATTCTAAATGTTCTTTTATCCAAAGAATACTTTTATTAAAAGCATCTTCTTTGGTTTTAGGATTTAAGACATAAATTCTAGCAAGATTAAGTTCAAATTGTGTCAGTAAAGGACCTAAAATTTGTATCAAATCTTTTTGAGTATTGTAAAGTTCATCTATTTGAGTTTTGGTTTTGTCTATATCTTGAATAATTTCTTGAATAAAAATTTCATTTTTTTGAGAATTTTGTAAACTCATAAAAGAGTTTTTTATTTTATCATAAACTTTAATAAAATTATCGTTAAAATCTCTACAATGTTTAATACTTTGATAAACTTTATAATAAGCCTTAAGTAAAAACTCATTTTGTTTATTTAAACTTAAAGGTTCTAATTTTTCAAAAGGTTTATTTAAATCTTTATCAAGTAAATTCTCACAAGCCCAAAGAAAAGGTTTTTCTATGGCTCCTTTTATCCTTGCTCCCCCTTCGGTGCAGTTGTAAACTTTAGTATCTAAATATTTTTGTATTTTTTCTATGTCTTGTTCTAAATTTTGTTTAAACATAAGCCAAACATGATGAGTTTTAACTTCTCCTTTCCCCCCATAAGCCTCGGTTAAAATATGTTCATACATTTGACTTTCATAATTAGCTGAATTTTGATAATCATCAGGATGA
>NZ_MJXQ01000038.1:0-985 GCF_001762865.1 Campylobacter sp. BCW_6468
TAAAGAAAATTCACCTTATTTTTTTAATAATGAAAATTATTTTATTAGAACATTGTTAAATAAGGATCATTTGATTTTGCAAAGTCAAAAAAATAAAAATATTATTTATGTGAGTTATCATAGCGATAAAGATCCTCTAACGCCTGCCAATTTTAAACAACAAACCATGCAAATATTAAAAATTTTAGGTTACGATGTAAGCTTAAATTTGATAGATGAAAATAAAATTGATGGAAAATTTATTAAAAATTTAGATCATGGTTGTGGTATACCTGATAAAGCCTTATTTAGAAAAGAACTTCCTTTAATGCTTGAAAAATTACAAAAAAGAAAATCTTTAATGCAAGAAAATTCCATCTCTTATCCTTGTGGAAATAAAGTGTTTACTTTTAAAGATGTAGAAAATCAGTTAAAATTGATCATTAATTAAAAAGGAAAATATATGCTCATAAACCAAACCTTTGAAATTGATTCTTGTGATGATGTAGAACTAGGTATTAAAAGAACCAGTAAGCTTGAATATCGCATAAGTTATGATGATGAAAAAGATCTCAAAGCTATAGTTTTTGTCATAGGAGGTTATGGAGCTAATGCAAATATATATTTTTTAGATTCTTATAGAAATTATATTGCTAAAAATTTTGATGTAGTGACAATAAATGTTTTTTATCATTGTTTTTGCCAAAGGCGTTCGGATGTTGAAAAATATTCAACATTAGCAGATTTTACAAAAGATGATTTAAAATTAATAGAAAAAGTGCTTCGTAAATACAATATTCCATGTGATCAATTAGCCAATAATACTGTAGTTAGTCATTGTGAATATTTGAGCGAGATTATGACAGAATTAAAAATGTTAAATCGATTGCCTTATGATTTTGAAGAAAGACTAAGTGCAACTTTTATTCCTTCGCGTGGAGAATATCAAAATTTTGGCATTATGGCAGCTATTGATCATATCAATGCTTTAAAAGATTTAGTTAAA
>NZ_MJXQ01000038.1:1035-1634 GCF_001762865.1 Campylobacter sp. BCW_6468
GGGGTCTTATGGAGGATACTTAGCCTTGCTCATAGCAAAAATAGCTCCTTGGTATGTGGATGGCGTGATTGATAATTCGGGTTCGGCTGTTCCACCGCTTAATTATATTATTGGTAGAGAGTTGGAATTTAAAAGCAAAGATACTAATGGGGATATGTATATGCAGGGCGATCATTTTTTTGTGAGTTGTTTTTTAAAAACCCACTGGACGCGTAAAGAAAATTCACCTTATTTTTTTAATAATGAAAATTATTTTATTAGAACATTGTTAAATAAGGATCATTTGATTTTGCAAAGTCAAAAAAATAAAAATATTATTTATGTGAGTTATCATAGCGATAAAGATCCTCTAACGCCTGCCAATTTTAAACAACAAACCATGCAAATATTAAAAATTTTAGGTTACGATGTAAGCTTAAATTTGATAGATGAAAATAAAATTGATGGAAAATTTATTAAAAATTTAGATCATGGTTGTGGTATACCTGATAAAGCCTTATTTAGAAAAGAACTTCCTTTAATGCTTGAAAAATTACAAAAAAGAAAATCTTTAATGCAAGAAAATTCCATCTCTTATCCTTGTGGAAATAAAGTGTTTA
>NZ_MJXQ01000039.1:0-129156 GCF_001762865.1 Campylobacter sp. BCW_6468
TAAAGAAAATTCACCTTATTTTTTTAATAATGAAAATTATTTTATTAGAACATTGTTAAATAAGGATCATTTGATTTTGCAAAGTCAAAAAAATAAAAATATTATTTATGTGAGTTATCATAGCGATAAAGATCCTCTAACGCCTGCCAATTTTAAACAACAAACCATGCAAATATTAAAAATTTTAGGTTACGATGTAAGCTTAAATTTGATAGATGAAAATAAAATTGATGGAAAATTTATTAAAAATTTAGATCATGGTTGTGGTATACCTGATAAAGCCTTATTTAGAAAAGAACTTCCTTTAATGCTTGAAAAATTACAAAAAAGAAAATCTTTAATGCAAGAAAATTCCATCTCTTATCCTTGTGGAAATAAAGTGTTTATATTTAAAGATGCGGGAGATAAATTTGAATTAGAGATAAAAGATTAAAACCTTAAAGGTTTTAATCAAGCTTTGCTAAATCGATTAAATCACTCACTTTTTGACAATTTTTCAAGTCCTCGGCTGTGATTTTTAAAGCAAAAAGATTTTTATAAAGCACCATCACAGATACAAAAGCCAAACTATCCCACTCGTCTATATCATCAAGTAGCATATCTTCATTTAAGTCTTCATCTCTATGCATAGCTTCTTTAAGCTCTTCTAAAAATTCAGTTTTTGTCATTATTTCTCCTTTGTGTAAATTAAAATATCTTTTGTGTATAAATCTTTGAAATTTAGCACCGCACTTCCCCAGCTAAGCCCTGCACCAAAAGCACTTAAACTCGCTTTAAATTCTTTTGGAGTATCTAGTTCGCAAAGTAGAGCAGGTAGTGAACAAGCGCTTAAATTAGCGTATTTTTTCATGATGAAATTAGGAACTTTATCATCATTAAGTTTTAATTCTTCTTTAATACAATCAACCAAATACGCATTAGATTGATGAAAAAGATGAAAAGCAATGTCTTTTTCATCTACTTTAGAAAATTCTAAAATTTCTTTAAAGCTTTTAGGTTCGCATTCCAAAGCCATATTGAAAATATTTGCTCCGTCCATATAAAGATTTTCTAATTGTCTAAACTCCTCAGTTTGCATGAGTGAATCATCGTTGAAAATATCTGCTTTAGGTATTCTCATCGCACCTTTTGGAATGATGAGTTTATCAAAATATTTTCCATCGCTTCCAAGCTCAAAAAAAGCTTCGTTAAAATCCGTTTTTTCAATTAAAGTTGCACTTACTCCATCACCAAAAATAGGGGCTAAATTCATATTTTTAGGGTGGATGAATTTGCTTAAAGTATCTCCACAAATGAGTAAAATTTTACCTAAGCCACTTTGTATTAAAGAATGAGCGACAAATAAGCCGTATAAATACCCTGCACAAGCTTGCCCTAAATCAAAAGCTACAGTTTTGGAGCTTAAATTTAAAAGTTGGTGTAAATAACAAGCCGTAGAAGGCATGAAAAAATCAGGACTTTGAGTTACTACGATGAGTGCATCAAGGCTATTTTTATCTATATTTAAACCTTGTAAAAGTGTATTGGCTGCGTGTTTTCCAAGATCGCTTACGCAAGTGTTTTCATCGCAAATATAACGCGTGTTTAAACCTATGACTTTTTTCATTCTTTTAAGGGTTTTGATATCGTTTGAAAAAACGCTTTCTAACTCATCATCAATGCAAATTTTATGTTCAGGTACGCTTACGCAAATGCCTGAAATTTTAGCTTTATCAAATCTAGTTTTCATGGATTATAAGTCCTTTGAAGTTTAAATTTTGAAATGGAATAAGGGCTGAGTTTTTTTCAAATTCTTTGGAAATTTGTTCTAAAAAGCTCAAAAATGGCATATTTCTTTCGCCTTTTTGATAGTAAAGCCTTGCATTATTGTTTTTAAGATCAAAGAAATGTAAAGCTAGTTCAAAGGCTTTAAAAAACATTCTAGTTTCAAGTTTTCTACCTAAAGCCCTACAAGAAATGCAAAGATCATCGATAAATAAATTTCCTTCTTTACAAGAAAAAACAAAAATAGCGATAATCCCACTATCGCTTAATTTATCACTCATACTCACACTTACAATGAGTTCTTTTTGCATGTGTTGTGCGACTTTTTCTTGATTTAAGCGTGTGTAATTAGCGATAAATTGATTGGTTTTGCCTAAAAGTTCGCTAATGCGAGGGATATTTTGCAGATCATTTTTGCTAAAATTTAAGCTGATTTCAAGATTTTGAAAATATTCTTCATCGCTTAAGCTTTTAAGCTCTTCTCTTAAAGCATTGGCTGCTATATCTTTGGCACGAATTTGATCTTCTTTGGTATTTGAAAGTTTTAAAAGATTAGGAAAAAGTTTGATTTTATAAAGTATATTTTCATCGCATAAAAGTGTTTTAACGCCTGTAAATTTGGTATTTTCAAGCTCGGCGATATTATCATCTATAAAAAGCATAGCGTTAGTATTTATATTAAATTTTTTAGCAATTTTTAAGATATTTTCACCCTTTGGCTCCCAATTAATCATTCTAGCATCAAAATCATCCCATTGTAAGATGAAATCTTTTCTTATTTCAAAAAGTTTTTTTGCGTCTTTTTCTTCATTTTTTGAAGCTAGGGCAAGTAAAAACCCTTGTTTTTTAAAAGTTTTAATTTTTTCTTGTAAGGTTTTGTGCAAAGGACTTAAATTAAGATTATCTATACCCTCTTCACCTAAAATTCCTTGATACAAGGTATTATCAAGATCAAGTACAAGAGCTTTAAGAGCGGGTTTTACGAGTGCAGGGATGAGGCTAAGTCCTAAAATTTGTGCTAAAAAAATCAAGGCTTTATTATTAAGCTTAGAGCCTGTAAGTTCTTCTTTAGCTAAGTCTAAAATATCTTCTTCATCAAAATACTCTTTTATGAGTTTTTCTATGTTAAAAATTTCACAATTTAAAATTTTTTTATCTGTTTTAAATTCTCCTAAACTAAGAACTAAAATAGGGTTTTGTGAAATTTTTCTTAGTTCTAAAAGTCTTTCTTCTATAAAATTTTGCACATTATTTTTATAGCGGGTTAAATCTAGCCATAAAAGTTCTAAACTAGCTTCTTTAAAGTTATCAAAACTCAAGCTATCATCATAAGAGCTGAAATTAAAATCAGCTCTTAAATTGGCAAAATGTAAAAAAGGAGCAATGATACTTTGCACTCCTTCAAAAGCATGATTTCTATGGACATTAATAAGAAGATCTTGACTTTTGCTAAAGTCTAATTCTTTGGCGAATTTTATAAGCTCATTGCGTTTTAAATGGGGTGAAAAAAGATTCATTTTAGCTCCACAAGTTCGATTAAAAGCCTATTTGGCATCATGATAAAACAAAGTTTAGCAAAATAGCTTGCTTGCATAATAGGAACAATACAAATGCCTCCTTGTTGTTCCAAAAGAATTAAATCTTGGGCGATATTTTTACTTTCATAGGCTAAATGATACATTTTGGTATTATTTTTCAAATAGCTATCTAGTGGTCCTTTATCGTTTAAATTTTGCAAAAGTTCAAATCTATACTGTGGAAATGCTTCATTACAAGGAATGATAAATTCGCCTCTTACCCCTTGTTTTTCATCTATAAATTCTGATTCTTTATAAAAACCTAGTTTAAAAAAACATTCCCTTTCTTTTTCTAAATTTTTACAAGCCACGCCTATATGATGAAGGGGTAAATTGAGTGTTGTATTAAGCATTTAAAACTACTGCCATAGTGATAGCATTTTTAAATTTCAATGCTTTTTCCAAACTATAATTATTTGCCATAAAACATTCATAAGCTTTAAATTTTAAGCCTGATTTTTCTATCAAATCTTTAACTTCATCAGGATGGGAAAATAAATAAATATGATCAATAGCAGGAGCATTGATAGGAATAGTTGCAAAAATTTCCCCTCCATCGCTAAGAAGCTCTTTAGATCTTTTAAGGAATTCAAGAGGTTTTTCTACGTGTTCTAGCACTTCTCCAATCACTATCAAATCAGCTTTTTTATTAAAATCATAAGTAAAAAAATCTTGACATAAAAAATCACATTTTGTAATCAATCCCCCTACTTGTTGTTTTACCATTTTTTGAGTAAGTTCGCAACTTGTTGGAGAGATATCAAGTCCATAAAAGGCGGAAAATTTACCACTTTTAACTGCTCTTGCAAAATATTCTCCATGGCCAGGGCCTATTTCAAAATAAGTTGTTTTTGGAGTAAAATTTTTTAAATATTGCGAAAAATACTTTCTCACTTTAATATGAGCTATCCAAACAAAAGAAGAAAGAGCTAGGCCTATCATGTATTGTTTCATATAGCTTTCATTAAAATAAACTTTATCCTTAACTTCATCAAAGCTAGAATAACGATAAGCCCCATTTTCTATGAAAAATTTTGTTTCTTCTAAAGTATCGTTAAGGATCAATAAATAACAATCGCATTGTTCTTTTATACTGATACCATCTTGAATATAATAAGAAATTAATTTATCAAATTCTTCTTCGTCTTCTTGTGAAAATTCAATTTTTTTAAGATATTTAGAATGGATAGGATTTTTTTGAGCGATGGCTTGAAATAATTTTTCAATATTTTCTTTCATTTTTCTGCCTTTAGGGTTTGAATTTTTTCTAGTAAAGTGCTTTGAGATTTTAAGAGACTTAAATCTTCTTTGTTAAATTTGATTTCAAATTCTTCTTCTAAACTCATGATGATATCAATATGAGCTAAAGAAGTCCAGTTCTTGCAGTTTTCCATGCTTAAATTTGTATTTTCATCTACTTTGGTTTCAAGTATATTTTCTAAAATTTCATAAAATTGTTTTTCCATTGTATACCACTTTCTTGAGAATGTTGAAAATTAATATATTGTATCATAATTTTCTATTAGAATTGTTTGGTTTATATCTAATTTTTTCCATAAAATTTCTATATATTCTTTAGCGTTGTAAATATTTATATGATCTCCTGCAAAATTGTTTTTTTTAAAATTTTTAGTATTATTAACAATATTGATAATGTTAATTAAATTGGGCTCAGAAGATATGTCAAGTTTTCTAACATAATAACTAATGGTTTTATTGTATGATATATTGTTTTCATCAATTAAAATTCCAGAGAAAATTTTATGATATCTGTAAAATACATTAAATTGTTCTTCTGCATAATGTGTTAGTGTGTGTCCTTGACCTCCAAATGTCATATATTTTCCATTCTCTTTGGTTAAAACCTCATAAACACAATTTTCCCCAAAACAACTTGTTGTATCTTTTAAAAATAATTCTTCTTTTGCTCCTTTTATAGCAAAAGAAAATATAGGATCGTTTGTGCGTTTTACTCCTGTTTGTTTGCGAAAATATTCATTTAATGCTCCCATTTTTGTTTTGGAATTTATTTTGTCATAAACTTCATTTTTGCAAAAACTATAAGTAAAGGTTGGCATGATCAAAGTGCCTTCTTTACCTATAACTTCAAAAAAACAATCTAATATAGTCTGTAAAAATTCATTTCTAGAAAGCAAGGGAAAACCGAAATTAAAAAGTTCAGTATGCACACACAAGGTATCGCCTTTTTGTAGTCCTAGTTTGTAAAAAGTTTCTATGAAGTCGTAAGTGGAGTATTTTTTATTTTCAAATTCAAGTAAATATTTCATAAACTACCTTTAAATATTTTTCATAAAAGAAGCTTTTCATATATGGCAAATTTATCCTGCTTAAGGGCGTTGCCTATGGCTTTGACATATTCTTTAGCATCATAGCTTTCTAGAAAATCTCCTGCAAATTTTATGCTTTTGTAATACCTTGTTTGCCGCACGATTTCATTTATCTTATCAAGGCTGCATACATAGGCTTTTTCCAAGTCTCTTACATAATAATTTATCCTTTTTTCTCTTTTTTGTCCTAGCTCGTCAATCACAAAGCCCTTAAATTCCTTAAAATACCTGCAAAAGCTGGTATTTCTCTCTTCAGCATAATGCGTTAGGGCGTGTCCATAATTCAAGCCTAAAAGCATAAATTTCCCACCTTCCCTAGTTAAAATTTCATATACACTATCCTTTCCAAAACAGCTTGAGTTTTCTTTTAAAAAAATATCCGCTTTAGCACCCTTCACAGCAAAGGAAAAAATAGGGTCGCTAGTTCGCCTAACCCCCCCCCCGCTAGTTCTAAAAAATTCATTCAGCACTCCCACTTTGCCTTTAGAATGCACTTTATCATAAACTTCATTTTTGCAAAAACTATAAGTAAAGGTTGGCATTAGAAGAGTGCCTTCCTTGCCTAGCACTTTAAAAAAGCATTCAAGTAAGGTTTTTAAAAAATCATTTTTAGTAAGCAAAGCTTTGCCAAATTTCATAAGTTCTGTATGTACGCATAAAATATCACCCCTTTTTATACCTAGTTGATAAAAAGCATCTATTAAATCCTTATCGGAGTATTTTTTGCCATTGTGTTCTAAAAAATATTTCATTTTACCAGTCCATAAAATTTTATTTTTTCCAAAAGTTCTTTAAATTCATAAGCTTGCATATTTAAGATATTAGCTATATCGATGATATCATTTTCCCCATCACAGTAAGCCAAAAAATTACAAGCCAAAGGAATGTCATTAGCAGTGCTAAGGGTGTGATATAGTCCTCTTTTACCAAGATTGGGTTCGCATACTATGGTGTTTTCATATACAGCGTTGATTTCTAGATTTAAAATCATTTCTTGCATACTTTGAAGTCCACCCATTAAACCTTTTTCAGAGATAAAATTGAGATCGTCTTTTGAGTTATGATATCCATCATAGTCACCGTATCTTGTGCGACATACCCCTACTATGCCAAGATTTACAAGTGGAGCATTGTATTGTCTTTCATCACTTCCACGATCTAGAAAACTAAAAGCTTTGAAATTTTCTTTATTTTTGAGCGTATGCAGGGCGACTTTATCGCTTAGAGTGTTTTCTTTGGGCGTGTGTATGAGTGAGTAAGTATGATCATCGCCTAAGCAAGAAAGCACAAAGCCTGCTTTAACATGTTTTTTTAAATGTTCTAAATGTTTGCTAAGGTAGACTATAGAGCCTATGGTTTCAGGGATGATGACAAAGCGGTAATTATATCTTCTTTCTTTTAAACTCAAAAGCCATTTTGCTAGGAAAATAGCCACCACAGGGCCACTAAGCTCGTTATTTGCCATGGAAGGATGACAAAGATAGGTTGAAATTAAAATTTCATCTTTTGAATTTTGCGTACTAGGTAGGATAAAATCAGCATAATCCAAAACCCCATTTTCATCATGTTTCGCATTGATATAGACTTTGTATTTGCCTTTTTTGAGTTTTTTTCTTTCATTATGCGTGAGACAAAATCCCCAACGTCTTTTGTAATAACTCGTTACATAAGGAATAGCATCGGGCATTTCTTCTATGGAGTAAAGATGATTTTGAAGTTCTTCAAGTTCGATTTCTTTATCGATAGCTTCGCTATAATTTAGAAGGTGTAAATTATGCTTTTTAAAATCACAAATTTTTTCTCCTTCTGGAGTGATGATATAGGCTTCTTTGGCGTTCCATTCATCAGGGACTATCCAGTCAAAAACCTTTGTGCCACTTTTTATAGAGTGAAATTTGAGTATCCCCCCCCCGCCCAGAGTTTTATTTAAAATTTCTAAGCTAGCTCTAAAACCTTGCCCTGTGATACTTCGAGGGATGGGAAAAAGTTCACAAGCTAGTTCATACATAGCCTTTCCAGTTTGGCTAAAATCTTGACTTCTAAAGTCTAGCTTATCCACAATATTCCTTTTTAACTTTTTCAAGAATGCTAAATAAAGTATCTTTTACAAATTTTGCATCCTTTAGATTCATTTCTTGATGACAAGGTATGCTAAGCTCGGCTTTGTAAAAATTATCCGCATTTTGGAGTCTGATTTCTCCTAAGAGTTTTTTATAAAAACTAAATTCATAAGTTGGTTTATAATGTACCTGTACGCCAATTCCTGCATGAAGTAAGCTTTCAAAAAGTTCTTCTTTTTGACAATAAAATTCAGGAAAAAGCAAGATAGGGTATAAATGTCTTGAGCTTTTTTTATAATTTTTGATTTTTATCGTGGAAAAATAAGGATTTTTTTCAAATTCTTTATCGTAAAAACTTGCGATTTCTTCTCTTTTTTCAAGATTGTGATCGAGTTTTTTAAGCTGGTTTATCCCTAAAGCACAAGCAACATCGCTTAAGCGGTAATTATAGCCAAGTTCTACCATATCGCTATCCCAAAGCCTTTTTTTAATTATACCATGGCTTTTTAAAAGCTTGATTTTGGTGATAAGCTCTTCATTATCACTCACCACAGCCCCGCCTTCAAAAGTAGTGATGGGTTTAACAGGATGAAAAGAAAAGATAGAAAGATCGGCTTTTTTTCCTACTTTTTCACTTTTATATAAGGCACCTAAAGCATGGCTTGCATCATCGATTAAAGGGATATTGTATTTTTTAGCAAGGCTTGAAATTTCATCTATTTCAACGCTATTTCCCCCAAAATCCACCACGCTAATAGCTCCTATATTTTTACTATCTTTTAAAAGTCTTGCTTCTAGTTTTTTTTCATCAATATTGCCATCGTTTTTAATGTCGATAAACTCTACCTTAGCTCCAGCTATTAAAGCCGCATTAGCCGTAGCAGCGAAGGTTAAAGGAGTGGTTAAAACGATTTTTTCTTTGATGCCTAGTGCTGTATAGGCAAGATGAAGGGCTGAAGTGGCTGAGTTTAATACACAAGCGTGTTTTACGCCCACATATTCACAAAGGGCTTCTTCAAATTCATCTACCTTTTTACCCCCTGTTAAAATTTCATCTTTTAAAGCTTTTGTAAGCGCATCTATATCGCTTTGATCGATGTTTTGATGAGAATAAGTAAGCATTTTAAAAACCTTCGGTGTGATTGATGATTTCTAAAAGTTCTTTTTCGCTTGCCCATAAAGGATTATTATCCGAGCTATAAGAAAAACCATCTTTTACTTTTTGTCCTTTTTCGCCTAGGGCATTGATACTAAAGTCATTATCTTTATCTACAAATTTAATACTCGGGCTTATAGCATAGTAGTTTTCAAATTCATAGGTTAAATGACTATCATCGCTTGAAATCATGATTTCATGTAGTTTTTCTCCTGCTCTTATGCCTATGATTTTATGGCTTAAATTAGGAGCTAGAGCATGGGCTAGATCGGTGATTTTCATCGAAGGAATTTTAGGGATAAAGATTTCTCCTCCATGCATTCTTTCAAAATTACTCAGTACAAATTTTACTCCATCTTCAAGGCTGATCCAAAAACGAGTCATTCTCGTATCGGTGATAGGAAGTTCTTTAGCTCCTTCGCTGATGAGTTTTTTAAAGAAAGGCACCACTGAACCTCTTGAACCTACAACATTGCCATATCTTGTAACACCAAAGCGTGTTTGCTTGTTACCTGCTATGTTGTTTGCAGCGACAAAAAGCTTATCGCTTGCAAGTTTGGTTGCACCGTATAAATTTACAGGATTGCAAGCCTTATCCGTACTAAGAGCGATACATTTTTTAACCCCATTTTCAAAACAAGCATCTATGACATTTTGCGCGCCGTGGATGTTTGTTTTTATACATTCCATAGGGTTATATTCAGCAATAGGCACATGCTTCATCGCAGCAGCATGTATAACAAAATCCACATCACGCATAGCAGTGCTTAAACGCTCTTTGTCTCTTACATCTCCTATGAAATAACGCATGCAAGAAGCGTTAAAAACGCTTGCCATTTCAAATTGTTTAAGCTCATCACGAGAATAAATGATGATTTTATTAGGTTTATAATTTTCTAGCAAAACCTTAGTATAGGTTTTTCCAAAAGAGCCTGTTCCGCCTGTGATTAAGATATTTTTTTTGTTAAACATTTTGCCTTCCTTTGCTTAAGTTTTTTAAAATTAAAGCAACAAGTGTTCCTATTTTAAAATTCTTGGCAAGGTTATGCCCGTTTGAGCTTGATACTTGCCTTTTTTATCTTTATAAGTGGTGTCACATTTTTCATCACCTTGTAAAAACAACACTTGTGCTATGCCTTCATTAGCATAAATTTTTGCAGGTAAAGGCGTAGTATTTGAAATTTCTATAGTAATATGTCCTTCAAAACCTGGTTCAAAAGGGGTAACATTGACGATGATACCACATCTTGCATAAGTGCTTTTGCCAAGACAAATAGCTAAGACATCATCAGGCATTTTAAAATACTCTATAGTTCTAGCTAGGGTAAAAGAATTTGCAGGAACTATACATACATCACCTTCAAAATCTACTACATTTTCTTCTACGAAATTTTTTGGATCCACTACAGTTGAATTAACATTGGTAAAAATTTTAAACTCACGTCCTACGCGTATATCATAACCATAGCTTGAAAGTCCATAGCTTACCACACCTTTTCCTATATTTGCTTCGCAAAATGGTTCGATCATCTTGTGTTCTAATGCCATTTTTCTTATCCAATTATCCGCTTTTAAGCCCATTTTTAACCTTTTAATATTTGTAATTGTTTGTAAGGATTATAACCTAAAAAATCTATATTTTTTATGATTTTTTTCTTTTTTAAAGTTAAATTTCAAGTTTTTTTATATAATACAAGGTTAAGTTCTTAAATTTTGTAGGAGAATTTTATGACAAAAGAAGAAATTAAAGAGTTAGTAAACCTTTTTGCTGAAGCAAATATTAGTAAAATTAAGATCAAAGAACAAGATGGTTTTGAAATAGAACTTGAAAGAGATATGTGCTGCGATGTTCCAGCTCCTGTTTGTCCTCCAGTTCCAGCTCCACAACCTATCAATGTAAGCGTTGTAAACGAAGCTCAACCTAGTCAAAGTGTAAAATCAAACAAACCAAGTATAAATAGCCCTATGGTAGGAACTTTCTATCAAGCTCCAAGTCCAGGTGCAGCACCTTTTGTAAAAGTAGGTAGTACGGTTAAAAAAGGCGATACTATAGCTATTATCGAAGCGATGAAAATCATGAATGAAATTGAAGCGGAATTTGATTGTAGGATCGCTGAAATTTTAGTTGCTGATGGTCAGCCTGTAGAATTTGGAATGCCTTTATTTGCGGTGGAGAAATTATAAAATGGAAATTAAAAGCATATTAATTGCTAATCGTGGAGAAATAGCACTGCGTGCTTTAAGAACGATTAAAGAAATGGGTAAAAAAGCAATTTGTGTGTACTCTGAAGCAGATAAAGATGCTTTGTATTTAAAATACGCTGATGCAAGCATTTGTATAGGCAAAGCAAGAAGTTCTGAAAGCTATTTAAATATCCCAGCTATTATTACAGCAGCTGAAATTGCTGAAGCAGATGCGATTTTTCCAGGATATGGATTTTTAAGCGAAAATCAAAATTTTGTTGAAATTTGTGCTAAACATAACATTAAATTCATAGGTCCTTCTGTAGAAGCTATGAATTTAATGAGTGATAAATCAAAAGCTAAACAAGTAATGCAAAGAGCAGGCGTACCTGTAATCCCAGGAAGTGATGGAGCTTTAGCCGGAGCTGAAGCAGCTAAAAAACTTGCCAAAGAAATAGGCTATCCTGTGATTTTAAAAGCAGCCGCAGGTGGTGGTGGTCGTGGTATGCGTGTGGTTGAAAATGAAAAAGATCTTGAAAAAGCGTATTGGTCGGCTGAAAGTGAGGCTATGACAGCATTTGGTGATGGAACTATGTATATGGAAAAATACATACAAAATCCACGTCATATAGAAGTGCAGGTTATAGGAGATAGTTTTGGTAATGTGATCCATGTGGGCGAAAGAGATTGTTCTATGCAAAGACGCCATCAAAAACTTATAGAAGAGTCCCCTGCAATTTTACTTGATGAAAAAACACGTACTAGGCTTCATGAAACTGCTGTTAAAGCGGCTAAAGCTATAGGCTATGAAGGTGCGGGAACTTTTGAGTTTTTGGTAGATAAAAATTTGGATTTTTATTTTATAGAAATGAATACGCGTTTGCAAGTTGAACACTGTGTAAGTGAAATGGTAAGTGGGATTGATATCATAGAACAAATGATTAAAGTAGCAGAAGGTTATGCTTTACCATCTCAAGAAAGTATTAAATTAAATGGGCATTCTATAGAATGTAGAATCACAGCCGAAGATTCCAAAACTTTCTTGCCAAGTCCAGGTAAGATTACTAAATACATTCCACCAGCAGGACGCAATGTCAGAATGGAAAGTCATTGTTATCAAGACTATAGCGTGCCTCCTTATTATGATTCTATGATAGGCAAACTTGTAGTTTGGGCAGAAGATCGCAATAAAGCTATTGCAAAAATGAAAGTAGCTTTAGATGAGTTGCTTATAAGTGGGATAAAAACAACCAAAGATTTTCATCTTTCTATGATGGAAAATCCTGATTTTATTAATAATAATTACGATACAAATTATCTTGCAAGACATTAAAATTTCCCTATTAAAGGGAAATTTTAATTGTAATTTTTATCTTAAATATTCTATATTGATTTTAGAGCGGAGTTTATCAAAATAATCCTGTATAAAATTTTGTCTTTGTTCACTTACATAAGCGTTTAAAACTTCATTTTTAACTTGTTCATATTCAGGAGTTTGTGCCCCATCTCTGCTTTTAACTTCATAGAGTTCATAGCCATTTTTTCCATTTAAAACAGGGGAAAAGCCTCCAACAGGAATTTGTGATAAAAGCCCTAAAAGTCTTGGATCGGCATTACTTGTGTTTAAAGATGCATTTTGTGGTTTAAGGATTGTTTTTTTTGTATTTTTGATATTTTCTAAAGTTTGAGGATTGTTTGATAGATAAATATTTGCATTAATTTGTGTATAAAAAGTGAATTTATCTTTATTTTGTTCGAAAAATTTTTTTGCTCCATCATCACTAAAATCAGTTTTTGCCATACTTGCGATTTTTTCATAAAGCTTTCTTTTTTCTAAGTCTTTTTTAAAATTTGCACGAAATTGTTCATAGCTTTGATTTTTGGATTTTAAATTTGCTTTGAAAGCATTTAAAGTCGTTTTGTTTTGAGCAAGCATTTTATTTATAGCATCATCAAGCTCTAGATCATTGACTACAATACCTAGTTGTTTCATTTGTGAAATTTCCATTTTTTCATTGATGAGTACGCCTAAAGCTTTATTTCTATCAATTTTAAGTGCTTTCATAGTTTGATCTATATCATAAGTTGTGATAGGCTCTTTGTCTACAACTACAGCTATAGCATTAATGGTATTTGCACTAGCTAAACTTGCAAAAAATGCAAAACTTAATAAAATTTTTTTCATTTCAAACCTTTATTTAAGTATAAATATCGCATTATATCAATAAAAATTTAAGAAAAGGCAAAAAATGCACGAAAAACTTACAACGCGTTTTGCTCCAAGCCCAACAGGGTATTTGCACATAGGTGGACTTAGAACAGCTCTTTATAATTATTTATACGCTAGAAAAAATGGTGGAAATTTTTTACTTCGTATTGAAGATACGGATTTAAAAAGAAATTCCAAAGAAGCTACTAAAGCAATTATTGAAGCTTTTAAATGGTGCGGTTTAGAACATGATGGAGAAGTAACTTACCAATCAGAGCGTTTTGATCTTTATAAAGAATATGTTAAAAAGCTTTTAGATGAAAGTAAAGCGTATTATTGTTATATGAGTAAAGAAGAATTAGAAGAATTGCGCGCCAAGCAAGAAGCTGCCAAAGAGCGCCCAAGATATGATGGAAGATATAGAGAATTTACAGGCACGCCACCTCAGGGTATAGAGCCTGTTGTGCGTATTAAAGCACCTCAAAGCGGTGAGATTGTTTTTGAAGATGGGGTTAAAGGCGAGGTGAGATTTAAAGCAGAGGATATAATGGATGATTTTATCATTGCAAGAAGTGATGGAACTCCAACTTATAATTTTACTGTTGTTATTGATGATGCTTTAATGGGGGTAAGTGATGTGATTCGCGGAGATGATCATCTTTCAAATACTCCTAAACAAATTGTGCTTTATGAGGCATTGGGTTTTAAAATTCCTAAATTTTTTCATGTGGCTATGATACATGGAGAAGATGGTAAAAAGCTTTCAAAAAGACATGGGGCAACTGATGTTATGGAATACAAAGAAATGGGAATTTTACCTCAAGCTTTGCTTAATTTTCTTGTGCGTTTAGGTTGGAGTCATGGTGATGATGAGGTTTTTTCATTAGAAGATTTGAAAAAACTTTTTGACCCTTATCATATTAATAAAAGCGCATCTTGTTATAATGCTAAAAAGCTTGAATGGCTTAACGCTCATTATATTAAAACTTTGCCTTTTGAAGAGATTAACCGTCAGCTTAAGGATCTTGGCTTTGATTTATCTGTTTATGAAAAGGCAGGATTTTTACTTGATTTATTAAGAGAGCGTGCAAAAACCTTGCATGATATTATCAATGGTGCAAAAAGTATAGTTAATGCGCCGCAAAATTATGATGAAAATGCAGTACAAAAATTTATTAACAAAAATAATTTAGAATTGCTCCAAGCATTTGCTAATACACTTAAAGATCAAAAAACAGGTAAAGATTTTGAAGATTTTACAAATGATTTTTTAGAAAAAAAAGAAGCAAAGTTAAAAGATTTGGCTCAGCCTATACGCATAGCTTTAACAGGGAGTGCGGTAAGTCCTAGTATTTTTGAAGTATTAGAATTTTTAGAGGTTGATGAGTGCAAAAAAAGAATAGAAAATTTTTTAAAAGTTAGAGGAAAATAAAATGAATTTAAAAGAAGAAGCTTTAAAATACCATTTAGGTGGGAAAATTGATATTGTACCAAGTAAGCCAATGGCTACAAGCCATGATCTATCTTTGGCGTATAGCCCAGGAGTTGCAGAACCTTGTCTTGAAATCGCTAAAGATAATGAGCTTGCTTATACTTATACAAATAAGGCTAATTTAGTAGCTATAGTTAGTGATGGTTCTGCTGTTTTAGGACTTGGAAACATAGGAGCACAGGCTTCAAAACCTGTTATGGAAGGTAAGGCTTGTTTGTTTAAAAAATTTGCAAATGTCAATGCTTATGATATAGAAATTGATGTTCATAGTATAGAAGAGATTGTAAATTTTTGCAAGTCTTTGGCTCCAACTGTGGGCGGGATCAATTTAGAAGATATTGCTGCGCCAAAATGTTTTGAAATTGAAGCGGCTTTGCAAGATTTAGGAATTCCTGTAATGCATGATGATCAACATGGAACGGCTATTATTTCAACTGCAGGACTTATGAATGCTATGGAAATAAGTGGTAAAAAATTTAAAGACATCAAAGTAGTTGTAAGTGGTGCAGGTGCCGCAGGTATAGCAAGTGCTAAAATGTATAGAAATTTAGGGGTCGAAAATATTATTTTAGTAGATAGCAAAGGAGTGATTTCTAAAGATAGAAATGATTTAACTCCTCAAAAGCTTGAATTTGCTGTTGATTCTAAGGAAAAGACTTTAAAAGAAGTTTTAAAAGGAGCTGATGTTTTCCTAGGACTTAGTGCACCAAAAATTCTTGATGATGAAATGGTTTTAAGCATGGCAAAAGATCCTGTGATTTTTGCTTTGGCAAATCCTATTCCTGAAGTGATGCCTGAAGATGTAGCTAGACTTAGAAAAGATGCGATTGTAGGAACAGGAAGAAGTGATTATCCAAATCAAATCAATAATGTTTTAGGTTTTCCTTTTATTTTCCGTGGGGCTTTAGATGTGCGTGCAAGTAAAATCACTGAAAATATGAAAGTAGCGGCTGCTAAAGCATTAGCAGATCTTGCAAAACTTCCTGTAAGCGATGCGGTTAAAAAAGCTTATAATTTAAGCACTTTAGAATTTGGAAGAGATTATGTTATACCAAAACCTTTTGATGAAAGAGTAAAAGCTGCAGTAAGTACAGCTGTAGCAGCAGCTGCGGTAAAAGATGGTGTGGCTAAGGTGAAAAATTTTGATGAGAAAGCTTATTTTGAAAGCTTAAAATGAAAAATATTCATTGTATCAATCATCCATTGATCGAACATAAATTAGGAATTTTAAGGGCTAAAGAGACAAAGCCCTTTCAATTTCGTATGTTAATCGATGAAATTTCATCTTTTTTGCTTTTTGAAGCGAGTAAAGATTTTTCTTTAAAAGAAATTGAAATTTCAACACCTATACAAAAAACTACAGTAAAAAAACTTGATGAAAAGATTATGATTTGTCCTATTTTAAGAGCTGTATTAGGAACGCTTGAAAGTGTTTTTAAGATGATTCCTGATGCAAGTGTTGGGTTTTTGGGGTTTGTGAGAAATGAAGAAACTTTAAAGGCGGATTTTTATTTTCAAAAACTTCCCAAAGATGCAAAAAAACGCACTGCTATTGTTATAGATCCTATGTTTGCTACAGGTGGGACTGCTATAGAGGCTTGTAATTTTTTAAAAAGCCAAGGAGTTAAAAAAATAAAATTTATATCCATACTTGCTGCTCCACAAGGTTTGAAAAAATTTAGCCAAATGCATGATGATGTAGAAGTTTTTGTGGCTTGTATTGATGAAGGTTTAAATGAAAAAGGTTATATTATCCCAGGGCTTGGAGATGCAGGAGATAGAGTGTTTAACACTCTTTAAAAGAGATGATTTTTGGAAAAATTGATTATATTAATCTTTTACCTTTACATATATATCTTAAGAAATATCCCCTACCTAATGGTTATAAAGCAAGTATGGAGTATAAAAAAGGAGTTCCAAGTAAGCTAAATAAAGATTTATTTTATAGAAGAATTGATGCAGCTATCATTTCAAGCATAGAAAGTGCTAGAAAAAAATATAAAAATTTAGATTTGGGTATTTGTGCTAATAAAAGAGTTTTAAGTGTATTAGTAGAAAAAAATACATCAAATGCCAAAGATCCAAGTTCAGCAACTTCAAACGCTCTGGCTAAAGTATTAAAACAAGATGGAAAAGTAATTATAGGTGATAAGGCTTTAAAGCTTTATCTAAAAGATCCTTCTAAATATATCGATTTATGTGCAAAATGGCACGAAAAAACAGGATTGCCTTTTGTTTTTGCTAGATTTTCTTGTGTGCAAAAAAAAGCTTTATATAAACAAATTTTGAAAAAATTTCCAAAAACAAAGATTAAAATTCCCTATTATATACTTCAAAAATATGCCAAAACAAGGGATTTAGATATAAAAGATGTTAGATATTATTTAGATGAAGTTATATATCATAAAATTTCTACCAAAGAAAAAACAGCCTTAAAGCGTTTTGTAAAGGCTTGCAAGGCTTTAAATCTTGCTTAGTGTTCAAATTCTCTAAGTTCCTTAACTGTTCCAAGGAGAATTACAACATCTCCACTATAAACTGTCGTGGTTTCTAAATCAGGTAGTATTTCCCAGTCGCTATTTAATTTTTTATAAGAAATCACTTTCATATTTTGTGCTACATGTTTTAAAGAATTTCCTGCTAATTTTTCATCTATATTGATCTTAATAGCTCGTATAGTATTTGCTGAAAGATCAAAAACTTCATAATCAGCATCTTTAGTTAAAAATTCTTTTACTAGTCTTTTAGCACTTTCTTTTTCAGGATAAATAACCTTTGTTGCACCTAACTTAGAAAGAATTTGACCATGGATATTAGAGGTTGCTTTAGCAATGATATTTTTAACACCTATATCTTTAAGCGCCATAAGAGTAAGGATTGATTTTTCAACATTTTCTCCTATGCTAACAATAACAACTTCAACATCATGAAAGCCTGCTTCTTTTAGGGCTGAAATATTTGTAGAATCTAAAATATAAGCATAGCTTGGAGGATTTTGTATACTTTTTAAAGCTTCCTCATCTTTATCCGCAACGATAACAGTATGACCTCCAGCAATGAGTTCATCTGCTACAACTGATCCAAATTTTCCAAGTCCTATGATTCCATAATTAAGATTTTTCACGATTTTACCTTTATAAATTAACCTTTCCTTCAGGGAATTTTAAATGAATAGCTTTGTCTTGTTTGAATACCGAGAGTAAAAAAGCAAAAACACCTATCCTACCACTTAGCATCATAATGATGATAATCACCTTGCTAGGATCACTAAACAAAGCGCATAAAGATAAATTTCCACCATTTCCTACTGAAATTCCTACGGTTGCAAAAGCCGAAGAAGTTTCAAAAAGCAAGGCTATAAAATCAAATTTTGACTCTAGCAAGGAAAGCAAAATAACAGCTATTACTATATAAACAGCTGAACCTACAGCTATAATAAAAGCTTTAGATATAGTTTCTCTTGGAATTTCATGTCCAAAAATTCTAACTCTTCCATCGCGGATACTCCAATAAGCATAGAGTAATAAAACCATTACAGTTGTTACTTTCATACCCCCAGCTGTTCCACCTGGTGCACCACCAATAACCATAAACAATGATCCAAAAAATAAGCTTGCATCATGCAAATGTCCCATATCTAAGGTATTAAATCCTGCTGTGCGGTAATTAATAGCGATAAAATATGAGCTTAAAATTTTATCAAAAAATGAAAAATGTCCTATAGTTTGAGGATTTGAGTATTCAAAAGCAAAAATAATAAGCGTTGAAGAGAAAATAAGAAAAATACTTGCAACAACAACCATTTTTGTATGTAGGCTTAAATTTTGCAATTTTTTTCTTTGAAAAAAGTATAATTCAACCAAAACAAAATATCCAAGCCCTCCAATAATAATCAAAGAAGTGATAATAAGATTAATTGCTATATCATGTTTATAAGCTATAAGTCCATGTTCAAATATAGTAAATCCAGAATTATTAAAAGCGCTAATAGAATGAAAAATTCCAAACCATAAAGCTTTCTTAAAATTCATTTCAAGGGTAAAACGCATGGTGAGAAGTATAGCGCCTATCAATTCTATAGTAAAAATGAACAGCAAAACCTTTTTAAAAAATTTAAATAAACCATCCATTGATGGATAAAATAAAGACTCTTTTAGTAAATTTCTTGCACTAAAACCAACTTTTTTGCGTATGAGTATATAAACAAATAAACCTATACCCATATATCCCAAGCCTCCAATTTGCACCAAAGCTAAGATAATAATTTGTCCTGCTAAGGTAAAATCAACCGCAGTGTTCTTAACTACTAATCCTGTCATACTAACAGCAGATGTGCTTGTAAAAAAGGCATCCAAAAAATCAATAGGAGTTGTATGTGCCCAGCTTGAATGTAGCAATAAAGCCCCAAACAATGCAATAATAATATAACCAGCTAGTAAAATTTTAAAAGTTCGTCTATCTAGTCCAAATTGTTTCAAAAAATTTCCATTTGATAATGATCTAAAGCGGGTATTCTATCTTATTAAAACTTTAAGGGAAATAAAATTTTATTTTTGTATTTAAACTTAAATTAAAGAAAAAAAGATACAATTACATTTTTACTTTATCAAACATTGTGGTTGGATAGCTCAGTCGGTAGAGCAGCAGACTGAAAATCTGCGTGTCGGCAGTTCGATTCTGCCTCTAACCACCACTTTATCTTTCAAAAAATCACATCACATACTTTTTTATATAAGATTGAAATATTTAAAGAACTAAAAGTTATTTTTTAAAGAAAGAGTCTATAGCTTATATGTAGAATGGTGGATTTAGCAGGACTCGAACCTGCGACCAACCGGTTATGAGCCGGTTGCTCTAACCAACTGAGCTATAAATCCGCCTAAGTTGAATTAAAAGATAAAATTATATCTTATTAATGCTTAAAAATATTTTATTTAGCCTTTATATCCGTCCAAAAATATCTAAAAGTGATTAAATGCTGTAAAATTCCAAAAAAAATCATAAAAATAGTAAAAGAACTTCCACCATAACTAAAAAAAGGCAAAGGGATCCCAACTACTGGTGCAAAACCTATAGTCATTGAAATATTTACTGCCGCATAAATAAAAATAAATAATGCAACACAATTAATAGCAACTCTAGCAAAATAATCATCTTTAAGTTTATAATTTAAACTAAGTAGATGAAAAATAAGTAAAATATAAAATATAATTAATGTCAATCCCCCAATAAATCCAAATCTTTCTATCATGTAAGCGAAAATAAAATCACTAGTTGAAATAGGTAAAAATTTAAAATGAGTTTGCGTAGCTTCATCTTGAGATTTTCCGGTTAAACCACCATTTCCAATAGCTATCATTGATTGGGCTACTTGATAACTTGGTTTTTCTGAAATAAAATCATGAATTCTTTGCTTTTGGTAGGGTTTTAAAAGATGTGTATAAATAATAGGAGAGCTAACACTTATAGCTATAACAATACTTAACCAAATTTTATAATGAACTCCCATGATAAAAAGCACTCCAAAACCAACAAGTAGTAAAACCATAGCACTTCCTAAATCAGGTTCTTTTGCAATTAGCAAAAAAGGCAAGATGATGTAAAAGCTAAGTTTGATGAATTGTTTAAGTTTGTATCCATTTTTTGGAGGAGGATTTTGATAAATAAGATAGGCAAGCATTAAAATAAAACTAGGTTTAAAAATTTCAGAAGGTTGTATAGTAAAGTGAGTAAAAGGAATTTCAAGCCATCTTTTAGCACCTAATTTTTCAACCCCAAAAATATCTACGCTTAGCAATAAAAAAATATTAATCCAATAAGCAACAGGAATAATCCAAATAAATTTCCTTATGGGAAAGAAGAAAAAAACCATAAAAGCAAACAATCCCACACAGGCATAAACAAACTGTTTTTCTGCTAAAAAAGGATTAGCTTCAAAGATTAAGAAAAATGAAATAAGAATTATGGGTAAAAATAAAATGGGTTGCATATAGTCAAAATGAGTTAAAATTCTTCTATCTAATCTAAACAAAATTTGCCTTCAGTTGGTAATATAAAGCTATAATTATAAACTAAAATTTTAAATTTATCAAAACCTCTAAGGAAAAAATGCAAACTTTTTTAGTAGATGAAAATTCAAGGCTTGATGTATTTTTGGCTAAAAAATTAAACCAAAGTCGCAATCAAGTTGCTTTACTTATAGAAAAAGATTGTGTACAGGTTAATGATAAAATTCAAGATAAAAATTCATTTAAGCTTAAAAATGGTGATATTATTTCTATTGCAAGTTTAAAGCTTTGCAATGAGATAAAACCTCAGTTTGAAGTGGATTTTGATATTGATGTGTTATATGAAGATGAAGACTTGCTTGTTTTAAATAAACCTTCAAATTTAGTCGTTCATGGAGCAAGTAGCGTTAAAAATGCCACTTTGGTGGATTGGTTAATAGAAAAAAAATATACTTTATCAAATTTAGGAGGAGAGATAAGAGCTGGTCTTGTCCATAGATTAGATAAAGATACAAGCGGAGCTATACTAATAGCGAAAAATAATTTCACCCATCAACAATTAAGTGAACAGCTTGCAGATAAAAGCATGGGAAGAATTTACCTTGCGTTAATTGATTTGCCACTAAAAGAAGATAAAATTATAGTAGAAAAATTTTTAATGCGTTCGCCTTCTAATGCTATTAAAAAAATAGCCATAGATAAGGAAAATAAATTCAGTAAAAACGCAAAATCAGCTTTTATAAATGTAGTAAAAACTGAAAATTTAACTTTGATGGCTGCTAAGCTTTTTACAGGAAGAACTCATCAAATTAGAGCGCATTTGGCTAGTTTAAATCGCTATATTTTAGGTGATAGTTTGTATGGTTATAAGGGTAAGTATGATTGTAGGATAATGTTACATGCTTATTTTTTGTATTTTATCCATCCAAAAACCAAAGAACAAATTTTTGTTAAAGCACCTTTGATGGAAGATTTTAAAAATATTATGTTTGAACAAATTAATTTAGGAGAGAATGATGAAAAGATTTCGCTTGAGTTTTTACTTGAGTTTTTTAACTCTTTTGCTTAGCGCTTGTAGTGTTTCGCAAATGAATTCGCTAGCTTCAAGTAAAGAGCCTGCTGTAAATGAAAGCTTGCCAAAGGTTGAAAGTTTAAAAAGTCTTAGTGATATGAGTAATATTGCTTTTGAATGGGAGCCTTTATATAATGAAAATATTAAAGGATTTTATTTGTATCGTTCTAGTGATGAAAATCCTGATTTTAAACTTGTAGGCACTATTAAAGATAAGTTTCAAACTCATTATGTAGATACTAAATTAGAGCCTGGTACTAAGTATCGTTATATGATGAAAAGCTTTAATGAGCAAGGACAAATTTCAGAAGATGGCAAGGTTATAGAAGTGAGCACAGCTCCAAGACTTGAAGCTGTTCCTTTTGTTCAAGCTGTGACTAATTTGCCTAATCGTATTAAACTTATTTGGCGTCCGCATCCTGATTTTAGGGTTGATTCTTATATTATTGAAAGAACCAAAGGTGATGATAAAGAATTTAAAAAAATTGCAGAAGTAAAAAATCGTTTAAACGCTGAATACATCGATAGTGATTTAAAGCCTAATGAAAATTCAAGTTATAGAATTATTGCTGTGAGTTTTAATGGGATAAAGAGTGGGTCAAGTCAAGTTATAAGTTCTACAAGCAAGGCTTTACCTCCTCAAGTTGAGCATTTAAGTGCTAGCACAGATGGTTCTAGTAAAATCATTTTAACTTGGGATGCTCCTACGTATGAAGATTTTTCTTATTATAAAGTTTATTCTACGAGCTCAAGCTTCCTTCCTTTTAGTGTTTTGGCAAAGACTGATAAAAATTCTTATGAGGATATAGTAGAAGGAGCAGGTAAAAGCAAATATTATAAAGTAACAATGGTGGATAAAGATGGTCTTGAAAGTCCTATGCCAAAAGATGGTGTAGAAGGTAAAACTTTAGGCAACCCTTTGGCTCCTAGTATTATTTTGGCTCAAAGTACAAGCGAAGGGATAAATTTAGAATGGAGTGATAATGATACTAGAGCTGTTGAGTATGAAGTAAGACGCTATGGCGGGGAGCAAAATGCAGTTTTTAAAGGCATTAAAGAAAAGCGATTAAAAGATGTAAAAGCTTTGCCAGGGGTGGAATATAGTTATGAAGTTATTGCTATTGATTCAGCTGGGCTTCGTTCAGAACCTTCAAGCAAAGTTAAGGCGGCTCAGTAGTGCCAAATTTTAAAAGCAAAAAGATCAAAGAAATAAATCTGCCTTATAGCAAGGATGATGTTGAATTTCTTTGGCTTGCTAAGAATGATAATGTTAGTCTTATTTATACAAAGGTTCAAGAAGAGAGTTTTTTTCTGCAGATTAAAAAAGCACAAAATGGTTTTGTGATTAAAGGCGATAAACATACAAAACCTTCTAAAATAGGTTATTTGCAAAAGGCTTTAAAAATCTTTAAAGAAGGTTTTTGTGAGGATATTATCAATGAAGCTTTTGGACTTAAAAACAATGCTTTAATTGAAAAAACACCATTTATTGTTGATAATTTTAATGAGCTTTTATCTAGACTTCAAGGTAAAATTTATATAGAAATAGGCTTTGGATCAGGAAGACATTTGCTTTATCAAGCAAAAGAAAATCCAAATGTTTTAATTTTAGGGGTGGAAATTTACAACCCAGCTTTAACTCAAGTGGCTAAACTTGCTAAAGCACAAAATGTAAATAATATTTTGCTAATCCAAAGTGATGCGAGATTGTTATTGAGTGTATTAAAATCAAAATCAGTTGAAAAGATTTTTTTACATTTTCCTGTTCCTTGGGACAAAAAGCCTCATAGGCGAGTTATTGGGAAAGATTTTTGCAAAGAATGTGCTAGGGTTTTAACCCAAAATGGTCGTTTTGAGCTTAGAACAGATAGTTTTGAGTATTTTAATTTTACTCTAGAACAATTTTTGACTTTTCCTGCTCCAAAATTTAGCCTTAGAAAAAATGAAAATTTAGAAATTTCAAGCAAATATGAAGATAGATGGAAAAAGCAAGAAAAAAATATATATGATCTTTGGGTGTGGAATTTTAACCAAGAGTGTAAAAACTATGAGTTAAATGAATTTAATCTCTCATCGGTTAAATTTTCTAAAGAGGATTTGAAAAAAATAGAGCAGAACTTTAAAAATATTACTATAAAAAAAGATGATTTTTTCTTGCATTTTGAAAGCATCTATAAACAAGATGAGAATTTGCTTTTAAAGGTTGCTTTTGGAGCTTTTAATAAGCCTGAACATTGTTATTTGCATCTTGATAAAACGATTGATTTTGCTTTTAAAGAGCCATTTAAAATTCAAGAAAATATTAAAGCGATAAATGAATTAAAAGAAATTTTAAAAGTTCAGTTTAAAATATAATTTTTCTTGAAAATTAAGTAAAAATAAAGCATAATTTAAAAATTTAAAAAGGGAAATTAAGGAAAAAGGATGCCTAATTTAATCCAAGCAAATAAACTTACTTTAGGTTATGATGAACTAGTTATTAAAGAAGCGAGTTTTGCTTTTAAGGATGATGATTTTGTTTTTATTACGGGTAAAAGTGGGAGTGGTAAGAGTACGCTTTTAAAGTCTTTTTATGGAGATTTAGAACCTATTTCTGGTAAACTTGAAGTATGTGGATCTTTGATGAATAAAATTGGAAATTTAGAACTTTTAAAATTACGTCAAAGAATAGGGATTATTTTTCAAGATTATAAACTTGTACAAGAATATAGTGTTGAAAAAAATGTTATGTTGCCTTTAATGATTAAAGGTTATAGCAAAAAAGTATGTCATGATCAAGCTGCTAAGCTTTTAAAGCATGTAAATTTAACTTTTAAAGCAGATAAATTGCCTAATCAACTTAGCGGTGGTGAGCAACAACGCGTCGCTATGGCTAGGGCTTTAGCTCATAATCCAAAGCTTTTGCTTTGCGATGAGCCAACGGGAAATTTGGACGAGTATTCTTCTGATATTATATGGACTCTTTTAAAGTCTGCTAGAGAGCTTTTAGGAACTTGTGTTATAGTGGTAACACATAGAATTCCTAGTAATTTAAGAGTGGATTATCGTCGTTTTAATATAGAAAATGGAAAAATGAATGAAATTTTTTAAAACACATTTATCTTTAATTTTACCTTTACTTTTTATGATGTTTGCTTTTGAATTTATTTTGGTTACAAATGCAACTTTAAAGCATTATGAAGAACTTGTTAATAAAGATTATAATATTATAGTTGTCAGCAAAACTGAACTTGATCAGAATGTAGTAAAAACAAAAGTACCATTTTTTGCTGGACTTGAATCTTTAGATCCTAAGGGTTTAATTGATCGTTTGAAAAATGATGTTTCTGAAAAGAATTTGAAAGTTTTAAAAGATTCTCTACCAAAATTTTATACTTTAAAATTAAATTCTTTGCCCGATCAAAATGAACTAAATTCGATTAAAAATCAACTTTTAAATATTGTAGGTGTTAGTAAGGTTGAAACTTTTTCCAAAACCCATGATAAGATATACTCTTTGCTTATTTTGATGAAATTTGTTTTTTGGTTATTTTTGTTTATCATTATTTTACTTGCCTTTGTTTTGTTTTTAAAGCAGATGAGAATTTGGCTTTATGAACATACCGATCGTATTGAAATTATGTGTTTATTTGGAGCTCCGTTTTGGTTTAGATCTTTTATGCTTTATAAGGTGGTTGTGGTTGATTGTTTTATTGCTTTTGTTATTTTACTTGCCTTTTTTACCCAAATTTTTGATCTTTCTATTATCCAAGAAAGCTTAAAGGCTGTAGATATTATTTTTCCACCTATTAATTTTATTTTGCATTTGACTTTAATTTTTTTAGCTACTTTGTTTATTTGCTTGTTGTGTGTAAATACGGTTATGTTCAAGGTTAAAAGATGAGAAAAAATATTCTTATCTTTTTTTGTTTTTTTTTGTTTGTTGATATAAGTTTAGCAAACACTATAAATGAAAAAACAAAAAGTTTAGAAGAAAATAAACGCATACAAGAACAGCTAAATAAAAAACTTGAAGATTTGGCTAGTGATATTTTAAATGGTGAAAAAAGTTTGAAAGATTTAAGTTTGCAAATTGAAAGCTTAAATTCACAAACTTCTAAGCTTGAAGCAAGTGCTAAGGCTCAAAATCAAGAGTTAAACACCCTTGCAAGCCAAAATGAAGATTTGCTTAAAAGTAAATCAAATATGGAAAGTAAGCTTATATCTTTGATGGCTAAAGATTTTGCCTATGATTTACCTATTCCTCAAGGCTATATCGAAAGTGAAGAAAGTTTTGTGGCTTTTGAAATTTTAGGGAGTTTAAACAAAGTTTTAAATGAAGAAATTTTTAAAATTTCTAAAGATTATGAGGGAATAAGCAGACTTATTGATGATAAACAAGCTCAGATTAAGAAAATCAATGATAGTCTTAAGGATTACAACGCTCAATTAGTCAAGCTTCAAAGTTTAAAACAAAAACAAATTAGCGAAATTAATAAACAAAAAACAGATCGAACCATATATGCAAAAAAACTCGATGACTTACAAGCTCAGCAAGAAGAGCTTAGAAAAACATTAAATCAATTAAAAATTATTAATAATAAAGAAGGTGCAAATTTAAACAAAAATGATACTAAAATAGTAAAAAATAATCAAAAAATAAGACAATTAGGTTCAAGCTATCAAGGAAGTTCAGTCAAGCGTTACACAGGAAAAAAAACCATAGCTCCATTGGATTCTTTTACTGTGAAGCAAAAATTTGGAAATTATGTTGATCCTGTTTACAATCTTAAAATTTTTAACGAGAATGTAGTTTTAAGAAGCAATAAAAGCGATGCAGTTGTTAAAAATGTGCTAGATGGAAAAATAGTTTTTGCTAAAGATACTAGTATGCTAGCTCGAGTTGTTATTGTTGAACATGATAATGGCATACATACAATATACGCACATTTAGATAAGATTGCTCCTAATATTAAAGTTGGTAAGAATATTAAAAAAGGTGCCGTAGTGGGTAGAATAAAAAATGATCTTACTTTTGAAGTAACTCAAAAAAATTTTCATATCAATCCTTTGGAACTCATTAGCTTAAATTAGCTAAATTTAATGGAATTTAAAATATAATTTCAAGTTAAATAAGGAGAAATAATGCAAGAGAGAAAAAGAGTTTTAGTAAAATTTTCAGGAGAGGCTTTAGCAGGTGAAAATGGCTTTGGTATAGAAAATTCTATTTTAAAATTCATAGCTTCAGAGATTAAAGAACTTATAAAAAATCAAATAGAAGTAGGCATAGTTATAGGCGGTGGTAATATTATTCGCGGAGTAAGTGCTGCTAAGGGCGGATTGATTAAAAGGACAAGTGGAGATCATATGGGGATGCTTGCTACGGTTATCAATGCTATTGCTATACAAGAAGCTTTGGAAAGCTCTGGACTTGAAGTTAGGGTTCAAAGCGCCATTCAGATGGAAGCATTTTGTGAAACTTATATTATGAGAAGAGCGCAAAGACACTTAGAAAAGGGTCGTGTTGTGGTTTTTGCTGCAGGTACTGGAAACCCTTATTTTACTACGGATACAACAGCTATTTTAAGAGCTGTGGAAATTGATGCAGATATGGTAATAAAAGCTACAAAAGTTAATGGAGTTTATGATAAAGATCCAAAACAATTTGATGATGCAGTATTTTTAAATACTTTGAGTTATGATGAGGCTATGCAAGATAATATTAAAGTGATGGATGATACAGCTATAGCTTTAGCTAAAGATAACAAACTTCCTATTGTGGTTTGTAATATGTTTGAAGAGGGTAATTTACTTAAAATCATACAAGGTGATACTAGCCTTTGTTCAACCGTTAAAAATAATTAAGGAGAAAATTATGGATAAAAGAATAGAAGAAGTAGCGGCAAAAGCTTTGGAAAAAATGGGTAATGATAGATATCGCCTTTCTTTAGTGGTAGCAAAAAGAGCGGAACAATTGGCAAATGGAGCAACCCCTTTGGTAGACTTTGATAAAAATAAAAATAAACTAGCAGATATAGCTTTATATGAAATTGCAGAAAATAAAATCACTTTAGAGGGTTTAGTTGAAACCAATCGATGAAGAATTATTGCTTGAACAATTAATCGATAATGTAAAAAATTGTAAAGATTTAGAAGCTGCTAAGGTTTTGCTTTTCGAAATTTGTGGCCATGATGCCATTCTTGAAAAAGCGGTAGATTACTGTATATTTTGCCATGAAGGGCAGTTTAGAAAAAGTGGAGAGCCTTATGCGGTACATCCTCTTTTAGTAGCAACACTGGTTGGATTTTTAAGTGAAAATAAAAGCAATATTTTAGCTGCTTTATTGCATGATGTGATCGAAGATACAAACTGTACTGAAGAAGAACTTAGAGAGCAGTTTGGTTCTGAGGTTTTAAAACTTGTTTTAGGGCTTACTAAAATTATAGAAATTAGAGAAGATAATCTCATTTCATCAAAATCTAAAAAAAGTTTAACTAAATCAGCCTTGACTTTCAGAAATATGCTTTTAGCAAGTATTGAAGATGTTGGGGTTTTGATTGTGAAGTTATGCGATAGGCTGCATAATATGCTTACTCTTGATATTCTAAGAGAAGATAAGCAAAAAAGAATCAGCGAAGAAACTTTAGTTGTATATGCCCCAATAGCCCATAGACTTGGTATTTCAAGCATAAAAAATTATTTGGAAGATCTTAGTTTTAAATATCTTATGCCAGATGAGTATAAGCTTATTGACAATTATATCAACTCTAATAATCAAGAAATGCAATTAGGTTTAAATGAATTTATTTCCAAAATCGAACTTTTATTTTTGAGCAATGGCTTTAGACAAGGTAGTTTTGAAATTCAAAAACGCATTAAACATAGCTATTCTATTTATCTTAAAATGCAAAGAAAAGGCATTGGTATTGAAGAAGTTCTTGATTTGCTTGGGGTAAGAATTTTGGTTGAAAAAGTAAGTGATTGTTATTTAGCTTTGGGAATTTTACATACACATTTTAATCCCTTGGTTTCGCGTTTTAAGGATTATATAGCCTTGCCTAAACAAAATGGTTATCAAACCATACATACCACACTTTTTGATGCTAAAAGTATTATAGAAGCACAAATTCGAACTTTTGATATGCATAAAATTGCGGAATTTGGTATAGCAGCGCATTGGAAATATAAAGAAGATGGCAGTGTGGTTGCGCCTCGTCTTGATTGGCTTACAGATATTTCAATGCAAAGTATAAACAATCTTGAAAATGCAGAAGATTATAATGCTATTGAACTTTATGAATATGCTAAAGATAGTCTTTATGTTGAAGATGTCGCAGTTTATTCTCCTAAGGGAGAAATTTTCACTTTGCCTCGTGGTGCAACGGTTCTTGATTTTGCTTATGAAGTGCATACCAAAGTAGGGCTTCATGCAAAAAGTGCTTATGTAAATCGTATTAAAGTGCCTTTGTTAACCGAGCTTAAAAATGGCGATATTGTGCGAGTGGTTACTAGCAATGATAAATTTTATCGCTGTTCTTGGATAGATAGTGTTAAAACAGGAAAAGCAAAAGCAAGTATAAGGGAATTTTGCAAGCAAAAAATCAGAGAGATTAATCTAGCAAGTTCTATTAATATGTTAAGTTTTATTTTTGGAGTTGATAAAAACAGAATTGAAACTTGGATAGAAAAAGAAAATTTAGCCAGACGTATTAGACAAGCAGCAACAGATAGTGCCTATTTGAAAGATATAGTTAATGGTCTTAAAAAATACGCCAAGAAGTCATATTGGTTTGATAAATATGAGATTAAAGAACAAAAAATAGGAAATTTTACTCTATATTGTAACCATAAAATTGCTAATGTGGATTTTGATTTTTGCTGCCATCCAAAAAGAGGTGATGCTGTTTTAGCTTTTGTTAAAGGTGGTAACGCTATTGTCCATCATAAGCTTTGCGATAGAGCTGATAAAATGATAGATAATAATCAAGATATGGTATTTATAAAATGGGATTCTAACATCCCTAAATCTTATAAATTGATTTTTTCTTTGGAAAATAAAAAAGGTGTTTTAGCGGAATTTTTGGCATTTTTAGCTAAAATGCAGATAAATCTATTAACAATTAATTTATCAAGTGATTTAAATTCGGCGGTAGATTATTTTGAGATTACAATGGAAATTCCTGATAATATTAATCCAGATAGTGTCAAGGATAGGTTAAAATCTCGTTGCAAGATTTTAGATTTTACATCTTTAAATGATGCTTATAAAGAAGGTTAAAAAGGTTTATTATGGATATAAAAAAAATATTAGCAGAAGTTAAGCGTGGTTGTGCAGAGCTTATTGATGAAGAAAGAATAGAAAAATTAATTAAAAATTATTATGAAAAGGGTGAAAATTTCTTTATAAAGGCGGGGTTTGATCCTACAGCGCCTGATTTACATTTAGGTCATAGCGTGGTTTTAACAAAAATGGCTTTTTTGCAAAAACATGGAGCTATTGTGCAGTTTTTGATTGGAGATTTTACAGGACAAATTGGCGATCCAAGTGGAAAAAGTGCAACGCGTAAAAAGCTGGATAAAGAGCAAGTTTTAATCAATGCTAAAACTTATGAAACGCAGGTTTTTAAGGTTTTGGATAAAGAAAAAACACAGATTAAGTTTAATTCTACTTGGCTTAATGAACTTGGAGCTGCGGGTATAGTAGAGCTTACTTCAACTTTTAGTGTAGCTAGAATGCTTGAGCGTGACGATTTTACCAAGAGATTTAAAGAGCAAAGTCCTATTTCGATTTGCGAGTTTTTGTATCCTTTACTTCAAGGATATGATAGTGTGGCTTTAAAAAGCGATATTGAAATGGGTGGAACGGATCAAAAATTTAATCTTTTGATGGGAAGACAGCTTCAAAGAGTTTATAACATAGGAAAAGAACAAGCTGTGATTATGATGCCTTTACTCGAAGGTTTAGACGGTGTAAACAAAATGAGTAAGAGTTTAAATAATTACATTGGTGTTACAGAAAAAGCTAATGATATGTATGCTAAAATTTTAAGTATTAGTGATGAATTGATGTTTAGATATTATGAACTTTTAAGTCAAAAAAGTCTAGAAGAAATTGCGCAAATAAAAAAAGATATAGAACAAAGCAATTTACATCCTAAAAAAGCTAAAGAAAATTTGGCTTTAGAGATTACAGAGCGTTTTCACTCCAAAGAAGAGGCTAATAATGCTAAGTCTGAATTTGATAGAATTCATTCTCAAAATGCTTTGCCAAGTGATATGGCTGAGTTTGAAATACAAGGAAAAATTTGGCTTGCTAAGGCTTTGGTTGAATGTGGTTTGGAAAGTTCTACTTCTGCGGCAAGAAGAAGCATCAGTGCTAATGCAGTAAGTGTAAATTCTCAAAAAGTTAGCGACGAGCAAATGTATTTAGAACAAGGAGAATACATCTTACAAATAGGTAAAAGAAAATTTGCAAAATTAAAGGTAAAAGAATGAATTTACAACCCTTACAAATAGGAAAACATACTATAAAATATCCCATTTTTCAAGGGGGAATGGGACTAGGCATAAGCTGGGATAGATTAGCTTCTGCAGTTTCTTTAAATGGTGGACTTGGGATTATTTCTTCTGTGGGAACAGGATATTATGAAGAAAGAAAGTATGCAAGTAAAGAATTAAACGCTAAGCCTTATGGAAGTGAAAATTTTTACTCACGCAAGGGTTTGCAAGCTTTGATTAATAATGCAAGAAAAGTTTGTGGCGATGCACCTTTGGGGTGTAATATCTTATGTGCAAGTAATGATTATGCAAGAATAGCACGCGATGCTTGTGAGGTTGGTTTTAATGTGATTGTTTCAGGTGCTGGACTTCCTACAAATTTACCTGAATTTACTGCAGATTTTCCTGATGTGGCTTTAGTGCCTATCATTTCATCTGCAAAGGCTTTAAAAATTATTTGCAAAAGATGGCAAAGCCGTTACAATCGCTTGCCTGATGCAGTGGTTTTAGAAGGGCCAAAAAGTGGAGGTCATCAAGGTTTTACTTATGAGCAGTGCTTAGATCCAAATTATCAGCTAGAAAAATTAATCGCTCCTGTGGTAGAAGAGGCTAAAAATTGGGGGTCTTTTCCCGTGATTGCTGCAGGTGGAATTTGGGATAAAAAAGATATAGAAAATGCTATTTCTTTAGGGGCTAGTGGTGTTCAAATGGGAACGCGTTTCATAGGAACTTTTGAATGTGATGCGAGTGAAGAGTTTAAAAGCGTTTTGCTAGCTTCTAAAGAAGAAGATATAGAGCTTATTAAATCTCCTGTGGGCTATCCTGCTCGTGGAGTTAGAACCAATCTTTTAAATTTGGTAGATAAAAGAATGGGTCCAAAGATTAATTGTATAAGCAATTGTGTAGCGCCTTGTGGACGTGGAAAAGAGGCGACTAAAGTAGGGTATTGTATAGCAGATAGGCTTTTTGATGCGTGGTCAGGCAAAAAAGAAACAGGACTTTTCTTTACAGGTGCAAATGGATATCGTTTAGATAAGCTTATCAGTGTTAAAGAACTTATGGAAAAATTGGTTAATGGTGAATAATGGCTAAAATTTTTGTATTTTTAGTATTTGCTTTCACAACTCTTTTTGGAGCTTATGAAAATGAACTTGCAAATTTTGATAAAAATTTTATCGGTTCTAAAAGTGAAGTGCAAGTAAAATTTCACCATCAGCTCAAAAGCCTTTATATACAAAGTGTTATTCATGAAGATGAAAAAACTAAAATTGAAATTTTAAAAAGATTGATCATCAGTTCAAATACTTTAAATTTAGATGACAAGTCATATGCTAATGAGTTAAAAGAAAGTGGTATAAGTGAAGCAAGTATTAATGCTTTAAGAAAGGCTGTTATTAAAGATATTAAGGTTCAAAATATTTCTCAAGACACTGAAAAAACAACTTTTGAACCTATAAAAACAGTTCAAAAAAATGAAAAAAAATCATCTAACGAACAAATAAAAAATACAGAAAAAACAAATTCTAAAACTTCGCAAGCACCAAAGAGCAGTATCGTTTCTAAAGCAAAAAGCGATGATAAAATTTATGTTTTAAAGTCAAGTAAAACAAACCAAGGTGTAGAGTTTGAACTAAATGCAGATTTGGATAAGGATCAATTAAAAAGTTTTGCTTTAGACGAAAAAGGAAACTATCGTTTTATTAGTGATTTTGATGGGGTTTTAGAAGGGGGTAAAAAAGAGTTTAAATTTGATGACTATCGTTTAGTGATTTCACAGTTTAATCCCAAAACCATACGCATAGTGGTTTATGCTAAAGAAAAAATTCCTATTGATATATCTTTTAAAGAAGAAAAAATAATTTTTTCAAAAGAAACTACTAGTCAAAAAAAGACTGAGCAAGTTAGTAAAATTTCAGAGAAAAAGCAAGATCAAAAAACAGAAATTAAAACCAAAGTTTTAGAAACAAAAAAACAAGATAAAAAAACCAATAATGAAAAAGAAAATCAAAAACCTTTATATGTTTTAGATGTGGATAAAATTTCTAATGCTGTGGTGTTAAATTTAAGCGATGATTTAGATGAAAAAGAAATAGCAGTATTTGATACCAAAGATCAAAAATTCCGATATGTTGTAAGTTTTAAGGGTGTGTTAGAAGGTAATAGAAAAAGCTTTACTTTTGGACAAAATGTGATTACAGTTACTCAATACAATCCAAAAACCGTTCGTGTGGTTTTGAGTGCTCCTAAAGAATTTAAACTTTTAAAGGAGTTGGATAATAATAATCTCACTTTAGGTTTTTATATACAAACTACAAATCAAAATGCAAACAAAAAAGCAACTCAAAGTTCTAGTAAAACTTTAAATACAAATTACAAATCAGGAAAGCTTGTGGTTATCGATGCGGGGCATGGTGGAAAAGATAGCGGTGCTTTAAGTGATA
This sequence comes from Campylobacter sp. BCW_6468, assembly GCF_001762865.1. Taxonomy (NCBI): domain Bacteria; kingdom Pseudomonadati; phylum Campylobacterota; class Epsilonproteobacteria; order Campylobacterales; family Campylobacteraceae; genus Campylobacter; species Campylobacter sp. BCW_6468. The sequence goes on from NZ_MJXQ01000039.1 coordinate 33,790, forward strand.
AAAAAGGAAGTTTAAAAGAAAAAGATATAGTTTTAAGTACGGCTTTAAAACTTGGAAATGAACTTAAAAAACGCGGTTATAAAGTGCTTTATACTAGAAGTTCGGATAAATTTATCAATCTTCGTGATAGAACCAAATATGCCAATGATAAAAGAGCGGATTTGTTTATTTCTATACATGCTAACGCAGCACCAAATGCCACAAAAGCCAAAAGTAGCGAAGGCGTGGAAACTTTCTTTTTAAGTCCTGCAAGAAGTGAAAGAAGTAAAAAGGCAGCAGAAAAAGAAAATCAAGGGGATTTTGAAGAGATTAATTATTTCTCAAAACAAAGTATTTTAAATTTCTTAAATCGTGAAAAAATCGTTGCTTCAAATAAACTAGCCATTGATGTACAAAAAAATATACTCACTCAAACACGCAAAAAGTATAAAATTGTAGATGGCGGTGTAAGAGAAGCACCTTTTTGGGTTTTAGTAGGTGCACAAATGCCTGCAATTTTGATTGAAATTGGCTATATTACACATCCAAATGAAGGCAAAAGAATCGCCAATAAAGCTTTTCAAGATTTATTGGTTAAGGGTATTGCCGATGGAGTTGAGAGTTATTTTTATAACAACCGATGAAAAAAGCTAAGCTAATTTTTAAGGATAATACTCCTTTTTCTTTGGATTTTGATGATTTTTATTTTAATTCCAAAGATGGCTTAAATGAAAGCAAATTTGTTTACACTCATTCTTTTGAATGGAAAAATCAAGAAAATTTTATTATCGCAGAGAGTGGTTTTGGTATAGGTTTAAATTTTTTTCTTACTTTGAAACGCCTTTTAGAAACTACCCCTTCTAAGCGTCCTAAAAAACTTTTTTATATTAGCGTAGAAGCTTTTTATATCGAAAAAGAACAATTAAGAGAAATTTATCAAAAACTAGAATTTTATGAAGAGTTTAAAGAGCTTTTAGAACAATTTTTAAAATTTTATCCTAAGGCTAAAGAAGGAATTTATCGTTTTTATTTTGAAGATTGTTTTTTAGATCTTGTTTTTGAAGATATAGCTGTTTTAAAAGAATTGGATTTTAAAGCTGATGTTTGGTATTTAGATGGATTTTCTCCAAATAAAAACTTGCAAATGTTTGATGAAAATTTAATCTTTGAAGTGGCAAGACTTTCTAAAAAAAATACACAAATTTGCACCTTTTCTTCGGCAAGTTTTTTGCAAAAAAATTTAAAAAAATATGGTTTTAGAGTAGAAAAAACCAAAGGTTTTAGAAAAAGAGAAATGATTAAAGCTTATTTGGAAAATGAGCTTGAGTTTAAAGACAAAGAAGCGTATTTTTCAAGAACATTTTCATCTTTAAAAAATAAAAAAGTAGCTATTATTGGTGCGGGTATATCAAGCGCTGTTTTAGCTTATGAACTTAGTTTAAGGGGTTTTGAGATAGATGTTTTTGAAAAATATTTAGAATTAGGCAAGGGTGCAAGTGGAAATGAAAGTGGAATTTTAAGCTCTTTAATCTTAAAACCTAAGGTAAATTTAGGGGAGTTTTCAGAGCTTTCTTTTATAGAAGCAAGCCGTTTTTATAGACAAATTTTAGATTTAGAATTTAAGGGTGTGGTGGAGTTTGCACATAATGATTTGATGCAAGAAAGATTTGACACACAAAGAGAAAATGTTTTGTTTAAAATTTCAAAAAATCAAGCTTTTTTAGAAGAGGGTGGAGTGATTTTTCCAAAAAATTTGGTTAAAAATCTTTTTGAAAAAAGTAAAGCTTGTATATATTTTAATCATGAATTTCAAGCTTATAAATTTGAAAATGAGTGTTTTACTTTAAAATTTAAAAATGATATTGTTAAAAGTGATTATGCGGTTTTGATTTATGCTATGGGTGCAGATACAAAAGATTTTGTTTTTTATGATGAGATGAAATTAAGCAAAGTAAGAGGTCAAGTTACACATCTAAAACCTTTTTTAGATACCCCATTTCCTTTATCTTCTAAGGCTTATATTTGCCCTGTAAAAGATGATTTGCAAGTAATTGGTGCAAGTTATGATAGGCTTAATGCAAGTTTAGAATCAAAAGAAGAAGATGATAAACAAAATATAGAAAATATAGCCGATTTTATGGATAAAAATACAAAATTAGAAATCATAGGTTCTAAAGTAGGTTTTAGATCTTATTCGAGTGATCGCTTTATGATAGTTGGAAATGCTTATGATGAAGCGTTTTATAAAGAAGAATATAAAGCTTTATTATGGACAAAAAATAAGGAGCAAAAACCAGCTAAAATGTCTTGTAATTTGTATTTTAATTTTGCTCATGGGTCAAGGGGTTTTAGTACAAGTGTTTTAGCGGCAAGGTATTTGTGTGCATTGATAAATAATGAACCCTTGTGTTTAGAAAAAAAATACATCCACGCTATTCATCCTGCAAGATTTTTGATTCGCAAACTTAAAAAAGGCTTATGATTAAGCTTTAATTAAGAGTGATGCTAATATTTGCTTATGATAGTAAGTTTTTAACTTTATTTTAACTTCCTTTATTTTATTATTATAGAGAATAAATTTCATGTTACAAAGGAAATATAATGATTGATTATCATCAAATAGAGTCGCGTTTATCGACTCTTGAAAAGCTTCCTTCTTTGAAAGACAATGATAGTATTACAAAAGCATTAGAAAAGTCAGGTTTTTCTAGAAGGGATTTTATGAAATGGGCAGGTGCTATGACGGCATTTTTGGCTTTGCCAGCGAGTTTTACTCCTATGGTGGCAAAAGCTGCTGAGCTTGCTGATAGGCTTCCTGTTGTGTGGCTTCATATGGCTGAGTGTACAGGCTGTAGTGAGAGTTTGTTAAGAAGTGATACTCCAACGATTGATAGTTTGATTTTTGATTATATTTCTTTAGAATATCACGAAACAGTGATGGCTGCAGCAGGTTGGCAAGCTGAAGAAAATTTAGAAAATGCCATTCAAAAGCATAAAAATAAATACATTTTAATGGTTGAAGGTGGTATCCCTATGGGTGATACGGAGCATTTTTTAACCATAGGTGCACATGGAAAAACAGGCTATGAGCTTTCAAAAATGGCAAGTGAAAATGCTTTGGCGATTTTTGCTATAGGAACCTGTTCTAGCTTTGGAGGAATTCAAGCCGCAAGACCAAATCCTAGCAACGCGCAGCCTTTAAGCAAAGTAACAAGTAAAACTGTGATCAATGTTCCAGGCTGTCCTCCAAGTGAAAAAAATATAGTGGGTAATGTACTTCATTATTTATTATTTGGTGAGTTACCAGCACTTGATGTGTATAATAGACCAAAATGGGCTTATGGTTTAAGAATTCATGATCTTTGTGAAAGACGCGGACATTTTGATGCGGGTGAATTTGTACATGCTTTTGGAGATGAAGGAGCAAAACAAGGTTTTTGTCTTTATAAAGTAGGTTGTAAAGGACCTTATACTTTTAATAACTGCTCAAGAGAGAGATTTAACCAGCACACTTCTTGGCCTATTCAAGCAGGGCATGGTTGTATAGGTTGTTCTGAGCCTAATTTTTGGGATACTATGGGACCTTTTGAAGAGCCTATGGCTAGTCGTAAATTTGATACTGTTTTTGGTTTGGGTGCGGATAGTGTTTCAGATAAAATCGGTATAGGTGTGCTTACACTCACAGGCGTTGCTATAGCAGCACACGCAGTTATATCTTCCATGCAAAAAGATAAGGAATAAAAATGAGTCAAAAAATAATCGTAGATCCTATTACAAGAATTGAAGGGCATTTAAGAGTTGAAGTTGTTGTTGATGATAACAATGTGGTAAAAGAAGCTTATGCGGGCTCTACTTTGTGGCGTGGTATTGAAACCATAGTAAAAGGGCGTGATCCAAGAGATGCGGGTTTTATGACGCAAAGAATTTGCGGAGTTTGTACTTTTTCACATTATAAAGCAGGTATAGTTGCTGTTGAAAATGCTTTGGGTATTACTCCGCCTTTAAATGCGCTTTTAACAAGAACTTTAATGAATGCGGCTTTATTTTTACACGATCATATTGTGCATTTTTATCAACTTCATGGGCTTGATTGGGCTGATGTGGTAAGTGCTTTAAATGCTGATGTTAAAAAAGCAAGCGATGAAGCTTTTAAATACACTCCAAATCCTTATGCAACAGGTTCGGATAAACTTCTTGAAGTGCAACAAAGACTTAAAACTTTTGTAGATAAAGGAAATTTAGGACCTTTTGCTAATGCGTACTATGGTCATCCAACTTATCGTTTAAGTCCTGAGCAAAATTTAATCGTTCTTTCTCACTATCTAGAATGTTTAAGAATTCAAAGAATCATTGCTCAATGTATGGCGATTTTTGGAGCTAAAAATCCACATCCACAAAGCTTAACCGTTGGTGGTGTAACTTGCGTTATGGATTTACTCGATCCTGCAAGAATGGGTGAATATATGGTTAAATTCCAAGAAGTGCAAGACTTTGTTAATCGTGCGTATTATCCTGATCTTGTGATGGCAGGAAAAGCTTATGCACATGAAGCAAGTGTTTTAAATGATATAGGGGTAAATAATCTTTATACCTTTAAAGAATTCCAAATCGGAAGAGATGAATGGCTTTTTGAAAGTGGTATTATCAAAAATGGAGATTTAAGCAAGGTTTATGAAGTAGAAGAAGATAAGATTACTGAAGAGGCAACTCATTCTTGGTATGCAGACAATGAACCTTTACATCCTTATGATGGCAAAACAAATCCAAATTATACAGGACTTGTAGATGGAGAAAGCGTAGATCATCATGGAAATAATGTCCATTCTAAAGTGTTTGATACTAAGGGTAAATATAGCTGGATTAAAGCTCCACGCTATGAAGGAAATCCTATGCAAGTAGGACCTTTAGCAAATATCGTTGTAAATTATGCTAAAGGTAATCAAAATGTTGTTCCTGTGGTAGATGAGTTCTTAAAAGAAACAGGACTTCCTTTAAATGCTGTATTTAGCACACTTGGAAGAACAGCTGCTCGTTGTATTGAAGCAAAAATCGTTGCAAATAATGCTTTAAAAGCGTTTAATAATTTAGTTGAAAATTTAAAAGTAGACCAGAGTACTTGTGCTCCTTATGTGATCGATAATTCTAAAGAATACAAAGGACGCTATATGGGGCATGTGCCACGCGGAACATTAAGCCATTGGTGTAGAATTAAAAATGGTGTTATTGAAAATTGGCAAGCTGTGGTGCCTTCTACTTGGAATGCAAGTCCAAAAGACGCAAATGGCGTAGGTGGAAGTTATGAGCAATGTTTGATAGGACTTAAAATCGCTGATGTAAAACAACCACTTGAAATCATTAGAAAAATTCACTCTTATGATCCTTGTATTGCTTGTGCGGTGCATGTAATGGATACTAAGGGCAATAATCTAAGTGAATATAAAGTGAATGTCAATTTATAAGGAGGCTTTCATGCAAAACAAAGAAGAAAAATTGCAAAGAAAAGCTGAATATGAATTTAGCATAGGTTTGCGTTTAACGCACTGGGTAAGAGCTATTGCTATAGTGATTCTTATTGGCACAGGGTATTATCTTTCCTATGTGTTCCAAAGCCCTATTAGTAACGGTGAGCCCGTAAATTTTATGCAAGCAAAATACCGCTTAGTACATCAAGCGGTGGGTTTTGTTTTAATCGCTTGTATTATTTTTAAAGTATATTTGTTTTTCTGCGATAAGGTAAGCGCAAAAGAACGCAGAAGTGTATGGGATATTTTTAATATCAAATTATGGATAGAACAAGTAAAATTTTACATTTTCTTAGGAAAACATCCGCATTTAAAAGGGGTTTATAATCCTTTGCAATTTGTAACTTATTTTTTCTTTTATCTTGTGATATTAGGTATCATTCTTACAGGGCTTATTCTTTATACTCATACTTACCATGAGGGCTTAGGTGGGCTTTTATATCATATTTTAAGACCGCTTGAAGCTGCAATGGGCGGTTTGGCCGATGTAAGAACTTATCATAGAATTTTGATGTGGGTAATTATGATTTTTGTGCCAGTACATATTTACATGGCGATTTTTAACGCAGTAAAAGGTAAAGATGGTGCTATGGATGCTATTATTAGCGGATATAAATTTGTAAAAGAAGAAAAGCATTGAAATTCTTAGTCCTTGGAATAGGTAATATCATGTTTGCGGATGAAGGCTTAGGCGTTCATCTTTGCAAACAACTTGAAAAAAACTACAAATTCACTCATTCTGAATTTACTTTAGATTTTGTTGATGGTGGAACTTTGGCTTTGCAGCTTAGCTATATCATCGCTCGATACGATAGACTTATCGTTTTAGACTGTATAGAAGCGCAAGGTGCGAGTATAGGAGATGTATTTTTCTTTCCTTATGATGCTATGCCTAATAAAATTAGCTGGAGTGGAAGTGCCCATGAAATAGAAATGCTTCAAACCTTACAATACATGGAACTTGCAGGAGATTTGCCTAAAACACACATCTTAGCTTGTGTGCCAAAGCGTATTGAAGCGATGAGTTTTAAGCTTTCAGATGAGCTTATACAAGGAGCTAAAATCATGGAAAAAACTTTACTTGATTTTTTAAGCAAGGAAGGTTTTGCTTATGAAAAGATTGCGGATTTTTCTTTGCAAGAATTAGCCGATATTTCTTATAAAAATTACTAAATTTTTGTTCTAAAATTCATAGCTTTATTTAAAGAGATTAAATCCACATTTTCTAAATTTACACCACTTGGAATTCCTTGAGCGATTTTACTAAAAGTTAGGTTTAAGCCTTTAAATTTATCCTCTATAAAAAAGATAGTTGCATCAGAATTAATGCTATGTGTCAATGCAAAAATGAGCTCAGAGATATTTAGCTTAAGTATGATTTGCTTTAGTTTTTCAAGTTTTTCTTCATTTAACTCATCTAAAACAAAATATAGCCCATTGTAACTTTGACTCTCTTCGAGTGTTAATATATCTTTTGGGCTTTCAACTATACATAAAATGTTTTTATTTCTTTCTTCATCGCTACAAATTTCGCAAAGCTCATTTTCGCTTAAAGCACCGCATTGCTCACAAGGTTTTATAAAGCGGATAGCATTTTCTATATTGTGTGCGAGTTTCATACCATCAATTTGATTATTTATGCAAAGGTGATAAGCAAGCCTTATGGCGGTTTTTTTTCCTATGGTAGGTAAATTTGCAAAACTTTCAACAAGTTCATTGAATTTTTCCAGGCCTTTTACCATTATTTTTCTTTATCTCCAAAGAAAATTTTAAAGCAATGCTTTCCATCATCATAAAAATAAATCAAATCAAAATTATGCAGTTTACATACCTCTGAAACTATATAAAGTCCTAGTCCCATACCTTTGACTTGATTGTGTTTTTCTCTTGTAAAAGCTTCAAGATAATGCTCTATAGGCTCTGCTAAAGGTTTGCCTGGATTTTTAATGGTAAAACATTCTTTACAACAAAAAAGCTCACAAGTACCATTGTTTGAGTATTTTAAGGCATTATCGATAAGATTTTTTAAAATTACAGAGAAAATTTCCATATCAACATTGATTAAAGCGTCATATCTTATATCGACTTTTACAACTTTATTAAAATCATCTATCATAAGGTGTTCTTTAGCTTCTTCAAGTATAGTGCTAAAACGACTAGGTTTAAAGTGTAAGTTGTAGTTTTTTGAAAATAAATTTTCGATTTTGGCAAATTCATTGATCAAAGAATCCATGCGTAAAAATATAGCGATAAGTCTTTCTTTTTGTCTGTCTTCTTTGATCATTTCAGAAATGATTCTCCCTTTTCCTATAGGGGTTTTTAACTCATGCATGATTGTTCTTAGGAAAAGTTGTCTTGATTGGATTAATTCTTGGTTTTTCTTGAAAGCTTTTTGAAATTCAAAGGCGATCTTGCCTACTTCATCTTCTTGATAGTCTAGAAAATCAGGTTGTTCCCAATTTGCAACTTCGGCAACTTGTCTTCTTAATTTTTTTAAAGGTTCTAAGGATTTTAATACAGAAAAATACATAAAAACAACCAACAAAGAAAAAGAGAAAAATCCTATCAATAAAAGATTATAAACCCTATCACTAGTATTTTCTTCATACAAGCCATCAAAATCTTTACATTGAACATCAAAATAAAGATTGCTATGATATTTTAAAGAAGAAAGAGTACAAAGCTCTCCGCCTGCTTTAAAAAGTGATTGTCCATTATTTCTTATAGCTTTTACAAGATTGGGATTTTGTATAGCGTTAAAACCGCTGTTTCCAAGATAAGCTCCTATTTCAACACCTGAAGTGTTTTCATAGGAGATGAGTAAATTTTTTATAAGATTTTCTTGTTTTAAACTTTCTTCTTCATTATAGGTATTCCCTTCTATTTTTAAAAGAACGATAAAAAGCACACAAACCAAGAAAAAAGTAACAACAAATAAAATAATCAGTTTGGTATGAATAGAATAATTTTTTGTCATCCTATCAGTTTATATCCTATACCTCTAACAGAAAAAATATGTTTTGGAGATTTTGAACTATCTCCTATTTTTACCCTTAAACGACCGATGATAACATCAAGGCTTTTAGAATCTTTATCTTTTAGATTTTTACAGCGACTTACAAGCTGTTCTCTTGAAACACTATATCCGTGTTGTTGGATAAGGTATTCTAAAATTTCAAATTCAGCAGGAGTAAGTGTTAAAACCTTATCTTCATAGGTGATCTCATGTCTTCTTTCATCAATTTTGAAAGCAGAGTTAATATTTTCATTATTAGTGTGTTCAACTCTTTTTGTGCGACGAATAAGACTCATAATCCTTGCATACATTTCTTTTGGATCGTAAGGCTTTGGTAGATAATCATCAGCACCGATTTGAAGCCCCACAACTTTATCGCTTAAGTCACCTCTAGCCGATGAGATGATAATAGGAATATTGCTTTTTTGTCGGATTTCTCTACAGACTTCAAGACCATCAATTCCAGGTAAAGTTAAATCTAAAATCAGACAATCATAGCCTTGAATACCCACATTTAAAGCACTTTTAGGATTTTCAAAATTTGTGATTTTAATATTAAATTGCGCTAAATATTCAGATAATAATTGTGCAAAGTCAGGATCATCTTCTATCATCAACACATTAATCATTCTAGTGTCCTTGTAAATTTTTATGTAGTCTTTAAAATCTTTACATAATTTTATTTAAAATTTGATAAATTATTGATTTTATTTTTGCTAAAATTATATTTTTGAATTTTTAAAATTAAAATTCTAGTAAAATTTTAAATTTTTTAAAGGAATAATGTGGAAATAAGTTATTATGAAATTCTTGAAATCACGCAAAATGCTGATAAAGAAACCATAAAAAAAGCCTATAGAAAAATGGCTTTAAAATATCATCCTGATAGAAACCAAGGTGATAAAGAAGCAGAAGATAAATTCAAGCTTGTTAATGAAGCCTATGAAGTTTTAAGCAATGATGAAAAGCGAGCTATTTATGATAGATACGGAAAAGATGCTTTAAAAGGCGGTGGATTTGGTTCTAGTAGCTCAGGTTTTGGTGGTTTTGAGGATTTAGGAGATATATTTTCTAGTTTTTTTGGAGAAGGCTTTGGCTCATCGCGTCGTAGAAAAAGTTCAAATGATGAGAAAATCCCTTCAGATTTTATCGTTAATTTAAAATTAAGTTTTAAAGAAGCGGTTTTTGGTTGTAAGAAAAATATAGACTTTACTTATAAATGCTCTTGTAAAACTTGTAATGGAACAGGGGCTAAAGATGGAAAGCTTCAAACTTGTCCAAAGTGTCAAGGTAGAGGACAAGTTGGAGTTTCTCAAGGTTTTATCACTTTTGCACAAACTTGCCCTGATTGTCAAGGAATTGGAGAAAAAGCTAGTGAAAAATGTAGTGATTGTAAAGGTTTGGGTTATAATGAAAGCAAAGATAGTGTCGAGCTTAATATCCCAGAAGGTGTAGATACAGGTATGAAGCTTCGTGTCAATGCTAAAGGCAATATCTTAAAAAATGGTACTAGAGGGGATATGTATGTTAAGATCATCGCTGCTGAAGATGATACTTTTATAAGAGATGATGATGATATATATATAGAATTTCCAGTGTTTTTTACCCAGGCTATCTTAGGAGAGAGTATAAAAGTACCCACCATACGCGGTGAAGCGACCTTAAATTTACCAAAGGGTGCTAAAGATGGACAAAGATTTGTTCTTGAAAAAGAAGGGGTAAAAGATGTTCATAGTTTTCGCATGGGAAATCAAATCGTTCAAATTTCTATCAAATTCCCAACTTCTTTAAACGATGAACAAAAAGAACTTTTAGAAAAACTAAGTGAAAGTTTTGGTATCAAAGATGGTATGCATCAAGAGCAAAAAGGACTTTTTGAAAAAATCGCTAATTGGTTTAAGTCTTAATTTTCCTAAAGCTTTTTAGCTTGGGAAAATCTTTTTATATAAATTTAAGTTTTAAAAATCAGGCATAAAAAAAGGCGGAGCAAAACCCCGCCTTGAAGTTAGACTTAAAAGCTTCTTAGAATTTGTAAAGAGCTTGAAGTTTTACAGCATCATGATGAGTGCTTTCAGGATCTGTATCAACATTTACATAAGAGTAGAATGCTGAGAAGTTAAGTTTTGGAGAGTATTTGTAATCTACTCTTGCAACAGCTTCAAGTTTTTTACCACCTTGACCAATTATATTTGTTTTTGTTCCACCGTATACAAAATCAGCACCAACGCGAACTGCTTCGTTGAAAGTATATCCACCAGTTACATAACCGAAGATATTTCTACCTAAATCACCATTTAGGTTAGATCCTCTAGTATAGAAAATTTCCTCACCTGCTAGTAAAGAGCCAAGATTACCTTGATCTTCGATTGTAGTTACAGTAATTTTATCTTTTTTACCATAGTATAAACCACCAAGACTTGCATCCCAACCATTTACCTCAACAGTGCCTCTTAAAGCAAAGAAATTACCATTTGCTGCATCTAATCTATCTTTAAGTTTATTATCTACAGAATTTCCTAGGTAAGCACCTTCGATAGTCCAGTTAATTCCATCAAAGATAGTTGTGCTATAAGCTGCATCTAAAGCATATAAGAATGCATTATCACTCATATAAGCTAACCATAATTGTGGGTTGAATTGTCCACCAGCGATATCATAAGAGCCGATAGCTGCAGCACCATAAATATTTTTGCTCCAATCTAAAGCACCACTTACATCACTATCACCTTTAGGATTTCCACGATTAAATTGAACTCCTGTAATTTTTTGACTACCATCTTGAGTAATTGTTACAGTAGTATCTGAAGCTTCATTGAAGCTATCCATTGCAAAAGCAGCTAGAGTTAAACCATCGATGCTGTTGTTTACTACTTTAACACCTGTTCCAACTAAACCATCGATACCATTGTCAGTCCAGATAGTGTTTAGTTGTTGTTTACCAGCGATTACGCTTGTAGCAACATCTTCATTTGTATAAGTTAAATATAATTGACGAACTGTTAAAGTATCGCTTGTGTTACTGATGCTATCTGTGCCATAACCACCATCTTGTGAGTTGTAGTCAAATTGAACGAAAGCTTTAAAGTTGTCTGATATAGCACCGCTGAAGTTAACTTGTGCTCTGTATTTATGATCTTGTTTTCCAGAAATACCAGAACCAAAATTTGCATTGCTCCATGGATTGCTACTTTCATATCTGTATCTTAATACTCCAGATACATCGATATCTTTGATCGCTTCTTCAAGTGGAGTAGCGTTAGCTGCTGAAAAAGCACTTGCAGCAAGAGCTGCAACTAAACTAAGTTTAACTAGTTTCATGAGAATTCTCCTTGTCAAAAATTAATAAAACATTGTAATTGTAGCACATAAATTTGGAGTTTTTTCTTAAGAAGCACTTAAAATAGTAAAAATTTTAAATCCGAAGGATAAAAACATCTAAAGAAAAGCCTAGCTAAAGGGATTTAAGCTAGGCGTGTAATTTTAAGGAGTTTTTCTTATGAATGTTTTTCGGTTCGTTTAGAAGTATAAGCCTAAAAAGTAAACGAGAAGTAATATATGTTGTTTTAAATTATTTTGATAAAAAAACAAGTAAATTTTTACAAGCTAGGGATAAAATTTTATAAGTTTCATCAAAATTCCCACTATACCAAGGATCAGGGACTTCATCGTAGTTTAGACTAGGACTAAAATCAGTGATTTTTAAAACTTTGTTTTGGGTGTTGGTGAAGTTTTTTAAAACATTTTTGAAGTTAGAATTGTCCATGGTGATTAAAAAATCGCTTTCATCGCAAAGCTTTTGAGTGAGTTTTTTGCTTGTGAAGTTTTTGTGTTCTATGTTAAGTTGAGCAAGTTTGTTTTTGGTGCCATAGTGCATACCTTCTCCATCGTGTTCTCCTGAAGTTCCAGCACTGCTTATAAAAAATTCTTTTTCTAAATTTGCTTTTTTGACAAGATCTTTCATGATAAATTCTGCCATAGGCGAACGGCATATATTGCCTAAGCATATAAAGAGTATTTTTTTCATTTTTATCCTTGAGTTTTAATTAAAAATTATAAAAAATATCATACAATAAATCCATGGAAAATTTCAATAGAACTTTGCTTGTGTGTTGGTTTGGTGTTTTTACCACAAGTATGGGGCTTAGTCAAATCGCTCCGATTTTGCCTTTTTATATCAAAGAACTAGGACATGTTGATACGAGTGAAATAGCGTTTTACTCAGGGCTTGCTTTTGGGATCACTCCACTTTTTATGGCTGTTTTTTCACCTTTGTGGGCTTTTTTGGGTGCAAAGTATGGTTATAAAAATATGCTTCTTCGTGCAAGTTTTGGGATGTCGGTTTTAACTTTATGGCTTAGCTTTGCTCATAGTGCTTTAGAAGTAGTTTTTGTGCGGGGTTTAACAGGGATAATTTCGGGTTTTACTTCTGCTGCTGTTGTGTTTATTGCTGTGATAGCACCTAAAGAAAAAGTCGCTTATGCTTTAGGAACTCTTTCTACGGCTTCTATAAGTGGAAGTTTGCTTGGGCCTTTGTTTGGTGGCTTTGTGACTGAATTTTTTAGTATTAGTACGGTTTTTGATATGGTGGCTTTTTTGATCGCTTGTTCTTTTGTGACGATTTATTTTTTCATCCATGAGAGAAAAATTCAAAAAGAGGCGAAGAAAAATACTCAAAAAGTGAAAGAAAACAAAACCCTTATTATCGTTCTTTTTATCACTACTTTTGTGATACAATTTGGTACTTTTGGAGTGATGCCGATTTTAAGTATCTATGTTGAGCAAATTCATCAAGGTGGAAATTTGGCTCTTTGGGCGGGTATAGTAGTGGCTGCAAGTGGGATTAGCAATCTTTTTTTCGCACCAAAACTTGGAAAAATCGCCGATAAGATAGGGCCTAGTAAGATTATTTTTGGAGCTTTGATATTTTGTGGAATTTGCTTTTATTTGCAGGCTGTAGTAAGTAATGTTTATACGCTTATTTTCGTGCGTTTACTTATAGGTGTAGGACTTGGAGGGCTTTTGCCTTGTGTGAATGCCTTGCTTAAAAAAAGTGTGAGTGCTAAAAATTTAAGTGTGATTTTTGGTTTTAATCAAACTTGTCAATTTTTGGGAAATTTTTGTGGAGCTTTTGGCGGAGGGATTATGGCTTCACATTTTAGCGTGGAATTTGTTTTTACTTTTGTGTGTTTGATTTTTATCATTAATGCTTTTATTTTCTTGGCGTTTGAGAAAAAATATATCTTTTCAAATCAAGGTTTATAAATTTAGAAAGGTTTAAAATGGAAATGATTTTATTTGTTTTAGTGATGATTTTGCTTGTGCTTTTGTTTGTAGTGCTTTTTAGGCAGTATAAAAGCCCTAAAATAGAAGAAAAAAGTACGCAAAGTTTTAGCGATATCATGCAGCTTAAATCCATAGGAGAATTAAGTGTTTTTCAAGTTTTTAGTAAAGAGATTGTCACTAAAAAAGACAGCGCTTTTAATGGAATTTGGAAAAATCTTTTAGGATGGTCTTTGAGTGAAAGACAGATTGCTTTGATTTTTGAATTTGAGATCACTTTCTTGTATGATTTAAGGGATAAAAACTTTGATATTTTGCCTTTAGGGGACGATGCTTATAAGATCATCATGCCAGAGTGTAGATACAAACACAGCATCATAGATATGAAATTTTATGATGAAAAAAATGCTAAATTTTTACCTTTTTTACTGCCTGATTCTATCAATAGTACGGGGATTAGTTTTAGCGAAAGTGATAAAAACAAACTCATAAAAGAAGCCAAAGATGAGGTTAAAGACTTGTCTTTAAATCTTATCCAAAATTTAGAAAGCAAAATTCATAAAAGTGCTAAGGATACTTTAGAAGCTATTGCTAAAGGTTTTGGAGCTAAGAGAGTGGAATTTGAATTCAAGGATAACACGCAAAAGCTAGATATTAAATAGCTTTTTTCTTGTTTTACTTGGGGGTAATGCTTAGTTTGTTATTTTGTAAATTTTTTGATTATTTCATAGTTTTGCAAAAGCTGTTCAAAAGAAAAATTTAAATTTGCAGGAGAAGTTGAGGGTAGAGCTATGGCTTCTAAGTGAGGGTGGAATTTAACAAAAAATCTATAAGCACTTTGTCCTGTAGTAAAAATGGCTTGAATTTTGGTTTGAGAAAGGATTAGGTTTAAATCATTGGCTTTTGCATAACTTATGGTTTTATCATCTGAATTTTTTATCTTGCAACTTTGAAGTACATCCCAAAGAGCGATATGTTTTTTTCTTAAAAAGGCTTGTTGTTCTGTGATATTTTCTAATCTTACATCAAAAAGTGTTTCTAGTATAGGCCAAAAACGATTTCTTGGGTGTTGATAATAAAAGCCATCTTGTCTTGATTTTACCGAAGGAAAAGATCCTAAAATTAAGATTTTAGAATCTTTGTCAAAAAAAGGCTCAAAAGGATGAGTTAGAAATTCACTCACTCACACAAATCCACAGAAATTTTTCCGTTTTTAATTTCGCTGATTTTAACTTTTAAGCTTTGGTTTTCGCTTAAATTAAGATGCTTGCTTTTTGAACTATGCAATAAACCATCAACACCATTTTTAAGTTCCACAAAGGCTCCAAAAGGAGCGATTTTTTTAACAATACCTTGAAATTCTTGCCCAAGTTCAAAGCCTGATATATCTTTGTCTTTAGGGCCTTTTTTAGTTCCTTTTTGAGAGCTTGTGATGTTTATGATGTAGTCTTTTGCGGCTTTGATTTGCTCGTTTTGACTACCTGCTATTTTTACTTCACCTTTTTCGCGATCTAAGTCTATAGAAACGCCAAATTTTTCTACGATTTCTTTGATGGTTTTTCCGGCTTGTCCTATGATATCAACGATTTTTGAAGGATCAACGCTAAAAAGCTCAAGTTTAGGTAAAACTTCTTCATTGACTATGATTTCTTTGGCGGCTTCTTCCATGATATTTAGAATGTGAATTCTTCCTTCTTTGGCTTGATATAAAGCTTGTTTTAGTATTTCTTGATCGATTCCACCTAGTTTTATATCCATTTGAAGAGCAGTAACGCCGTCTTTGCTTCCTGCTACTTTAAAGTCCATATCCCCATCATGATCTTCAAGTCCCATGATATCTGTTAAAACAGCATACTTGTTATCTTCAAAGATAAGCCCCATGGCTACTCCTGCAACAAGTTTTAAGCTTGGCACTCCTGCTGCTTTTAAGGCTAAAGATCCGCCACAAACCGTTGCCATGGAACTTGAGCCATTGCTTTCTAAAATTTCACTGACTAAGCGGATTACATAAGGATAGTTTTCATCCACACTTGGATAAAGTGCTCTTTTGGCTAAATTTCCATGTCCTAGTTCTCTTCTTCCTGGAGCTTTGATAGGACTTGCTTCGCCTACTGAAAAACCTGGAAAATTATAATTTACCATAAAGCGTTCGCTTATAGGATTTTTTTCTGTAAGCAAGTCTATCATTTGAGAATCGTTTTCTCCGCCTAAGGTTGCAACCACTAGGGCTTGAGTTTGTCCACGAGTGAAAAGACAAGAACCATGAGCGTTTGGTAAGATGTTGGTTTCTATACTAATAGGACGAACCTCGTTTAAACTTCTACCATCAGCTCTTTTGCCTTCATTTAAAATTTGCTCACGAATAAGTTTGCGTTTGACTTTAGCTAAGGTATTTAAGACACTTTCTTCGCTCCAGTCTTTAGTGATTTCAAGATTTAAAATTTCTTTAGCGATTTTATTTAGTTCGCTTGCTCTTTCGCTTTTTGCCATTTGATTGATGGCTTCTTTGATTTGTTTTTGGAAATTATTTTCTATAAAAGCTAAAATTTCAGGATGTTCAATCTCATTTTTTAGTTCGATTTGAGAATTTTTTTTGTGTTTGCTAAAGGCTTCTTCATAAGCATTTGAACCATTTAATATAGCTTTTTGAGCTAAATTTAGAGCTTCTAAAATTTCATCTTCGCTAAGTTCATTCATATTTTGTGAAGTGGTTTGAGTTAAAACATCAGCATAAGGAGCTTCGATAAAGATTTCATTTTCTTTTTGATCAGGTAAGGCTCTCATTTCTATCATCAAAAGCTCATCTTTTACACCTGCTACATAGAGATCTAGGGTGCTATTTTGAAGCTCTTCATTGTTTGGATTGAGTATGAAATTTCCATCTATCTTTCCTATACGCACACCACATACTGGAGCTTTCATAGGTATATCACTAAGATAAAGTGCCACGCTTGCGGCATTTAAGCTCATTACTTGTAAATCTACTTTAGGATCAGCTGAGAGAACCATCACAACGATTTGAGTCGGATAAGCATAGCCTTTTGGAAAAAGAGGGCGTAAGCTTCTATCAATAATGCGTGCTGTTAAGGTTTCTGCATCGCTTGGCTTGGTTTCTCTTTTGACATAACCACCAGGGATTTTTCCTGCGGCATAAGCTTTTTCGATGTATTGGACGGTTAGAGGTAAAAAATCTTCTTCAACTTGTTTTTCTTCTCTTGCAACTGTAGCTAGAACAACGCTTTTGCCTTGTCTCATTAAAACAGCACCGGCAGCTTGTTTGGCGACTTTGTCTATATCAAATATTTCTGTATTTTTGTTAATTTCTATGCTGTATTGCATTATTTTTCCTTTTTTACCAGATAATAAATTCGTAAAATTTTTTAAAATATTTAGCAAATTTCATCCTTTTTAAATTTTGTTTTCACTTTCTGCTAAAGAGAAATCGTATTTTACTCCTCCTAAAGGATAGAAGTTGAAAATAAAATAAACTCCGCTTTGATTTTTAGCTGTGATGCCACCACTTGTGAGTTGTGGATCGATTCTTTCTCTATACATTAAAGAATAGTTCCAACATTTTCTTTGGTAGGTATAGCCAAGTTCCCACATGTTTGCATGAGCTCTTTGAGTATCAAACCAAATTCCACCAAATAAATTGTAATTAGGTGTGGCAATATAATTTGCTCTTGTACCAATAAAGCTATATTTTCCATACTCATCGTTTTGATAAGCATGAGAAAACATCCAATTAAATTTTGAATTTGTATTGACTTCTATTTGGCTGATGACATTGGTAAAGCGACTTTGCTCATAAGAGTAAAGCACTTCGCTGTTGAGATTGATGTTTTCATTAAAATAATAAGTTAAAAGATTTTCAAGTTCATAGAATTCATTTTGTTTATTGAGATAGTCAAGTGAAATTCTGTGTTTGAGTTTTTTTTGTCCTTCGTTGTTATAGAAATATTGCACAGCATAAAGACTTGTATGTTCGTTTTCTTTGTCGTATTCTTCAAGATAATCTTGCGTGATTTTACCTGATTTTGCTCCTGGTAAAATGTAATTCACCCCTAAATTTAAAGTATGAAAGAAATTTTCATAAGCTTTTGAAAGATCGGTGTAGAGATTAAAATCATGAGTGTTTCTGAAATAATGCTCATGGTTTCTTTCGGGATCGTTGCTATAATTTACAAAAGAAGCATAAAATCTTTCTGTAAAAGTAAAGTGTAAAAAGTCTCCAAAAAAAGCGTTGTGATACGAGATAGGCAAGTCTAAATTTAGCTCATTTGCATAAGAACCAGCAGGTCGGTAAAAATTATGAAATGAAGCATCAAATGAATAACGCAGGCGTTCATCAAAAAGGTTATTTAAAAATCTATGATATTGAAAGCTTGGATATTCTTGCAAGGTTGTATTGTTGCTAAGTTTAGATGTGTCGATATAATATCTTGCATAAGCTCCATAAAAATTGTTTTCATCAGCTAAAAAATAATTGATTTTGGAGGTTACAAGCGAGTTAAGATCTCGATAATCCCTACTTCCTAAATTTAAATAATCCACATCGTTGAGATAGGTTGCATCTATCCATAGGCCTTCTTGAAAATTATCACTGAGTAAAGATTTGATTAAATCATCTCTTGAGTATTTTAGTTCTATTCCATAGTGGGTTTGATTTTTCAAATTTTCATCGTGAAAATAGGAGCTATTTTCCCTAAAAGCACCAAAATTTAATTCTCCTGTTGAATATGGAGAATCAAGAAATCTTAAAGTAGAATAAAGTCCAAAACCACGGTTTGTTCGAATTTGTGGATCAAGTTCTAAATCCCAATTTTCTTGAGTGGCTATATAAATAGGTTGTTCATAGTATAAGCCTTCGCTACTTTTTAAAACGATTTTTGGGATTAAAAGCCCGCTTTGTCTATGAGTATCAGCGCTAAATCCAAAATAAGGTAGATAAAAAACTGGGGTATTTT
This sequence comes from Campylobacter sp. BCW_6468, assembly GCF_001762865.1. Classification (NCBI taxonomy): domain Bacteria; kingdom Pseudomonadati; phylum Campylobacterota; class Epsilonproteobacteria; order Campylobacterales; family Campylobacteraceae; genus Campylobacter; species Campylobacter sp. BCW_6468. Next base: position 52,554 of record NZ_MJXQ01000039.1, read on the forward strand.
TAACATATAATCTTGCATTGTAAAGATGAACAAAATTGGTTTCCCGGTTAAGCCAGCCTTTTGAAAAACGAATTTCCCAATCAGGATCTTCAACATTGCAGCTTGAAACTGCTGAAACTTTGCTTTCAAAGACTTTATCATTTAGATGGCTTGTTTTGCTTTGAAACCATACTTCAAGATTGTTATTGGAAAAGAAAAAATTACTAAAATCGGCTTGATTGGAATTTAGGTTGATTTTAGCATAATCAGAATGTGATCTTTCGTTTTGTCCCCTTAGGATGTTAACATCGCCAAAAAGCTCAACATCTCCGGTTTTTTCATTGTAAATTGCTTTATTGGCAGTGATGAAATAAAAATCAGAAAAAATAATAACATCATTGTTCGCAGTAAGAATATCACCTTCTTTTTTTGCATCAAGAGCGTAAATATCAACTTGTGCTGCATTTAAAGCTATGCTAGTTCCTAGCAATAGGGAAAATTTACGCCACATCGACTACTATTGTCCTTGCTAGATAATCCTCCCAAGCTTTGCGTAAATCATTGCTTAAAGCCCAAGCAAATCCAAGCATAAACGCCATAGCACTAACTTGTCTTACGGCAGACCTGATGCAACTTTGAATGAGATTGGGTTTGTCAAGAAGATTTTCATCCAAGATGATAATTTTGCATAATATTTTTCCCAAACTTGCTCCATAAAGATAAGTAAAAATTGCTTGATAACTAAAATGAAGCAAGATGAAGCCAAGGTAAAAATTTCCTACAATTTGAGTTGTTTCAAATAAATCTTTTGCTTGGATTAGACGATCATAAAAAATGATAAACACAATCAAAGAAATAACCATATCATCGATTAAAAAAGCTAGAACTCTTTTTCCAAAACTTGCTATTTTTAGATTTTCACGCTCTAAGCGGTCTTGTAAATTTTCTTTCATTTCAGAACCTGATGAGCGATGTCTTTTCTGTATTGTTTTCCTTTGAAATTTACATTATCACAAAGTTTATAAGCATTTTTTTGCGCTTCTTCTATACTTTTTCCTGTGCCAACGCAAACTAAAACTCTTCCACCATCAGCCATTAATTTGCCATCTTCTAGGCTTACTCCAGCATAAGAAATATGAGAGTTTTCAGGAATGTTATTTACAGTAATTTCACTTTTTGGTGAACTTTTGTAAGGATAGTTTTCACTTGCGCATACAACCCCTACTGCAAATTCTTTTTTGATTTTGATTTTTGAGTGTCTTAAGCGTCTTTGAGTAGCAGCTAAAATAAGTTCTAAAGGATCTTCGATTAAAGGCATTAAAACTTCACATTCAGGATCGCCAAAGCGAACGTTAAATTCTAATACGTAAGGTTTATTTCCAACGATCATAGCACCTATAAATAAAACACCACAAAATTCCGCTCCTTCTTTTTTCATACCTGCTAAAGTTGGTAAAATAATATCTTTTTGAACTTTTCTAAGCAAGCTTTCATTTGCCAAAGAGCTAGGAGCGTAAGCACCCATTCCACCAGTATTTGGCCCTTGATCATTATCGAGTAATTTTTTGTGATCTTGTGCTGCAGGAAGTAAAACAAAATCATTGCCATCACATACTGCAAAAATGCTTAATTCATAACCATCTAAAAATTCTTCAATTACAACGAGTTTTCCAGCATCTCCAAAGCTTTCTCCGCTCAGCATTTTAGCCGTTTCTTCTATGGCTTCTTCATGAGTTTTAGCTATGATAACACCTTTTCCTGCGCAAAGTCCATCGGCTTTTACTACTATAGGAGGGGTTAAACTATATATAAAATTTTTTGCTTTTTCAATGTCATTTGTGTTTAAAAATTTGGCTGTTTTGATACGGTATTTTTTAAGAAAGCTTTTCATAAAAGATTTTGAGGTTTCAAGCATTGCAGCAGCTTTACTTGGCCCAAAAATAGCAAGTCCTTGTTGTTTAAAAATATCTACAACCCCTTCAGCTAAAAAATTTTCACTTCCTACTATACAAAGATCAAAACCTTTTTCTTTTGCATAGGTTGCTAAAACTACTGGATCTTTTAGGTTTAAATTTGTTCCAAGACTTTCGGTAGCGCCATTTCCAGGAGCAAAATAAAACTCTAAATTTTTGTCTACTCTTCTTAAGGCTAAAGCAATAGAATATTCTCTTGCACCACTACCCAAAATCATTATTTTCATTTATATCTCCTTTTAAACCCAAACAGCCGTTTAACAAAGATTGACCCCAAAAAGTCAAAGAAAACCGCTAGGTAATTTTTAAAGGCTGCAACTTCTCACTTTTTTCAAAGCTCAAACGATGCCACAGAACACGGTAAATCACACAATCGCAGTTAATAAAAATGTGTTGGATCACTTTAAATACTACAAACTGTTTAGGCAAGGAAATTATAACTTAATTTAGCTTAAATTTCTATGTCTTAAATCAATTTAAATTTGGTTTTTCCTGATTTGTCAAAATGCTTTCCTTGTAAAATAATATCGGCAACATTTTCCCAAACATGTTTTTCATCAATATAGACTATATCAAAGGTGTTATCACGCATTAAAGATTGATAATTTACTTTTTTAGGTGCGTATTTTACTAAATAATACGGATTTTGTGAAAAGTTTTCAATTTTTAATTTGCATAATAAATCTAAATCCGATGTGACAACTAAAAATTTTTTTCTTTGTTCTTTTGTGATTTTTTGAATATACACTAAAAGTTTTTGATCAAAAGGATTTAGAGCGGATTTATTTAAGCGACTTAAGTAATGTTCTGCAAAAGAAAGAGAACAGAAAGAATTTTCTATATTACTCATAGTAAAATAAGAATTTTTAACCCCTGATGATTTTAAAGATAAGTGCCAAATTTTGACATCCATTATGGTTGCACATAGATTTAAACCTGTGACAATTTTTTTAAAGAGTTTTTCTCGTGAAAGTTTAAAAGCATTTTCGAAAATATTGTAATTTTTCTTATAAAAATCTTCCCTTATAGCATCAAGTCTTTTTAGTGTTGTTCTGTAGTATTCTGCTTCTTTTTGTAGTTTAGCCAATCTTTCTTGTCGTGCTTTAAGTTTTTCAGGGTCTGCATCGGTCGCATTGCTTTTAAGATTTATTTCAGATTGTAAAGTTTTCATTTGTGCTTCAAGTGAGGCTAGACGATTTTTTCTTGTATCTATGGTGGCTACTAAAGCTTGGTAATGACACTGCAAAGATAAAAAAGTTTCGTTAAAAATTTTAGTGATATTTGGTTTTTGATCAGCCATCATTTGCTTATACGAATTCTCTAAATGCATCATGATGCTTTTTAATGCGCTAAATTGGGTTTGGTCTATGCTATTATCCATAAAAATTAAAGTATCATAAGCTTTAAATAAAAATCTTTTAAGTATAAGATAATCAAGTATACAAGGAATTTCCTTTTCATCTTGTAGATTGGCTTGAAGCGTTTCTACGGATAAAATTTCATGGGCAAAATATTTTTGTATAGCTTGAGGTATAGTAAAAGAAAGAGGAATTTTTTCTATAGTGTCAAAGTCTGTTGTTCTATAGAGTTCTGTTATATAAGCACTTCTTCTTGAGTTTTGCAAGTCTTCTAATTCATCATCATTATCAGTTTTCCAAAAATCATGCTCAGTGATAAAATCCCCTTCTTTGAATTCTTGAAATTTTGAAGGTTTTATACCTGTTATGGTTTTGCTTGTTTGAACGAGTTTGCCGTCTTCTGCTTTTTTTTCGCTAGAAAGAGTTCTAAATTCCACAAGCATACCAACACTTGGCATACTTTTTTTATCATTCCAAATTTGGCGATTAAAGTCAAAAAAGGTATTTGCTGAGTTTGTAACGGTTCCACGTCCTGTAGAATCCATATAAATAGCTATTTTTCCATGCATATTTCTTCCTTGAAATTTCTTAAATAAATTCTAGCCTTATTTTTATAAAAATTTTATATTAAAAATAAGAGCTAGAAAAAATGGATTATTCCCATTCTATAGTTGCAGGTGGTTTGCTTGAGATATCATAAACAACGCGATTTATACCTTCTACTTCATTGATGATACGGCGACTTATGTTTTCTAAAATTTCGTAAGGTAAATGCGAGAAGGTAGCTGTCATACCATCACTTGCATCTACAACGCGTATACAAACTGCATTATCATAAGTGCGGTTATCCCCCATAACTCCAACGCTTTTAACATTTAAAAGTACGCAAAATGCTTGCCAAGTTTTATCATACCAACCTGTACTTTTAAGTTCCTCAAGTAAAATTACATCAGCCTTGCGTAATAGTTCTAAGCTAGCGCGATTTACTTCTCCCATAATGCGTATAGCAAGACCTGGCCCAGGGAAAGGATGACGATAAACTACTTCTTTGCTAAGTCCAAGCTCAAGTCCTAAGGCACGCACTTCATCTTTAAAAATTTCTTTTAAAGGCTCTATGAGTTTAAGATTCATTTTTTCAGGTAAGCCCCCTACATTATGATGGCTTTTAATGGTTTTGCTTGCACCTACAACAGAACTTTCTATGATATCAGTATAAAGTGTGCCTTGGGCAAGATATTTTACATCTTTATGTTTTTTTGCTTCTTCTTCAAAAACTTCTATAAAGGTATTTCCTATGATTTTTCTTTTTTGTTCAGGATCTGTGACATTAGCTAAGCGACTTAAGAAAATTTCACTTGCATCAATGCTGATGAGATCGATGCCTAAAGTGTTTTTAAACATAAATTCAACTTGTTCTTTTTCTCCACTTCTTAAAAGTCCATTATCTACAAAAACTACTATAACTTGCTCTTTTATAGCGCTAGCTAAAAGTGCAGCAACTACGCTACTATCTACTCCGCCACTTACAGCACAAAGCACTTTATCATTGCCTACTTCTTCACGGATTTTTTCTGCTTGAGTTTTTGCAAAAGAACCCATATTCCAAACACTTTCACAATTGCAAGCATATTTAGCAAAATTTTTTAAGATATTTTTGCCAAATTCGCTGTGTTGTACTTCTGGGTGAAATTGTAGAGCAAAGAATTTCTTATCTTCGTTTCCAAAAACACAAAAAGGGCTATTTTCACTTGTGGCTAAAACTTCAAAACCTTGAGGTAAATTTTCTACTTTATCAGAATGACTCATCCAAACGGTTTGTTTTTTTGGAAGATTTTTAAATAAAGCGTTATCTTTTTTAATTTCTATGTTTGCTTTGCCGTATTCTTTATGTCCTGCAGGTGCTACTGTAGCTTTGTAATGATGTGCCATAAGCTGCATACCATAACAAATTCCAAGAACAGGTAGATTTAAGTCAAATATACCTTTATCGCAAAAATACGCATCAGTTGCATATACACTTGCTGGACCTCCGCTTAAAATAATACCTTTTGGTTCTTTCGCCTTAATATCAGCTAAGCTTACATTAAAAGGTAAAATTTCTGCATAAACTCCTTGTTCCCTTAAGCGTCTTGCTATAAGCTGAGTGTATTGAGAGCCAAAGTCTAAAACTAAAATATCTGCTTTTTTCATTATTTACCACCTATGTAATTGTTCGTATTTTTTAATGGTTTTTACTGAACCATTTTGTTCATAGCTTGTGTATTGAGGGTTGCCTTTATATCCGCAAGCACAGAAGAAAATTAAGAAAAGAAATGCTAAAATCATCTTATGGGAAAAAGAAATAATATTAAGATGACTAAAAATGCTAGTGCTGTTATTAATGAATTGATGGATAAACCTCATTATAAGCCTTTAAAAACCTTATTTTTTTGCAAAGATTTTTTAAGTTCTTTTCCGCTTGCTAAGCAACGTTTGATTGCTAAAATTTATGTAAAAAATCATATTTTAAATATAATAACCTTACATCCAGCAGCTTATCAAGAATTAAATCATGATGATAGCAAAATTTATATTAAATTTCTCATAAAAGCATATGGACAGAAATATCCTTTAAGTGGATTTGTTGATATAAAAGATATAAAAATCTTTTCTCAAAAATACACTTATGCGGCAAATAAAAACAAAAATGATGAAAAACTCTCTAAAAATTCTTATTTGGAACTTTCTAAGGGTGAATTTAAAAATTGCTTTGAAGATGAAAAATTATTTAAGAAATTTGAAGATTTAAGAGAGCTTATAAAAAAAGGTTCTAATCTTGATTAAAGAGAATTTAGAAAATGAGTTAAAAACTCTTCCTAATAGTACTGGCGTTTATCAATACTTCAATCAAGAAGGAAAGCTTTTATATGTAGGCAAGGCTAAAAATCTTAAAAATCGTGTTAGATCTTATTTTGCTTTTACTCCAAATTTACATGCAAATCCAAGAAATTCTTTAAGAATTCAAAAAATGATTGAAGAAACAGTGCATTTGGAATTTATTGCTACTAATTCAGAGGCTGATGCTTTGATTTTAGAAAATTCTTTTATCAAACAACTGCATCCAAAATATAATATTTTGCTAAGAGATGATAAAACTTATCCTTATATTTATGTGGATTTTGAAGAAGAATTTCCACGCTTTGAGATCACTAGAAAATTAGTAAAAAAAAGCAAAATTAAATATTTTGGCCCTTTTTTTAAAGGCGCTAGAGAGCTTTTAGATGCGCTTTATTTATACTATCCTTTAAAGCAAAAAGCAAGTTGTAAATCCCCTTGTATTTTTTATCAAATTTCTCGTTGTCTTGCGCCTTGTGATAAACTCATCAGCAAAGAAAAATACCTTGAAATTTTAGATGAGGCTATACACGCACTTTTAAATCCTAGTGTTTTGCTTAAAAACTTAGAAAAACAAATGCTTGTTTTAGCACAAAATGAAAATTACGAAGAAGCAGCTAAAGTAAGAGATCAGATTGCAATGATTAAAGATTTGGAAGTTAAGGTTGAAATAGATATTGCAAAATTAGAAGATTTTGAAGTATTTGCTTTAGCTTTTGAAAATTCCATGCTTTCAACCTTGCGTTTTGTGGTGCAAAATGGAAAAATTATCAGTGCAAATTCTAAGATTACTCCTATAAAAAATGATATACAATGGGATCAAAATGAAATTTATAAGCAACTGATTTTAGAAAATTTTAGCATGGATATTCCTTTGCTTGCAAATGTTATTTATGTTTATGAAGAATTTGAAGATAGAGTGCTTTTAGAAGAAATTTTAAGCCAAAGGTTTGATAAAAAAATCAGTATTAAAATCCCTAAAATAGGAGAAAAAAGAAGAATTTGTGATTTGGCTTTTCAAAATGCCCTTTTAAATATAGAAAAAGAGCAAAAAAATCATGATTTTACTATACAAAAAGAATTAAAGTTTTATTTTGAGCTTGAAAATTTACCAAATGATATAGAAATTTTTGACAATTCTCATTTGCAAGGCGTGGCAAATGTTGGAGCTATGGTAACTTATAGAATAAATTCTTGGGATAAGTCAAAATATAGAAAATTTCATTTAAAACATAAAAATGACTATGATCAAATGCGTGAAGTTTTAACGCGTAGGGCTTTGGACTTTGATAAAATACCTCCTCCTGATTTATGGCTTATAGATGGGGGAAAGGCTTTGCTTGATTTGGCTAAAGAAATCATTGTAAGTAGTGGGGCAAATGTCGATATTTTAGCTATTTCAAAAGAAAAAATCGATGCAAAAGCACATAGAGCTAAAGGGGGTGCTAAGGATAAAATTCATTCCTTAAAAGGAGAATTTAGTCTAAGCATTAACGATAAAAAACTACAATTCTTACAGAAATTAAGAGATGAAGCACACCGTTTTGCTATCAGCTTTCATCAAAATACTAAGAAAAAACAGGACTTGAATAGTTCTAAGCTTGTAAATTTAGGACTTAGTTCAGGGGTTATACAAAAACTTTTAGCGTATTATGGAAATTTTGAATCTATATATAAGGCTGATTTTAAAGATCTTGCAATGCTTGTAGGCAAGAAAGCGGCGCAAAAGATAAAGGAAAATTGATTTGATATTAGCAGGGATAATTTTTATTTTTAATCTAATTTTAGCGTATTTAAGTATTGATATCTCAAAGCTTGATAGTGTTACTGAACAACTGAAAATAGGTATGTTTTCTAGCATTTTTGTTTTATCTTTAACACTTTTTATTTTTGCTTTTAGGCAAAATAGAAATATAAACAAAATATATCAAAAAATTTTTTGCATGCAAAATGATTTTTTAAATTTTCAAAAAAAGATTGATGTTGATAGTGCGCTTGATTTGTTAAAGGAAAAATTTGAAACTACGAGCCAAAATTTAACTAAAATATCCCATGAAAAAGATAGATATTTGCATTTATTGGAGGAAAATTTATATCAGCTTGTAAATATATCTAATGCAATGCGTTGCTTAAATGAAGGGTATAATAAAGAAATTAATTCTTTGATTTTAAATGCCTTAAATTCTCAAAAAGATCAAATTAGATTAGAATTAAATGAGGCTTTAGAGCATCATAAAAGCATTATAGGAACATCTCATGGAAAGGTTTTGCAATTTGAAGCAAGTGTGGCCATAGTTAATAATGATGAGCTTGAGAATTTTTTACTTGCAAATTTACTTTCGTATTTTGGCATAGAAAGCACTTGTTTTAAAAATTTAAGTTTTGATGTTAATGACTTTCATTTGATTTTTATCAAGGATAAAATTTTCAATAAAAATGTAAAGAAAAATTATGATTTTATAGTGATGGGTCGGCATAAAAATACACATTATGAGTATTTTTTAACTTTACCTTTTGAAAAAAAAGATCTTGAAAATATTTTGCAAAACAAGCTTGATAAGGTTTGCACTTTAAAATTTAAAACCCCTTATCAAAATAATGTATTGCTTTTTAAACAAAATGATTTTGATGCAACCTTGTTTTTTAATATAATAGAAAAACAATGTGATAAAAATATATGTATAAATTCTTTTAGTCAATTAAAACAAGAATTAAGCAAGGAGACTTATCGTTTGATTTTACTTGATTATGAATTAATTAAATTTGATCTTGAGCAAATGAGAAATTTGCTAAGTGCTTATAAAAAACAGCATCCACAAAGCCATATCATCTTTTTTTCAAAGGAAAAAGTTAGGGATTTTGATTGTGTGAGCGAAGTTTTAAGTGATGTAAGTAGAAATGATCTTATAACTTTACTTAGAAAGTATTTGCCAAAGGCCTAAACTTTATAAAATTTAACTCCAGCTAAATCGAGAATTTTTACCTTTTTTTCTTTGATAAGTTGATTTAAGAGAGTTTTGGATTGTTCATCAAATTTCACTTCAATGTCTATTTCGCTTTGTGAGCGCAAATGAAGCATTTTTAATAATTCTTCTTCATTGAAGCTTAGTTTTTCACCTTCATAATGTCTTTTGGCTAAGAGTATGGGAGTAGAATCTATAAGTTTAGAAAGTTCTAAAAGTTTTTCTTCGCTTACTTTTTTAACAGCATAAGCAGGAGGTCTATCTATGGTGCTTAGATCAACTCTTAAAGGCATGATTTTTTTTAAAGCTTGATTAAGTGCTTCAAATTCTTCTTCGTTGTCATTAAGATCTTTAACAACTAGAATTTCCATAATCAAATCTCCATTAAACCTAGCTCTAAAATCTGCCATTTTTTCTATCATTTTTTCTAAGTCAATGTTTTTTAAAGCTCTATCAATACGATAAAAAGTTTTAGCAACTGCACTATCCAGGCTAAATTTGACCACATCTAGTTTTAGCAAAGCATTAAATTTGTCTTCATCTAATACAGCTGTACCATTGCTTAAAATAAGCAATTTTTTATCTTTAGCAATGCTGCGTAAAGATAAAATAAGCTCATTTAAATAAGGATAAAGACTAGGCTCTCCGTTGGCAGTAAGGGTAAGAAAATCAAATTCAACATTTTTTTCAAGCATAACTTTAACTTCGGAGATAATTTTATCTATGCTGATAATTTCATCCTGTTTTTCTTGGGCTTTTTTTGGATCAAGCTCGCAATAAACACAATCAAAATTGCATTGTTTTTTACTAGGGCTTAAATCTATACCCAAAGATCTTCCAAAACGCCTTGAGCTAACAGGACCAAAGAGTATTTTCATTTAGCTGAACTTTCTTGTACAAGCTTGATAAAATATTTTGCATTTTCAACAGGAATATCAGGCAAGATCCCATGTCCTAAGTTGAAAATATGAGCTTTATTTTGCATGGTTTTTAGTATTTTTCCGACTCCTTCTTTGATGGCATTTTTATCATAAAGTCTACAAGGTTCCATGTTGCCTTGAAGAGTGTATTTGTGCGATAGTTTATCACGTGCTAAATCAAGCGGAGTGCTCCAATCAACTCCAAAAACATCAAAATTACCATCGATTCTATCCAAATAACCGCTAATGCCTTTAGGGAATAAAATTACAGGTATATTTGGGTATTTGCTTTTAATAAAATTTGAAATTTCAAGCATATAATTAAAAGAGAATTCAAAAAACTTATCATATTCTAAAGCACTTGCCCAGCTATCAAAAATTTGTATAGCATTAGCACCTGCTTTAATTTGCTCTTCTAAATAAAGTTTTAAAACTTGAGTTAGTTTGTTTAGAATTTTATGTAAAAGTTCTGGGTTTTGATAAAGCATTTTTTTACACTTTGCATAATTTTTACTTCCACTTCCTTCTATCATATAGGTAGCTATAGTCCAAGGGCTTCCGCAAAATCCTATTAAAGCCTTGTTTTGAGATAATTTTTCTCTTGTAAGCTTTAAGGCATCATAGACATAATTTAATTTTTTATGTGCATTTTGATCGTCAAGTTTTTCTAAATCTTCTAGGGTTGAAATAGGATTATCAAAAACAGGCCCTTCTCCTTTTTCAAAACGTAAATTCATACCCATTTCAAGAGGAACAACTAAGATATCTGAAAAAATGATTGCTGCATCTACATCTAAAATATCAATAGGCTGTAAAGAAACTTCAGAAGCTTTTTTATAGTCTTTGCATAAAGAGAGAAAATCACCCGCTTGTTTTCTTACTTCCATATATTCTGGCAAATACCTTCCTGCTTGACGCATCATCCAAATAGGGGTGTAGGGTGTAGGTTTTTTAAAGCAAGCATCGATAAAAATCATTATTTTCCTTTGTTTTTAGCAAAATTATAACAGAATTTGATAAATTAAATTGGTCAATTTTTCTATATTTTCTTCATATAGAGGAAATAATAAATTTTTTCATTTTATCCAGAGTTATTAGAAATTTTACGAGAATTATTGGAATTCTCGTTTATGTAGTTTGAGTTTTGATTGATTTGTATATTAAGCCTTTGTATTGTTTGTGGCATTTCCTGCGTCAATTGTAGTAAAAAGCTTATTTAGCAAAGTCTCCTCATTTTTTTTGTATTGATCTTCTCTCATTTTTTGCCAAGCATAAGATCTAAAATCTTCTCTAACAGCACCAAGATCAATGTCTTCGTTAGTAAATTTGCTTGAGTTTGTTTTTTTATCTTCCTTTTCTTCTTTGTTTTTTACTTCATTTAATGTGGCTTGAAATTCATCTGCCGAAGTATTTTTTTCTTTAACTTTAGTTGTGGTGCTAAAGATAGCATTTGATGTTTTTTGAGTATTATCTACTACCATTTTCTCCTCCTTTATTTAACTTTACATTAAATAAGCAAGCAATTTCTATTCCAATTTATACCTTTGTAAAACTTTTTCTTTGAAATTTTTTATAATTTAATTTATCTTTGGCAAAAAGCAAGGCAAAAATCAAAGCAGGGCTTACAAAAAGTGCTGAAAATAAAGCATTAAATTCTATACCCAATCTTGCTAAAACAATCCCACCTAAAAAACTTGCTAAAGCTATGCCTACATTAAAAGCTGCTTCATTCACACTTACTGTACTGTCTATGACTTTATAAGTATGGCGTTTAGCTTTAGTAATGCTAAGCATTTTTAGTGCAGGTATGGTTGAAAAGGCAAAAAATCCTATCAAAGCTACGCTAAAAATGATTAAAATTTTAGAATGCATGGTGAGAAATACACTTAAAAATACTAGAACTTGTATGCTTAAAATAAGACGCAAAGAAAAAATAGCACCTTTTTTATCTACTATTTTTCCGCCCCATAAATTCCCACAAATTGCACAAATTCCATATAAAAGCAAGATATAAGCTGTATCTTGGACTTTAAAACCGCTTATTTCTACAAGTATTTTTTGCAAATAAGTATAAAGAACAAATTGAGCCCCACAACTACAAATGGTTATAGTATAAGTTTTTAACAAATTTTGATGAGAAAAAGCAGGGATTAGATTTTTAAGACTGGTTGGGCTAGGATGTAAATTTTTGGGCATCATATGCCATACTCCAAAAAATGCTAGACTTGTAATGATAAAAATGAGTAAAAAGATAAATTTAAAGCCAAAATAATGCCCTATAAAAGTTCCAAGCGGCACTCCAGTAACTAAGGCTACAGTAAGCCCTGTGACCATTATAGCTAGAGCACTTGATTTTTTATCATCTGGAGTTATAGCACTTACAGCTAAGGTGGCAATGACAAAAAATACCCCATGTTGTGTTCCTGCTATAAAGCGTGCAAAAGCAGTAAGATAGAAATTTTGGCTAAAAAAGATGATGAAATTTGCTAAAGCAAAAATTCCAAGATTGATTAAAAGTTGTGTATGTCTATGAAAACGACTTAAAGGTATGGTGATAAGAGGAGCACCTATAACAACACCTATAGCATATAAGGTTGTAAGATAGCCCGCGGTTTTTGCATCTACGCTAAAATACGCTTCAACATCAACCAAAACTCCTGCCATAACAAATTCAGTTACGCCCATACAAAAAGCACTAAGAGCTAGTGCAAAAAGAGCTTTTTTGTAATTTTGCATTTTAAGTTCCTTATAAAAAATAAAAACGCATTATAATAAAATAAAGGCTTAATTTCCTTAAAAAATTCAAAATATTTTTGTTAAAATAAAATAAAAATTTTAAAGGTAAATAATGAAAAAAATTATTTTATTGCTTGGTTTAAGTTTGGCGAGTTTAGGGGCTTTGAGTTTTGATGAGCTTATTTATAAAGATGAAGTAAAACCTAGTTTTGATTGCTCTAAAATCAAATATGATGGCAAAAGTGATGATGAACTTATGATATGCAATAAAATTGGTGTGCGTAATGAATTTGATAATAAAAAACTTGCTTTAGTAGATAACATCTATAGTAGTTTATATCAAAATATTTCAAAAAAAGCAGATAAAAAGATGAAAAAAGATTTTAAAGCCATTTCAAAAAAGATGCTTAAAGAAAGAAAAATTTGTATAAAAAATATGCAAAATACAAAAGCAGGGGAAAATCCTATTTTATCTTTACTCAATGCAAGTGATTGCATGCAAGAAGCTTATATTAAGGTTTTATTAGAACTTATGCAAAGAGCAAAAAAAGATACAAAGACTAAAGAAGTTTTAGAGCAAATTTTTAAAAATAAAGTTGATAAATATGAAAATTTACTCACTCAAAGTTTAAATACCAATAAAGATTTGCAAGATTTTATAGACAGCTTAGCTAAAGAAGATTTGATTGATTCTAGGGCTAAATTTAAGCTTTAGAATGTAAATTGATTGCAAATTTAGCCGCTTCAAAATAACTTTTAGTGTTGATTTTAGCATTTTTATAGGCCTTATCAAAGGCCGTGCCATGATCAACGCTAACGCGTATGATAGGTAAATTTAAACTTACATTGATGCTTTTATCAAAATACAAGGCCTTTAAAGGAGCAAGGGCAAGATCGTGATACATAGCCACTAAACGATTGCAGTTTTTTAAACCAGTCTTAGTAAAAGCTGTATCAGCCACTAAAGGATAGGGTAGATAAACGCCCTTGCCTTTAAAATTTAAAAGCAATTCTTTTTGTAAATTTTCATCTTTTAAGGCTTTTTTGAAAAATTTTTCATCTTTTTTAGAGTGTAAAAAGGCATTAACAAAGGCTATAGCTTTTTCCATGATCTTTTCTTCTTCTCCACCTATAACTCCATAATCTCCAGCGTGAGGATTAAAACCTAAAAGCCCCATTTTTTTAAAATGTGTTTCTTTGTAAAAATCTTTTAAAAAGATACTTAAATTTTTAAAAGTGATTTTTTTACTCACCTTAGCTAAAGGTATATGTTCGCTAAAAAGCCCTACAAAAAGTTCTTTGCAACCTAACATCATAATGGCATTTTTTTTAAAAAAATCCCTTAAAGCATCGGTGTGTCCTTTGTATTTAAGTCCTGCATCTTCCCAAGCTTTTTTGTGTATAGGTAGAGTAAGCAAGGCATGGGCGTGTTTTTCATAGACAAAATAACTTGCCGCCTTAAAACTTAAAAAACCATAAAGTCCACTTTTTGTATCTATTTCTCCGGCTTTGATTTCAAAATTTTCATCCACTTTAAAGCCTAAAGGAAGGTAGAAAGAGTAAATTTCAAGAGAATTTTCTTTTTTTACAAAATTAAACTCATAGTCTTTTCCATCTTTAAAAGCTACGATTTTTGCATTAAAAAGTTTTAAATTTAAAAGTTTTGAAGCTTTATCAAGCAAGCTTTCGTGGATAAAATAAAAAGGTGTGCAGATTTTGCTTAGTTCTTCATGAGAACGCACTAAAATTTCAAGTCCTATGCCGTTTATATCGCCTATACTAATGGCTAGTTTTTTCATCTTTTAATAAGTTCTTTCATTTCCAAAATAGCGTTTTGAAGTCCTGTAAATACAGATCTTGCTACAATGCTTTGTCCTATATTTAGCTCGCAAATTTCTTTAATTTTTACTACGGGTTTTACATTTTTGTAATTTAAACCATGTCCCGCGGCTACTTTTAAGCCAAGTTCTAGGCCTTTTTTGGCACAGAGTTCTAAATTTTGTAATTCTTTTTCAAATTGAGCTTGCAAGGTTTTTTTATCTTGATTGAGTTCTTTTAAGGCAAAAGCAGTATGAGAGATATTACTAAAAAGTGCGTTGTGCAAATTCGCATAATGTCCTGTATGAAGCTCTATGAATTGGGCTTTTAAAATTTTTGATTTTTCTATATCTTCTAAACTAGGATTAATAAAAAGTGAAACTTCAATGTTTGCATTTTGAAGTTTTTCTATGCTTTGTCTTAATTTAGCATGATTTAAACAAAGCCCCCCTTCTGTAGTAAGCTCTTCTCTTTTTTCAGGCACTAAAGTAACGCGGTGAGGTTTGAGTTTAAGAGCTAAATTTAAAATTTCATCATTTAAAGCACATTCTAAATTGATAGGGCTTTTGCAAAATTTTATAATATTTTCCAAGTCAAAATCCTGAGCATGACGGCGATCTTCTCTTACATGCAAAGTGATTTGATCTCCGTGTCTAGCTACTATAAAAGCAGCTTCTAAAAGATCAGGATCATTTACCATTCTAGCTTGTCTTAACACTGCAATATGATCGATATTTACACCTAAAAGCATATTTTTCCTTTAGAACTTTTTTGCTATTATACTATAAAATCAAATAAGGAAAGTCATGTTAGGTATAGATCTTGGTTCAAATACTTTAAGAGCAGTACAAATGGATGAAAAATTAAATAAATTAAAAGAATATGAATTTGTTATTGGGGCAGCGAAAAATCTAAATCAAAGTGGAGAAATTTCTAAAGAAGCCATACAAAGATTAAAAAATACTTTGAGTATTTTAGCTAAAGAGCAAGATTTAAGCAAAGCGAGAGCTGTAGCGACTGCAGCTTTTAGAAAGGCAAGCAATACAAATGAAATTTTTGCCCATTTAAAAAAAGAATTTGGGATTGATTTTAAGCTTATAGATGCCAAAAGTGAAGCTAAGATCAGTGTTTTAGGTATGCAATCAGGTTTAAGAAGGCTTAAAATTTGGGGAGAGTTTGCGTATTGTGATTTAGGAGGGGCTTCTTGTGAGCTTTCTTTTGGAAAAAGTTTTAAAAGTTTTGATTTTGGTATTATTAGTTTTTATGAAAAAAATTACCATTCTTATTATAAATCTTGTATTTCTTATAAAAAATTAATAAAAAAATATCCTAATTTTATCATAAATATTAAAGATAAAAAACTTAAAATTCATTTTTTAATTGCAAATCCCTATTTAAAGCATCTAGCTTTTAGGGCTTTTGATGAGGTGGCTATGATTAAAAAGGAACTTCGTTCTTTAGGGGCTAAAACGGTGGTTTTAAATTCCGGAGTTCCTACCACACTTAGCGCATTAAAACAAAATATAAGCTATGAAAAGTATGAAGCAACTAAAGTAAATGGTAAAAAACTTTACCATAAGGATTTTTTAAATTATGCTATTAAACTTTTTCATATGGAAGAAAAAAAAGCTATAAAAGAAGTAGGCACAATGAGAAAAAATTATTTGAGTGCAGGTTGTTTGCTGTTTTATGCTTTGTTTGATAAACATAAACTTCTAGTCATTGATGAGGGTTTAAGAGAGGGGGTTTGTTTAGCAAGTATGAAAAATATAAAATTTTAGTTTTTTTGAAATTCGAAAAAATGAAATTTTTCATCAAAATTAAAAAATAAAATTTTAGCTTGAGATAAAAAACTTTCGTAAGTTTTAATGTTTTTATTTTTTGCGTATTCTAATAAATCTTCAAAACCAAAATCCATGAAAGCAAGACTTTGTTTTTTAAAAGCTAAAGGTTTAAAATCATATTCTTTGATGAGTTTTTGAAGATGAGTAAAATTGACATTATAAGTTAGATCGCTTTTGCCGAAAAAATCTTTTAAAGATACTTCAAAAGGGCTAAAAACTTCGTGCTTTTGATAGATTCTTAAGCTAAAACTTTGTGGATTTAAAGTTCCATAGTCAAATCCCGCAAATATAAATCTCTCACAAGTTTGGTTTAAATCTTTAAAAAAATTTTCAAGCTCTAAACTGAGTTCACCTTTTTTAAGATTTAAAGCTTTGCATTTTGTGATTAAATTTTCATCCATATTTTTAAAAATAAGTTTAAAATTTTCTACAAATGCCATTTTATCATGATCTATAAGTTCGCAAGCAAAACTATCAAAAAGTTCATTGCAAAAGAAAAAAGCGTTCTTAAAATGGCATTCTTTAAGACTATTTTTGTGAGTAAATTCCACTCCTTCTAAAGTCTTTTTTTGTAAAGTTCTTAATTTTTCATGCGGTTCTATGACGAAAAAAGAAATTTGAGAAAAAATTTCAGGTCTTAATTCAAGCAAAGCGGATAAAAAATCACGACTTAAATATCCTTCATTAGCGCCTATTTCTACAAGTTCTAAAGGGAGTTGTAAAATTTTTTTATCTATTAAATTTAAAAAATGCTTGGCTAAAAGTGTGCCAAAAAGATTTCCTACGCTTACAGCAGTAAAAAAATCTCCGTTTTTTCCTATACTTACAGCATTTTTATAATAGCTTTCATGGAGCCAAGCATGGAAAAAGTCACTAAATTTCATTGAAAAATAGCATTAAATTTGGATACAAAATCCAAAGGATCAACTTGTTTGCCTCCAGCTAAAATTCCAAAATGCAAATGCGGCCCACTTACCCTACCACTAGCTCCGCTAAGTCCTATAAGTTCGCCTTTTTTTATCTTTTGTCCTACTTTAACATCGATTTTAGAAAGATGATAATATTGTGAATAAATTCCAAAACCATGATCAATGACTACTGAATTTCCTGCGAAATAACGATCTTTTGCAATTTTTACTACACCTGAATTGGCTGCATAAATAGGTGTTCCTGTGGTAGCTCTAAAGTCCGTTCCGCTGTGATAACTTGCTACTTTTTCATTAAAAGTTCTTGCTTTGCCAAAATCACTTGTGATAAAAGAATTTAAAGGTATATTAAAAGCACCATTAAATAAAGCTTTTGGAGTATAAGAGCTGTAAATCGCATTGGCTTCTTTTAATTCTTTAGCGATGCGTTCTTGTAGGGTTTTTGGCGGAAAAATCTTTTTGTTTTCAATTTGCAATTTTTCACTTTTATAATTACCTTCTAAAGTTTTTATGAAAATTTCTTCTTTTTTATCTTTATAAAATGCGATAAGTTTGGTGTTTTGCGGGGGATTTTTGTAAGGTAAGGAAAAAATAGCTAGAATTTTTTCTTGATTTTTAGGATGTGCAAAGGTGGGAATATTTTTATCATTATTTTTTAAAGATAAAAAATCTTTCTTATCTAGTTCTAAAAATAAAGCTTGACCTTTGATGAGTTCTAAATTTTGAGCTCCAAAAAGCCAAAGAGTAAGGCTTAAAAGAATCCATAGGGCTTTCATAGGCTTAACTCTTTAAGATCGGCGATTTTTAAAAACTCCGCATAAATTTCATAAACCAAAGCTTGGCGATTATTTTTAAGTTTTTCATCTTCAGCATTAATCATCACTTGATTAAAAAACTCATCAATAAAAGGCTTAAGTGCAAAAAGATTTTCAAGTTTTTCTTGTAAAGAGTTGGCTTTAGTTTTTTCTTGAAAAGCTTTGTAAAGTTTACTTTCTGCTTCTTGAACAAAAAGACTTTCATCAACTTTATGAGGATTTTTAGTGGCGATATTGGCTAGTCTTTTAAAGGTTGCAAAATTTTCATTAAAATTATCTTTTTTGCTAAGTTTTATAAGAGCATTTACGCTTTGATTGATATGGATAAGATCTGTATTTTGTGAGCTTAAAACCGCTTTTACAAAAGAAGCATTGACTGTATAAAAAGTATAAAGTCTTTCAAAAATAAAATCTTTTAAAATTTGCATATCAAAGCTTTTATAATGATTTGAAAGTTTTTCTAATAAAATTTGGATATCAAATTCTTTATTTAAATTTAAAGCAATTTTAATGATCCCATTGGCAGCTCTTCTTAAGGCATAAGGATCCTTTGTTCCGCTTGGAATTTTTCCTATGCTAAAAAGTCCTATAAGGGTATCAAGCTTGTTTGCAAGGGCTACTATGCTTGAAAATTCTGTACTTGGAAGTGGAGCTTGTTCGGAATTAGGAAGATATTGTTCTTTGATGGCTAAGCAAATTTGATAATCTAAGCCCATTTTTTGCGCATAATAACTTCCCATAATGCCTTGCAAATCAGTAAATTCATAAACCATTTGTGTGGCTAAGTCTGCTTTGGCGTATTTTAGTGCTGTGCTGATATTTTCGATTTTATCATTATGGAGCATTTGACATAAAATTTCAGCAATTTTAATCTCTCTTAAACTTTTATCTTGCATTGTGCCTAAACCTTCAAGATAGGTCATTTTGGCAAGTTTTTCGGGTTTTAAGCCATTTTGTAAATCATTTTGATAAAAAAACATTGCATCGCTAAGTCTTGCACGCAAAACTCTTTCATTTCCATGTATGATTTTTGAATAATCCTTACATACTGCATTACTTACTACTATAAAATGATTACTTAAGCCTTTATCGTTAAAAACTGCAAAATAACGTTGATTTTCTCTCATTGAAGTGATGATTACTTCGCTAGGAATTTCTAAAAATTCTTCTTCAAAACTTCCTAAAAGTGCATTAGGATATTCTGTGATAGCAACTACTTCAGCTAAAAGCTCTTCATCTTCTCCAATTTGTATATTTTTTTGACTTTCTATGAGTTTAAATTGCTCAAGTATTTTTTCCTTTCTTTTGATTGGATCAAGGATGATATAGTTTTTTTCTAGTAGTTCAAAATATTCTTTTGCATTGTTAAAATCTTGCAAATCATAACTTACGCTTCTGTGAATGAAAGTTTTTTTAGTACTTTTTACTCCATAGCTTTGAAAATTAACAAGTTCATCATTTAAAATGCAAGCTATAGAACGGATCGCACGGATGAATTCAAAAGAATTTGCACCCCAGCGCATACTTTTGCCAAAACTAAGACTTTTTAGAAATTTTTCTACCATTTCTCCTAAAATTTCTTGACTTTGCAAACCTTTAATAGCTTTTTGATGGTACAAAACTTCCTTGCCTTTGATTTCTTTAAAAGAGAGTTCATTTTCACTGATCCTTGCTTTTTGCAGGAAGCTTTGTCCCGCAGGAGTTAAAACTCCATCTTTATAAGCAACATTTTTAGGTGCTCCTATAAATTCAGCAAAGCTATCTTCTTGTTTGTCTGCAAAATTTTCATGAAAAAAAACTAAACGACGCGGAGTATAATAAAATTTAAAATCACTTACCAAGCGGTATTCTTCTAAAACATTGTTCCATTTTTTTTCTATATTAGCTAATTCTTTTAGCAAAGGAATAGCAGGTAATTCTTCTGTACCAATTTCTATTAATAATTCACTCATAATTTACTCTTTTTAAAATTTATTTCTAATTTTAACTAAAATTTCATTAAAAAACTTATAAATACTTTTGCAAAAAGCCTTTAAGTTCACTAGCGTTGCTAAATTCATTTTCTTTTAAATTTTTTTGATACCATTTGGCATGAAAATAAGGCAAATTAGCATTTTTAGCACATTCTTTATCTTTTTGACTATCTCCTATAAAAACGCTTGTTTTATATGGAGCCTCGCTTTTTAAAAGCTCTAGCATCATAGGATGAGGTTTGGGTTCTATGCCTAAACTTACGCCTAAAATTTTATCAAAATAAGGAATGATATCGTGTTTTTTAAGTATGTTTGAAAGTGAGCTTTGCGGGGCGTTAGTAGCAATAGCTAAAAAACAATTTTTGCTTTTTAAAAATTCTAAAAGTTCTTTTACTCCTTCAAAAAGCACCACGCTTTGTTCATAGTGCTTGACAAAATATTTTTCATAGCCTTCTTTAAAACTAGAATGATGGAAATTTTCTATATTGTAAAGTTCTTTTGCCCAGTCAATATTGGGAGTATTGATGGTTTGCATAATGATTTCTCTTGAAAGTGGGGCTAGGTTTAAATCCTGTCTTATTTCATTGACTGCACAAGAAATGGCATTTGCACTATCGATTAAAGTTCCATCCATATCAAAAAATACATTAATCATTCATAATCCTTTAAATAATTTTTATGTTTTTCTTTTTTCTCACCTTGTTTTTTTTGCTTATCTAAAGCATTGGCAAGATTTAAAAGCTCGTTTTTTTCTTTGGAAAAATCTAAACAAGCATTGACAAAAAATTCAAGATTTTTTGCATAGGTTGAGTTAAGATTTACCGCGGGATTTTTTTCAAAAAATTTAGCATTTTTTAACATTCTTTCTTCAAATTTAGTTTTATCAAAATCTTCTTTTTTAAGTGCAGATATAGCGCCATTGAAAAATTTTTCAAGATTTCTTAGGTATTTTACGCGTAAGGCTTTTTCTTCATTTTTTGTCAAAATTCTTCCTTAGGTATTTTTGTGAATGCGGCATTCTAGCGCTTCTTGAACTAAATTTCTAGCGATTACTTTTTCAGAGCGAATGATGCGTATATTTTCATCTATGCTAGAAAAAAGCATCTTTTTTAAAGTTCCATTTACATGAATGATGGTGTCTATAGGTTTTGGATAATTAGCTAGCACTTGACATAAAATTTCAAGTTTAGCTTCATTTGTAACTGTGATAATAGCTACGGCACATTCTTCTATATTGGCAATTTTTAAGGTTTCTTCTTGAGCAGCATTGGCAAAAACGACATTTTCACCTCGACTAACTCCAAGTTCTACTAAATTTAAATCACTTTCTAAAACAAGATAAGGTACGCCTGTGTTTTTGATTTTTTGTACGACTTCTTGTCCTAAGCGTCCATAGCCAAAAACAACAAGATGATTTTTCAGCTTGATATTGCTGTCAATATTTTGCACAGCGTTGGTATTAAGTGCTATATCTTCTACAACATTGGTAATTTTTCTTATATTGTTTAAAATAAAAGGCGTGATAATCATGGTTAAAATAGAAACAACAATTAAAATTTGTGAAGTTTTGATATCAAGCATATTTTTTGCTTGTAAAAGAGAAAAAATTGCTAGGGCGAATTCGCCAATTTGAGCTATGGCAAAAGCTGTTTTAAGCGCTACTCTTTTTTTGGTGTAAAGAAATAAAAAGCCAAAAACTATGCCAAATTTTAAAGCCATTACAAGAAGGGTTAAAACTATGATTAAAAACCAATTTTGTGCCACTACATCAAGTTGAATTTGCATGCCTACAGTTATGAAAAAAAGCCCTAAAAGCAAATCTCTAAATGGGATCAAGTCCGCTTCTATTTTGTGTTTATATTTTGTTTCTGCTATCAAAGCACCTGCTATAAAAGCACCCAAAGAATAAGAAAATCCAAAATAATTTGCTAAAAAACTTGCTCCAATAACCATAAATAAAACAGTACTAATAAAAATTTCCTGAGAAGAAGTGTGGATAATGAGTCTAAAAATTCTATCCACTAGATATTTACCTATGAAAAATAATAAAGTGATTAAAATAAGTGCTGAAATTAAACTGGTAAAAAGGAGTTTTTCTATGTTTTGATTGTTGGATGAAAAAATATCTACAAGCAAAAGCAAAGGAATAACGGCTATATCTTGAAAAAGCAAAATTCCCAATGCTTTTCTGCCATATTGCTCATTTATATCGCCATTATCATTTAAAATTTTAAGCACCACTGCGGTTGAAGAAAGCGCTAGTGCAAAGCCTACTATGGTAGCGCTTTTATCTCCAAGTCCTAAAATTCCTATAGCAAGTAGCATAAAAACAAAGCCACAAGTAAGCATCTGTAAAGAGCCGTTTAAAAAAACTTCTTGTTTCATTGCCATTAAATGCTTAAAAGAAAATTCAAGCCCTATGGTAAACATTAAAAACACTATACCAAATTCGGCTATATGAGTGATTTCGCCTTTGCCACTTAAATGATAAATTTCAGAAATGATTTCTCCAGCAGCTATATATCCAATGATAGTTGGAATTTCAAATTTTTTAAATATGACATTTAAAACTATAGCTATAGCAACGGTGATTAAAAAAATTTCTAAAAAATTATCCATTATTTTTTATTTTTTCTCATAAAAAATCAAATCAAAGCTATTTTTATGCTTAACAACGGCTTTACTAGCCGCTTCTTTATCTTGTTGTTTGCTTAATTCTAAGCGTAGTTCATCAATTAAATTTTCAAATTCGTGAAGTTGGTTTTTCAATTTTAAGATAACATCTACTCCAGCAAGATTGATTCCCATGTCTCTTGTTAAACGCAATATAAGTTTAATACGGTCAATATCTCTTTGAGAATAAAGTCTTATTTTGCCATCGGTTCTACTTGGCTCTATCAATCCTTCTCTTTCGTATTGCCTTAAGGTTTGTGGATGTATGCTTAAAACTTTAGCCACAACACTGATTAAATATACAGGTTCATCATAATGCTGTTCCATATTTTATTCCTTTCTTTAAGGTAATTTTTCTTTTAAGAGTTCTATAAATTTTTCATCAAGGGTATCTAAATTTGGCAAAACAACATTTAAAATCAAATACATATCCCCATAAATATCACTTTTTCTATTTTGCACACCATAACCTTTTAAACGAATTTTTTGGTTATTTTTTGAATTAGGCGTTATGTTAATTGTCGCTTCTTCTTTGCCTTCTTTGAGTGTTTTTATATTTATTTTTCCACCAAAAAGTGCAGTTTTTAAAGAAATATCAACTTTTTGATATAAATCATCATCTTCTCTTGTGTAAATAGGACTTTCTTCTATTTTTACAATAATGATTAAATCGCCTCTAGCTCCATTTCTGCTTTGTTTTCCTTTAGAGCGAATTCTTAGTTTCTCACCTTCTTTTATACCGTGTGGAATTTTAAATTTAATGGTTTCGCCTTGAAAATTAAAACTATGTTCCCCGCCTTTAACAGCTTTTTCGAAAGGAATGTGAAGCTCTAGATTGCTGTCTAAAATTTCTTCTTCAAAACCTCCAAATCCTCCAAAACCACTGCTAAAGCCTTTTGAAGAAAAGCCGTTAAAACCCCCTCTTGAGCGTCCACCAAAGCCTCCTCCAAAGAGATCTTTTAAAATATCGTCCAAATTTACCCCACCAGTATTTCTTGAAAAATCATGAAAACTTTGTCCACCAAACATAGAATCGCCGTATTGGTCATACTGAGCTCGTTTTTTTTCGTCACTTAAAATTTCATAAGCAGCATTAATTTCTTTAAATTTTTCTTCAGCACCTTTTTCTTTGTTGATATCAGGATGATATTTTCTAGCTAGGCGACGGTAAGCTTTTTTTATTTCATCTGCACTAGCGTTTTTGCTAACTCCAAGAGTTTCGTATAAACTATTCATGTTATATTTCCTTAAAAATTTTTACTTGATTATTATAGAGGATTAAATTATAACATAAACTTTAGCCTAAGTCAATCAAGTTTTATAAATTTTTATCACTCAAGGTTTTATTTACAATTTTGTAAATTTTCGGTTTTATACTATGAAGACAGTAAAATATTTTACGAGATAATTTATCTTTAAGAACAAAAGGAAATAAAATGAAAAAGATTTTTTTATCATTAAGTTTAGCAAGTGCTTTATTTGCTGCAAGTATTAATTTTAACGAATCGACTGCAACGGCTAATCGTGTGAATCCTGCTGCTGGAAATGCAGTGCTTTCTTATCATGATTCTATTAAAGATGCAAAAAAATCAGTGGTTAATATTTCCACCTCAAAAACTATTACAAGAGCAAATCGTCCAAGCCCTTTGGATGATTTTTTTAATGATCCTTATTTTAAACAATTTTTTGATTTTGATTTTCCTCAAAGAAAAGGAAAAAATGATAAAGAAGTGGTGAGTTCTTTGGGATCAGGGGTGATTATTTCAAAAAATGGTTATATAGTAACAAATAATCACGTTGTAGATGATGCTGATACGATTACAGTGAATTTACCAGGAAGCGACATAGAATATAAAGCAAAACTTATAGGTAAAGATCCAAAAACAGATTTGGCTGTTATAAAAATAGAGGCTAATAATCTTTCAGCTATTACTTTTACAAATTCTGATGATTTAATGGAAGGAGATGTTGTTTTTGCACTTGGAAATCCTTTTGGAGTTGGTTTTAGTGTTACAAGTGGGATAATATCTGCTTTAAATAAAGACAATATAGGTTTAAATCAATATGAAAATTTTATACAAACAGATGCTTCTATCAATCCAGGAAATTCAGGTGGAGCTTTGGTGGATAGTCGCGGATATTTAGTAGGTATTAATTCAGCTATTCTTTCTCGTGGTGGTGGAAATAACGGCATAGGTTTTGCCATACCTTCAAATATGGTTAAAGATATAGCTAAAAAACTTATTGAAAAAGGCAAGATTGATAGAGGATTTTTAGGTGTGACTATTTTAGCTTTGCAAGGTGATACTAAAAAAGCTTACAAAAATCAAGAAGGAGCTTTAATCACTGATGTTCAAAAAGGTTCAAGTGCTGATGAAGCAGGGCTTAAGCGTGGAGATTTAGTTACTAAAGTTAATGATAAGGTTATAAAAAGTCCTATTGATCTTAAAAATTATATAGGAACTTTAGAGATTGGTCAAAAAATTTCATTAAGTTACGAAAGAGATGGAGAAAATAAGCAAGCAAGTTTTATTCTTAAAGGTGAAAAAGAAAATCCTAAAGGCGTACAAAGCGATTTGATTGATGGTTTGAGTTTGAGAAATTTAGATCCAAGACTTAAGGATCGTTTGCAAATTCCAAAAGATGTTAATGGTGTTTTGGTTGATAGTGTTAAAGAAAAGAGCAAAGGAAAAAATTCTGGTTTCCAAGAGGGTGATATTATCATAGGTGTTGGACAAAGTGAAATTAAAAATTTAAAAGATTTAGAACAAGCTTTAAAACAAGTTAATAAAAAAGAATTTACCAAAGTTTGGGTATATCGCAATGGTTTTGCGACTTTGCTTGTGCTTAAATAAAAATAACGGAAGGATTTTCCTTTCGTTATAAATTTTAGTTTAAAATTAAAATTAAGTTTAAAATAAAGGAAAACTATGACAAATATTCTTATGATAGAAGATGATTTAGAATTAGCAGAAATTACAGCTGAATATTTGGAAAAATTTGATATGAAAGTTGATATAGCTCATGAACCTTATATAGGTCTTTCTAAGCTTGCATTAAAAGAATATCAGCTTATCATTTTAGACCTTTCTTTGCCAGGGCTTGATGGGCTTGAAGTGTGTGAAGAGATTCGTAAAAAGTATGATACGCCTATTATTGTTTCAAGCGCAAGACATGATATTACAGATAAGGTTAATGCTTTAGAGCTTGGAGCAGATGATTACCTACCAAAACCTTATAATCCAAAAGAATTACAAGCACGCATTAAAAGTCATTTAAGACGTATTTCAAATACAAAAAGCGCCATAGCAAAAAGCGTAAAAGATCTTGTTTATGATCAATATAAGCATATTATTACCATGAAAGGACAAGAGCTTACTTTAACTAATGCTGAATTTGATATTTTAAGCTATTTGATTAAAAAAGAGGGTGGAGTGGTAAGTCGTGAAGAGCTTGTTTATAATTGTTCTTCTATTAGTGAGGATTCTAGTAATAAAAGTATAGATGTTATTATCAGTAGAATTCGTCAAAAGATGGGAGATGATCCAAAAACTCCAAAATATATTCACTCTATACGTGGAATAGGTTATAAGCTTACTCAATGAATAAATCTTCGATTTTTTATACTATAACTTTTATTTTTATTTTTGCTGGGGTTAGTGTTATACTTGGCTTTTTGTGGCTTATAGAATACGATCAGCAAAATTATACTAGAGAATTAAACACAAAATATTCTTTGATAGCTAATGCAAGGCTCTTAAATTTTGCAGGAGTTATCAGTGAAAAAGAATTTGAAGAGCAGACAAAAAATTATAATAAAATGGATGAGATAACAGAAGCAAAGCAGATCCGTAAAATTCTTTTTAGAGGTGATGTTTTAGCTAGGGTTGAGGTTAACAATGGCTTAATCGAGATTATTTCTTATAATAGACAGGTGTATTTAAATATTATTTATGATGGAAAGGTTTATCTTTATAAGGATCAAGATTATCAAACCTATAGGTATTTTATTATCAAAGCTATAGCTGTAGCTGTGATTTGTATTCTTGTATTGCTTTATATTTATATATTTAAAAAATTAAAACCACTTAAAAGACTTAAAAAACAAATTGATAAATTTGCCCAAGGAAAGCTTGGTGATATAGAAGATGTAAGCACTGGGGTGGATGAAATTTCACAAGTAAGTGAAGCTTTTTATCAAGCTATTGTTCAAATTCGAAAGTTAAACCAATCTCGTCAGTTTTTTTTAAGAAATATTATGCATGAACTCAAAACTCCTATTACTAAAGGGCTTTTAACTTTAGAAATGATAGAAGATAATAAATATAAAGAGCGCTTAAATGGGGTTTTTACTAGACTTGAAATTTTAATTAATGAATTTGCTGCTATTGAGCAAATTACTTCAGGGGCTGCTTTTATAAATAGAAAAAAATACAATATTTTAGATGTTTTAGATGAAGCCAAAGAAATTGCAATGCGAGATGATAGCAATATACGTATTTTTATGGAAGAAAGTTTTTTTGTAAATGTGGATTTTAAACTTTTTACTACGGCGATTAAAAATATGATAGATAATGGTATTAAACATTCTGAAGATGGGTTTGTGCAAATTGATATTATAGATGATTATATTTGTTTTAAAAATCGTGGCCCTGAGCTTAACAATACTTTAGAATACTATACTCAAGCTTTTACTCAAGGATCAAAACAAAAATCAAGTTTTGGATTAGGGCTTTATATTGTAAATACTATTTTAGAAACACATGGAATGAAGCTTGATTATTTATATGAAGATGGGGTAAATTTGTTTTATTTTAGAAATTTAAAAAGTGTTATTGTTAAGGAGTAAATTAATTTTTTTACATAAAAAATGCATTTTTGTGAAAAAACCCTTGACAAAGTTTTTTAATTTCACTATAATCACATTTTACTTTTAAATATTCCGGATTAGCTCAGCGGTAGAGTAGTCGGCTGTTAACCGATTGGTCGTAGGTTCGAATCCTACATCCGGAGCCACTTTTTTAACTCCATTTTTAATATTCATAAATGTATTTTAATATAAAAAATTAATAAGTCTTTATCACAAAAAAATTGTGATAAAGTTTTTTATTTTGTTTGTTTAAGATTTTTGACAATTTTATCTATTTTTTTACTTGCCTTTTGATAATCCCCATCTTTAAGTTCTTCTAGGGCATTAACAGCAAAAGAAAAATCTTCAACTTCATTAAGATAAGCCTCTATGGCTTCTTTTACTATGGTTGATTTTGGTTTAGAAAGATTTTTACTTAAATTATCCAAACGCTCCTTAAGCTCTAAAGGCATTCTAAAAGAATAAGTTTTTACATTGCGTTTCATTTTATCCTCCTTAAGAATATTTTTTGTAAAATTTTATAGCTTGTTTACAAGTTTTACAAGTAAATTTATGACCTTGTAATTCTATTTTTTGATGAATGCTATAAGGAACATCGTGAATTTTACCAGGACAATTACAGGTATAAATATAAAATTGTGGATGCTCATTATCTTCATCTTCTGCTGCTTCAAAGCTAACATCGCCACCATCATCTGTAGACAAAGAAGAACTTCTCCATTTTTCAACTTTCATGTCTTCATATAGTATGTGTTCTAAAAGCCACTTTTTAGCCACTATATAAAGTTTTTCTTTAAGATCATTGGTTGATTTGATATCTTTGATTAAATTAATCATGGTTTGGATGATTTCTTTATGTATTTTTCGATGTTCTTCTAAATTTGGATAGCCTATTAGCTGCATGTATTTTTCTTCATCATTAAAGTGATCTTTCATATAATTAAAAAATTCAGCCAAAAGTTCTTTGACTTCATTTTTACTTACAGATCTATCTGATACAACTTCAACTTTTGCAGCAAGTTTAAAAAGCTTTTTATGCTGCTCATCAATTTTAGCATTGTGCACACTATAGCTGTTATCCCATTTTGGAAGCATTTTAACTCCTTAAGGAAAAATTTATTTGTATGAAAGGATTATAGATAAAAATAAATTAAATAAAAATGAAATTTTATTAAATAATTGATAAGAATTTTGATACAATGATATATATTTAAGAGATTTGAAGTTAGAAAGATTTAAATTATGGCTGCTAAAATTTTACTTTTAGAAGATGATTTGAGCTTGAGTGAGATCATTGAAGAGTTTTTAAACGATGAGGGATATGAAGTATTTTTATGTGATAATGCGCAAGAAGCTTTAGATATGGCTTATGAAAGATATTTTGATCTTTGGATTTTAGATGTAAAAGTTCCTTTAGGAGATGGATTTTCATTACTTAAAGCATTAAGAAAAAGCGGAAAGCAAACTCCAGCAATTTTCATGACTTCTTTAAACACAACAAATGATTTAAAACAAGGCTTTGACGCAGGTTGTGATGATTATATAAAAAAACCTTTTGAACTTGCCGAGTTATCTATCAGGGTTAAAGCTTTGCTTAAAAGAGCTTTTTCACATAAAAATGAAGATTTTGAAGATTTAGGAGATGGATTTAGATTTGAATTTACTACACAAATTCTTTACCATAATAATAAAGCCTTGACTTTACCGAGTAAAGAAATTAAGCTTTTGTCTTTATTACTTAAAAATAAAAACAACTTTTTAAGTACAGAGAGAATTTTTGAAGAACTCTGGGATTATGATGAGGAGCCTAGTGAGCTAAGTTTAAGGGCTTATGTGAAAAATTTACGTAAAATTTTAGGAAAAGAAAAAATTATAAATCAAAGAGGCAGGGGATATTGCTATGGCTAAAAAAGTCATTAGGCAAATTTTATTAATCTACCTAACAACTACAGGTATTTTTTTAACTATTTTTTTTGCATTATGGTATCAAAAATTATATGAAGAATTAGTTGTTTTAAAGGGTGCCACTTTGAGAGAAAATCATAGAAACATTGTTATAAGCATCTTAAATTCTCGTTTTACCCCTATAGATATAAGTGCAAAAAATATTGCTCAAAGCACAGCACTAAAATTTGCTATATTTGATGCTAAAAAGATTGTTTTTAGTAATATAGATTTTGATTTAAGAAAGGCAAAGATAGAGCTTAAAGGTAGAGGTATTTGTGATAATAAGGTTTTTTTCCTTGCTCCTATGAGTGCAGATCATTATTTTTTAAGACATGCTAGCAATGAAGAAGTAAATACTAACGATGGTTTGCAAATTTTAATACAGGGTGAAGATGTTGGCAAAGATCTTTTTTGGATTAGAACGAAAGTTTTTAGTTTTGCTATTATGGCTTTTTGCATATTGGGTTTAATATCTTATATTTTAGTAAAAATTGCTCTAAAGCCTTTGGAGGATAAAATCAGCATACTAAATCGTTTTATTAAAGATTCAACTCATGAACTCAATACCCCATTAAGTGTTATTTTGATGAGTATAGAACAACTTGAGCATCAAAATTTAGGAGATAATACTAAATTTACAAGGATTAAGCTTGCTGCAAAAAGTTTGTCTCAAGTGTACTCTGATCTTGTTTTTTATAATTTCCCTAATACCTTAGAAACAGAAAAACAAAAATTTGATTTAAGAATACTACTTGAAGAAAGATTGGAATATTTTAAAGTATTTTTTGAGCAAAAAAAAATTACACTAAAGCTTGATTTAAATCAAGCAAATATTTTTGCTCCTAAAAGTCAAATTTCTAAATTGATTGATAATCTTATAAGCAATGCTATTAAATACAATAAAAAAGGTGGAGTAATTTCTATAATTTTAAAAGCCAATTTTTTAAGTATTGCGGATACAGGTTGTGGAATTTCAAAGTCAAATTTAAATCATATTTTTGATAGATATACAAGATTTAATACCGATCAAGGAGGATTTGGTATAGGGCTTTCTTTGGTAAAAAAAGTTTGTGATGATAATGATATTAAGATTATTTGCGAATCTGTAGAAAATCAAGGGAGTGTTTTTAAATTAAATTGGTAATCAGCAAGGAAAATCCTTGCTGATAAGAGGTTAGAGTAGATATTACATCATTCCGCCCATGCCACCCATTCCTCCCATACCGCTCATATCTGGCATAGTAGGTTTATCTTCTTTAATTTCACTAATTGTTGCTTCTGTGGTTAAAAGCATACTAGCTACAGAAACTGCATTGAGTAAAGCTACTCTTTCTACTTTAACAGGATCGATAATTCCACTTTCAAGCATATTAACATATTCACCTTTTGCAGCATCAAATCCTGTGTTTTCATCTTTAGCATTTTCTACGCTATTTACAACCACACCTGCATCAAATCCTGCATTTTCAGCAATTTGTCTTAAAGGTGCTCTTAAAGCTCTTTCAACGATAGCTGCGCCAATTGCTTCATCACCCTGTAAATCAAGTTTGATTTTAGCTTTTGCTTTGATAAGCGCTGCACCACCACCGATTACTATACCTTCTTCAACTGCTGCTTTAGTAGCGCTTAAAGCATCGTCAACGCGATCTTTTTTCTCTTTCATTTCAGTTTCAGTTGCTGCACCTACTTTAATAACTGCAACACCACCACTTAATTTTGCAAGTCTTTCTTGTAATTTTTCTCTGTCATAATCTGAAGTTGTTTCAGCAATTTGTGCTTTGATTTGATTGACTCTCGCATCAATATTTGCTTTTTCGCCTGCACCATTTACTATGGTTGTATTGTCTTTATCGATGATTACACTAGAAGCTTGTCCAAGATCTTGTATAGTCGCACTTTCAAGAGTTCTTCCAAGTTCTTCAGAAATCACTTCTCCACCTGTTAAAATCGCTATATCTTCAAGCATAGCTTTTCTTCTATCGCCAAAACCTGGAGCTTTCACTGCTGAAATATTAAGAACACCGCGAAGTTTATTTACAACCAAAGTTGCAAGCGCTTCACCTTCAATATCTTCAGCGATAATTAAAAGTGGTTTGCCTGTTTTTTGAATTTGTTCTAAAACCGGTAATAAATCTTTTAAATTTGTAATTTTTTTATCAAAAAGCAGGATATAAGGGCTTGAAAGCTCTACTGTCATTTTTTCTGCATTAGTGATAAAATAAGGGCTTAAATAACCTCTGTCAAATTGCATACCTTCAACTACATTTAATTCATCATTGATTGATTTTGCCTCTTCAACAGTGATAACACCATCTTTGCCCACTTTTTCCATAGCATCAGCGATTAAATTTCCGATTTTTTCATCAGAGTTGGCTGAAATTGTAGCAACTTGTGCAATTTCTTTTTTATCTTTTACTTCGCGAGAAAGTTTTTTAAGTTCTGCTACTATAGCTTCGCAAGCTTTATCCATACCGCGTTTTACTTCGATAGGATTTGCACCTGCTGTGATATTTCTTAAACCTTCTTTGAAAATTGCATGAGCTAAAACCGTTGCAGTAGTTGTTCCATCGCCTGCTTGATCAGCTGTTTTACTCGCTACTTCTCTTACGAGTGAAGCACCCATATTTTCAAGACTATCTTTAAGCTCTACTTCTTTAGCAACACTTACGCCATCTTTAGTAATGCTTGGAGCACCAAAGCTTTTTTGGATTAAAACATTGCGTCCTCTTGGCCCCATAGTTACTTTTACCGCGTCATTAAGTTTTTTAACGCCCTCATAAAGTTTATTTCTTGCTTCATCTGAAAAAATAATTTCTTTTGCCATTTTTTATCCTTATTTTATAAATTATTTTAAAATTCCTAAGATATCATCTAAATTTAAAACTAAATATTCATTATTATCAAGTTTAATTTCTGTTCCACCGTATTTAGCAAACACGATTTTATCACCATTTGCAATATCAGTGATTTCTTTACTTACTGCTACTACTTCACCCATTAAAGGCTTTTCTTTAGCATTATCTGGTATAATTATGCCTGAGGCTGTTGTTTTAGTTTCTTCTACGCGTTTGACTAGAACACGCTTTCCTAAAGGTTGAAAATTCATTTTTGTCCATCCTTAAAAATATTGATTTTAGCACTCTTTTATTTAGAGTGATAATATCATACTATAAAAAATGAATTTTGTCAATACTTTAAATTAAAATATTTATAAAAGTTTAGTTTTATAGACTAAAGTTATTTTATAAAATAAACTAAAGGATAAAAATGAAAAAGATTTTTTATGGAGTTATAGCTTTTGTTGTTGTGCTTTTGATTGCTATTTATACCATACTTTTCACAAGTTTTGGTAATAATATAGTGGCAAATATAGCGCAAAAAAAGATCAAAGAAAGTGCGGGATTAGATGTAAATATCACGCATTTTAATTTACGTTTTTCAAGCCTTGAATTGCAAGCAAATGTCGCAAATATGGCAGATTTTAATCTTCAGGGAGCTTTGAGTCCTTTTAAGCTTGGATTTGATCTTGACTATCTTATTTCTTTAAAGCAAAATTATGCTAAAAATTTAGGTTTAAATTTAAATCAAAACCTTTCTTTTGGCGGTAAAATTCAAGGCAAGGCAAGTGATTTTACTTTAGATGGAAGGGGTTACTTACTAGGTTCAAATGTACTTTTAAATGTGAGAATGTATAATTACAGCCCTATCGCTTTAAATTTAGATGCAAAAAATCTTAAGATAGAAGAAATACTTCATCTTTTATCTTATCCTAGTTATGCTAAAGGTTTTTTAAATGCTCAGGCAAAAATTTCAGCACAGAATTTAAAACCTGATGGAAATATTATCATAAAACTTGATACAAGCTATATAAACTACGAGGCGATAAAAAAAGATTTTTCTTTAGACTTGCCTTTAAATTCTAATCCTAAAGCAGAAATTTTAGCCAATGTTAAAGAAGATAAGATTTATGCTGTAAGTAAAATTTACAATGATTATCTTAACTTACAAACCCAAAAAACTCTTTATGATATGAGTAAGAATATTTTAAGTACTGATTTTAATTTAAATATTCCTTCTCTTGCAAAGCTTGAAAAACTTACAAAAACTAGATTAAATGGTAGTTTGGGCGTGATAGGCGAAACAAGTGTTGTAAATAATGCCTTATCAAGTTTAAATGCTCAAGTTATCGGACTTGGTGGAGAGGTAAAGGCAAGTTTGAAACATAATAAAATTTTTGCAGATATTAATGAAGCAAGTTTGGAAAAATTATTAGCTCTTGCAGGATATGGAGCCTTAGTTTCTGGAAATTTAAATGCTAAACTTTTAAATGCGGATTTGGATTTTTCTAATTTCGATCTTGAGGCAAAAATAAACAATGCAAAGATTAACACCAATGAGCTTAAAAAAATTGCTAAAATAGAACTTCCAAATACAATTTTTAGTCTTGATGCTAAAGCAAATGCAAAAAATAGTAATATTTCTTACAATGCTTTACTTGCTTCAAATTTACTTAATATCAAAAAACTTCAAGGAACTTATAATTTAAAAAATAGTGAGTTAAATACAGATTTAAATGCTTTTATTGATGATTTGTCTCAGTTTAGTGCTATAGCGGGACAAAAATTACAAGGTAAGGCAGATCTTAATGCAAAAGCTCATATTATAGGTACTCAAATACAAAATTTAAATGCAAATGCAAATTTGGCAGATGGCGTAATCAAAGCTGATTCAAATGGTAAAAAACTTGATTTGAACATTGATAAACTTGATTTATCTAAACTTTTTGTTATAGCAGGTATGCCAAATTATGCCAGTGGGGTTGTTAATGCAAAAGTTAATTTAGATAATATCGATTTTAACAACCTTAATGGTAAAGCAAATTTAGAGGCTAAAGGCATTTTAAATGCTGCAACTTTAAGTAAAATTTTAAATAAAAATTTTCCAAACAATACAAGTTATGATTTAAATACCAAAATTAATTTTAAAAACAATATCGCTCAATTTGATTCTGTTTTAAATTCATCTTTAGCTGATCTTACAAAACTACAAGGAAGTTTTGATATAAGTAAGATGCTTTTAAATTCGGATTTTAATTTAAAGATAAATGATTTTTCAAAACTAGGCTTTTTGTTAGATAGAAAACTTAAAGGTAAGGCAGAATTTAATGGAAAGGTAGGTTTTGATAAGAGTTTAAATTTTGTTGTAAATAGTCCAAATTTATTTGAAGGAAAACTTCAAAGCACATTTAAAGATAACCTTTTGCTTGCTGATTTAAACGGAGTGGATTTAAGTAGTCTAGCTCAGGGTTTGGATTTTATGGATATTTATCAAGGTAAGGCGGACATGAAGGCAAATTACAATCTTTTAAGCGAAGAAGGCGAGGTTAATTTGGATATGAAAGAGGGTAAATTAAAACCAAATCTTATTACCAATGCTTTAAAAATTTTAACATTAAAAGATATTACAGATGATGTTTATCGTACTGCTAATGCTAAAGCTTTGATTAAAAAAGAAAATATCAAGCTTGATCTTAATATGCAAGCAGATCGTTCTTATATTTTAGTACAATCAGGAGCTTTAAATTCTAAAAGTGGAGCTTTAAATTTGCCTTTTGATATTAAACTCGATAGAGCTAATTTTAAAGGAAGTATTACAGGAACTACAGAAAATCCTAAAGTAAATTTAAATGCAGGAAGTGTTTTAAATTCTATTAAAAATGTAGTAGGTGGCGGCGTGAGTGATGGTGCTAAAAATACAGGCAATAAAGTGGATAAAGCGGTAAATAAATTATTAAATAAGATTTTCTAAGGTAAAAAATGTTTAATGGACTCATAAGAGAAATTGCCAAAGTTCAATCTTATCAAAACAATACTTTAAGTTTAACAGCTAAGCATCGTCCAAATCTTGGCGATAGTATAGCTGTAAATGGAGCTTGTTTGAGTGTGACAAAACTTTATGAGGGAGGTTTTGAAGTGGAACTTTCTCGCGAAAGTCGCACTCATATAGCTATAGAGAATTTAAAAGATAAAGTTCATATAGAACCTGCTTTAAGATATGGCGATAGAATCGATGGACATCTTATGCAAGGGCATATTGATTTTATTGGTATACTTGAAAAGATTCAAAAGGATGAAAATGGAGTGGATTTTCATATAACTTTACCTAAAGAAGCTATGAAATTTATGGCAGAAAAAGGAAGTATAGCTGTTGATGGGGTAAGCCTTACTATCAATGAAATTTTAAAAAATGGTATTAGGCTTACTATTATTCCTATTACTTTTAAAGAAACGCTTTTTAAGGACTATCAAGTAGGTAGAAAAATAAATATAGAAAGCGATTTGCTTGCTCGTTATATTTATGCACAATTGCAAGGTAAAAACAAAGGATTATCATGGGAAGAAGTGGAAAGAATTTCTTATCTTTATTAGAAAATGATAAAGTCGGTATTTTTTGTGCTTTTGATAAGGATTATAATGTTTTTAGGGCTAAAATTCATAATGAGAATTTATTTTCTCATTTAGGTTTTAAAGATATTGAAAAATGTGTTTTTATGGATCAAATTCACTCTCATAAAGTTATCATTTATGATGAAAATTTAAAAAATCTCAGTTGTGATGGACTTATAAGTAAAGAAAAAAATACTGCTCTTTGTGTCTTAAGTGCGGATTGTCTGCCTTTGATCTTATATCATGAAAGTGGCATTATAGCAGCTTTGCATTCAGGTAGAAAAGGAAGCTTTGAAAATATCCTAAAAGAATGCGTTGATCAAATTACTATGCAAAATTCACATTTAGATAAGAATAAATTTCATCTTTTTATTTTACCTGGAATTTGTGCTAAAAATTATGAAATAGATGGAGAAATTTTAGAATTTGCTAAAAAAGAATTTAAAGAATTTGTTCAAGATAATAAACTTGATTTAAAAGCCTTGGTAAAATTTCAAGCTCAAAATTTAGGCATTGAAAATATTAAAGATTGTGGAATTTGTAGTTTTGATGATGAGAGTTTTTTTTCTTATCGTCGCGATAAAACGCCTAAGCGTTTTGTGAGCGTGGTTTATTTAAAGGATTAAAATGTATGAAAGAAAAGATTTAAGAGTGTTAAAAATCATTCAAAAAGCTAGAGAATTTGGCGATGGGGATTTGTTAAATGAAGCTTTGGTGAAACAATTAATTGATGCAGATTTTTGTGAAATTAGTGAAAAAGAAAAAGAAGAGCTTGCAACTCTTCTAAATTCTTTAATCAATGCAAAAGATAAAGCGTTGTTGAGTAATTAAAATTCTATATAGTTTTCAAAATCTTCTTCTTTTGGGGGATTAGGTTGATTCGAGGCTAGGGCTTCTTTAACAATCTGCTCGTATCCAGCTATGATATGTTTAAAATTCTCTTTTGCTTTTCCACTAAGTTCTGATTTGGCGATTTTTACAACAGATGCAGGATTTATAGCTTTATTATTTAAATATACTCCAAAATGCAAATGAGGCCCTGTGCTCATACCTGTTGAACCAACATATGCAATTACTTGTCCTTGATTTACCTTTTGTCCGTTTTTAATTTTTGCAAAACGACTAAGATGAGCATATAAAGTCATATAACCTGAGTCATGCTTGATTTGAATTACATTTCCATAACCACCTTTTGTGCCTATAAAGGTTACTACTCCTTTGCCAGCACTTTTCACAGGAGTTCCAGTAGGTGCAGCATAGTCTATACCAAGATGGGCACGATAGCGTTTTAATATAGGATGATATCTTGCTGTTGTAAAAGGAGAAGAAATTCTAGTGTAATTCACAGGTTTTGTAAGTAAAAAAGATTCTAATTCTTTGCCATCACGATCATAGAATATATCATTATAAGAAAAGACTTCTCTAGCGCTTTTATTGATTTCTACCATTGCCATTTTTATATTTATATCACCCCAAAGTTTACCCATGCGTCTTTTTTGTTCATAATATAGGGTTACTTCATCACCTTTTTGGATATTGCGAAAATTTATACTTCCTCGAAAAGCACGAACCATAGCACGAGCTAAAGTACTGCTACCACTTTCTTCATAGACATCTTGATAAGCAGAGCTTTTAATGGTTAAATGTAAAATTCTATCTTCTTTTTGATAAGATACAGGAGTAAAAGCAAGAGTGTATTGTCTATCTTTATCTTTATAGATATGAATTTGTAAATCATCACTAATTGGAATTAAAACTTGTTCTATGTTGTTGTTTTCATCTTTTAAAACTTGATATTTTATTTTATAGGCTATATCAGAAGCAAGTTCTTGATCTTCTCTATCAAGTCCATAATAAAGCGACATAGGTATGGAATTTCTTTGTAAGAATTTAAGCAAGGTATCTCCATTATCCCAAGTTAGCTCTTCAACACTTAAAGCTGCAAAACTTTGAACAACAAAAATAAATAAAAGCAATAATTTTTTCATGAGATAACCTTAATTTTTAAAAGAATTTTGAAATTTGAAAGCTATATTTTACTTTATTTTTCTTACAATTGCTTAACAAAAAAGGATTATAATTCTATAAATTTTTATTTAAGGAGCAAATTTGTTTAAAACTATAGTGTGTTTTTTAGCTTTAAACCTTAGCCTCTTTGCGGTTGGATTTGATTTAAAACCTATAAAAAGTGAACTTGTAAAAGTTGATGATATTTATGGTTATATTAAAGATAGTGATGATATAAAACTTTATTCAAGTGGCGTAGTAGTGCAACATTTTAGCAATTCGCAAAGTATCATCGCTAGAGCAAGTGTTATAGATAAAAAAAATGGTTTGGCAAAATTAGAATTTAGTGTTTTTTCAGCTCTTAAGCAAGATGCTTTGCCTTTACCAAATGTTTTACCTAAAGTAGGTGATGAGGTTGTTTTAAATTTTCTTTATGATAGAGGATTGGTAATTGCTCCTGATGAACAAACTTATAATGAACTTGTTAGAGAATTTCCGCAGATATATTTTACCCATATTGATATTTTTGGAGCACAATTAATTAGAACGGCTACTCTTTCTCCTAAGCGTTCAGATCTTAGGCAATTTTGTGATGATAATGCGGTTGGTATTTTGGTTGTAGCTTTGGAAAATCAAGCAGAAGTTGTGGATTGTCAAGATTTTAATAAGCTTTATGAAGTGCCTATAAGCAAACCAATTAGCGTTCAGGTTCCTTTTTATTCTCGTATAGGTGGATATAAAAGTAATTTTTTTGATTTTAACTCTCAAGAAATAGGAAATTATTATAGATATTATGATGCTTTGATTAATCTTCCTAAGGTGCAATAAACATGAAAAAAGAATTTGAACAATATTTTAAACGATTTTTAGGAGAAGAAAACGCTTATTTTGATGAAATTCACAAAAGAGCTTATAGCTATGATGCGACAAAAAAACATTATTTACCCGATGGGGTTCTTTTTCCAAGAAATGAAGAAGATATTGCTCAAATTTTAAAATTTTGCAATGAAAATAATATCATAGTCATACCTCGAGGCTCAGGATCTGGTTTTACAGGAGGAGCTTTAGCTGTTAATGGCGGGGTGGTGCTTGCTTTTGAAAAGCATATGAATAAAATTTTAGAAATTGATCTTGAAAATTTAGTGGCTGTTGTGCAACCTGGGGTTATTAATATACATTTACAAAAAGAAGTGGCTAAATATGGACTTTTTTACCCACCTGACCCTGCTAGCATGGAGTATTCAAGCTTAGGGGGTAATGTAAGCGAAAATGCTGGGGGAATGAGAGCTGCAAAATATGGCATTACAAAAGATTATGTGATGGCTTTAAGGGCTGTTTTGCCTAGCGGAGAAATCATTCGTGCAGGGAAACGCACTATTAAAGATGTAGCAGGTTATAATTTGGCAGGAATTTTAATCGCTAGTGAAGGTTCTTTGGCAGTTTTAAGTGAGCTTACTTTAAAATTAATACCTTTGCCTAAATTTAAAAAAACTGCTTTTGCTATTTTTCCAAGTGTAAAAAGTGCTATGAATGCGGTTTACAAAAGTCTTGCTAGCGGTGTAAGTCCTGTATCTATGGAATTTTTAGACAATCTTAGCATTAGAGCGGTTGAGAGCAAATTTAATAAAGGTTTGCCTATAGAAGCTGGAGCTATTTTGATTGCTGATGTGGATGGTAATGTTAAAGAGGCTATTGATGAGGATTTAAGAAATTTAGAATATTATTTTTTAGAAGCTGGCGCTAGCGAATTTAAAATAGCAAAAGATGAACAAGAAACCGCAGATATTTGGTTTGCTAGAAGAAATTGTTCTCAAAGCATTGCCATGTATGGAACTTTAAAACTTAATGAAGATATTACAGTTCCGCGTTCTAAACTACCTACTTTGCTTGAAGGTATAGATGAGATTTCTAAAAAATATGGTTTTAAAATTCCTTGTTTTGGACATACAGGGGATGGAAATGTGCATACTAATGTTATGGTTCCTGATAAAAATGATAAAGAGCAGGTGAAAAAAGGCTATGAAGCTGTGGAAGAGATTTTTAAATTAACAGTGAAACTTGGAGGAACTTTAAGCGGAGAGCATGGTATCGGACTCTCTAAGGCACCTTTTATGAATTTAGCTTTTTCTGAAGCCGAAATGAATTTAATGAGAAATATTAAAAAAGCTTTTGATCCAAATAATATACTAAATCCTTTTAAAATGGGACTTTAGAAGGTGAAAAATTTTTTTACTATTTTACTAAATTTGCGTGATAAGGAAATTTTAAATTATGCAGCAGCGCTTAGTTTTTATACTGTATTATCTTTAATACCTATTTTATTTGTATGTTTTTCTGTTTTTACGCAAATTTCCAGTTTTAAAGCTTATTATGAAAAAGCAAAGCAAGTAATTTTTGCTTTTTTAATACCAACGCAACAAGATGTTGTTGCTACCTACATCGATACTTTTTTAAAAAATAGTGTAAATTTGGGTATTGTAGGTCTTATTGCTATGGCATTTACTTCTTTAGCTTTTTTTTCAGGCTATGATTTTGTAATCAATCGCATTACTAAAAATGAACCTAAAGGACTTTGGCAAAGTATTAGTTCTTATTGGACTCTTTTAACTCTTGTTCCTTTGGGGCTTGGGCTTAGTTTTTATATTTCAGGTTTTATCCAACAA
The DNA here is from genome assembly GCF_001762865.1 of Campylobacter sp. BCW_6468. NCBI lineage: Bacteria > Pseudomonadati > Campylobacterota > Epsilonproteobacteria > Campylobacterales > Campylobacteraceae > Campylobacter > Campylobacter sp. BCW_6468. The sequence goes on from NZ_MJXQ01000039.1 coordinate 93,339, forward strand.
ACTTTAGATGATTATAAAATAGGGTTTAATTTTTTTGAAATTTTACCCTTTGTAATTATTTGGGGTTTATTTTTTATATCTTATTCAAGTTCTGTTCATAAGGGAACTCTTAAAAGTTTAGCTTTAGTATCTTTTGGAGCGGGTACTATTTGGTATATAGGAAAAAATTTATTTGTATATTACGTGGTATATAATAAAACATACGCTAGCGTTTATGGATCTTTTTCTACTATTTTATTCTTTTTTATTTGGATTTATATTTCTTGGATTATTTATCTTTTTGGGCTTAAACTCTATTATTTTCTAAATCACAATCATAATGAAGGGAATAAAATTCGCAAAAATACAAAGAAAAGCTAGATATTTAAATCGCACAGAGATTAAAGAAGCAATAAGATAACTTATAAAAATCCAAAATGGGATATGGATATTAGTTCCATAAATTTTAAATTTAAAAAATTCATCTAAGATAAAATTGAGCAAATCTCCATAGTTTATAAGATGCAAAAATAATACTAAAGGATAAAATATTACAAAAATTCCACTCAAAATAATACCTAAAATTTGTTGGTAGCTTATAAGTGGAAAAAAATAAAGCACAGGTAAAACCATAGCAAAAAAAGTCCAAATATTAAGCAAAATAATATTTATAAGATTATTAAATTTATTTGCAAAATGATGCATATATAAAAAAATATAAAAAACACCTAAAATAGAAAATAAAAATCCAATACTAAATAAAAGTCTAGGGTAAAGAGAAATGCACAATAAAATACTACAAAAAAGCGTAACGAAATTAATGATTTTTATATTTTTACACAATAGATAAAAAACCCAAAAAGCCATAATCAAGGAGCGCACAAAAGAAGGGACAAATCCTATTAAACAAGCATAAGCTAAAAGTAGTGCAAAAATTAAAATACTTAAATCTAAACGTAAATTTCTATAAGGAAAATATCTTTTTTGGAAAAAACTATAAATTGGAGCTAAAATAAAGAAAATTAAACTAAAAAGTAAGCCTATGTGATAACCGCTAATTGCTATAAGGTGTGCTATACCGTAGTAATTTACATCGTTTCTAAGCTCTAAAGATATGGGCAGTGCAAAAAATAAAGCACCATAAAATTCTTTAATCTTTTCATTTGTATGTTGATTTAAGAAGTAAGATATAATGGGATTGTATTCTTTTTCTTTTAATTTTTCAAAATCATAAGAAGGTGCGTAAAAACTTTTACTCAGATAGTTTTTAAAGTTAATATTATGGGTGATAATTCTAAGGCTTAAAAATTGATTCTTGCTTAAATTTAAATCCTTAAAACTTGTAGTATAAAAAGTGAAGTTTTCAGTTTGTAACTTTAAAACCCAGTATTTTTTATTTTTTTTATTATATTTTATATATTGGTGCGTTAATAGAGCGTTGTCTATAAGGTAATGTTTTTGGTTTTTAAAGTTTAAAAAATTATTATATTCTAAAAGGATATTAAAAATAAAAATAACAACAACAGAGAAAAATAAATAATGAAATTCTTTAAAAGAGTAAGAAAAAGAATTCCATAGAGACATTATTTTTTAGAAAATTTACTTAAATAAAGCCAAATTATTCCGGCTAAAAATAATAAAAATAAAGGAGCAGCATAAGGATATAAACTCAGTTTATCAAAAATTGCTTCAATAACATACCCAAAAGTATAAGCAGCAAAACCTAGAACAATAGCCCATGCCAAACTAGCTAGAGTATTGATAATAAAAAATTTAATAAAATTATATTTTGCCATACCTGCAGCTATGGGAATGAAAGTTTTTAAACCATAAATAAATTTTTGAGTTACAAGTAAAATAATTCCATGTTGTTTTGTTTTTATCATAGCAAGGGCTATCTTGCGTCGGTGTTTTTTAAAATAAGGCATAATGTCTTTTTTATAATATTTTCCAAGTATAAAAAGCAAAGTTGAACCTATGGTATTAGCAATAAAAGCAAGAGCAATGCAAAAACTAAGATCCATTTTTCCTTGAGAACTTAAAACTCCTGCGGCTAAAATTCCAACCATCCCGCCCCCTAAAGAGTAAAAGAATAAAACAATATAACCATATTTTATTAAAGTATCAATCATATCTTGCATAATAAACCTTATTTAGCGTATTCTACAGCTCTAAGTTCACGTATAACATTGACTTTAATTTCACCAGGATATTGCATTTTTTCTTGAATTTCAGCTGCTATTTCCTTAGCTAAAAGTACACTTTCATCATCATTAACAAGCTGAGCATTGGCTATGACGCGAATTTCTCTTCCGGCATTGATTGCATAGGCATTTTTAATTCCTTCTTTACTTTTAGCGATATCTTCTAGCTCACTGACTCTTTTTAAGAAAGCTTCTAACACTTCTCTTCTAGCTCCAGGTCGTGCAGCACTTAAAGTATCTGCTGCACAAACAGCTGCTGATTCTATGCTTGTAGCTTCTTCGTGTCCATGATGTGCGTAAATAGCATTGATTACTACAGGATGCTCTTTGTAGCGTTTGCAAAGTTCTGCACCTAAATCCACATGAGATCCTTCAAAATCATGGGTTAATGCTTTTCCTATATCATGTAAAATTCCCGCACGACGTGCTAAATTCTCATCTCCACCACACTCAGCAGCAATGATTCCTGCAAGGTGAGCCACTTCCAAAGAATGTGCTAAAGCGTTTTGTCCATAGCTTGCTCGGTATTTGAGTTTTCCTATGAGTTTTACAATTTCAGGGTGTATTTTATTTAAACCTAGATCCATAACTATGGTTTCGCCTTCTTCTAGAATGGCACTATCAAATTCTTTACACACTTTTTCGTGAATTTCTTCTATGCGCGCGGGTTGAATTCTGCCATCTTCAACTAAAAGTTCTATAACTTTTGTAGCAATAGCACGGCGATAAAGATTAAAACAACTTACTATAATAGCACCTGGTGTATCATCGATGATAATATCAACACCTAAAACCATTTCCAAGGTTTTAACATTGCGCCCTTCTTTACCAATGATACGTCCTTTAAGTTCATCGTTTTTAATGTTAATAACATTGATAAGTCTTTCAGCTGCAAATTCACCTGCAAAACGAGAAGTAGCTTGAGCAATGATGAAATTAGCTTTTCTTTTAGCTTCATTTTTTGCTTCTTCTTCATATTTTCTTACTATATGTGCAATTTGCTCGCGAGAATTTTCTTCTACTTTTTTAAGAATGATTTCTTTGGCTTCATTTTGTGTAAGTCCTGTCGAATGTTCTAAAATTTTTAAAACATCGTCAAGTTTTTCTTGATATTTATTTTTTAATTTATCAACATCAGATTGTAAGTTTTGAATGTGTTTTTGTGACTTGCAAAGGTATTCTTTATCTTCTTGTAGTTTTTCTTCTTCTTGCTGAAGTTTTTGTTCTTTTTTAGAAAGATCATCAAATTTTTGATTAAAATCTTTTTGAATTTTGTGAGTTTTTTCTTCGTATTTTTTTTTAACTTCTAATTCTGCATTAAGAATTGAATTTTTTGCATCTTTTAAAATAAGCTCCGCTTCGTATTCTATAGCTTTGGCTTTAGCTTTGGCTTGTTCTACGAAAATTTCATATTTGGCATCATTGATTTTTTTTGCAACTAAATATCCTATACCGAGTCCGACTATAGCGGCTATAAGTGCGATAAGTGATTCTATCATTTTTTCTTTCTTTCTTGTAATATTTTTTATAAGGGTTTATGTATAATTTTCCTGAAATATCATGCTTTTGTGTTAGATTATTTTGACTTAAAGCATCTATACTTTGGACAAATATTATATGAGGTTTGTAATTTAAATTTTCAAAAAATCTATCATAAAAACCTTGCCCATGTCCTATTCTTTTTAAATTTTTATCGACGCCAATTACAGGCACAATAGCTAAATCAATTTTTGCTTTAAAAAAAGAATCTATAGGCTCTAAAACCCCAAACCTTTTTTTAATAAAAGGCAATCTTAATTTTACAATTTTTAAACTTTTATCTTGCATAAATGGAACAAAAAGTTTGTAATTTTTATTAAGAATATGGCGAAATTTTATTAAGTTTGGTTCATAATGCAAAGGAATAAAAATTAAAATATTTTTAGCTTTAAATAGTTTTATTATTTTAAGACATTCTTTAAATATTTTATAATCTTGTTTGAAATTTAGTTTTGAATGTTTGAAAAGGCGTATTTTTTGCAATGCTCTAAAATCTGTTTTTTCCATTAATATGCCTTTAAAAAAATATTATCTTATGTATGTTATAATTTTAGCATTTTTATAAAGAAGAATAAAGGATTGATAAATAATGAAGATTAAAAAAATACTTGTACTAGTGGCAATATCTTGTTTGTTTGTTGCTTGTAGCAATGATAAAGAAAAACAGCAAAATGATGTAAATTTAAGCACCGAGGCAAGTATAAATCAAAGTGATGATATGAATTTTAAACTTAATTTGATTGATGGAGGATCAATTTCAGTTAAAAAAGAAAATGTCGTTTTAAATTTCAACGATGAAGGTAAGGCAACTTTGTTTGTATTTTTTACCACTTGGTGTACCCCTTGCATTGCTGAAATCCCTCATCTTAATAAATTACAAGAAAAGTATAATAATGATTTTAATATAGTTGGGGTTTTGTTAGAAGATAAATCTAACGATGAGATTCAAAAATTTATAGAACAGCATAAAATATCTTATAAAGTCGCTAATGGTGAAAATAACTATCTTTTAGCTAAAGCTTTAGGTGGGATAAATGGAATTCCTACCATGTTTCTTTACAATAAGCATTCTAAATTGATTAATCAGTATTTAGGGCTTATTCCTGAAGAAATGCTAGAAATCGATATACAAAAGGCTATACTTTAATGTTTAATTTTTTTAAAAAAGGACTTGCAAAAACTCTTGAAAATATTGTTGGGATTAAAGGAGAGAATAAAAAGATAACCAAAGATTTGCTTGAAGAAATTTTGCTTGAAGCAGATGTAAGTTATGAAATAGTTGAAGAGATAATTTATTATTTACCACCTCAAAATGAAGTAAAAAAAGAAGATTTAAAGCGTGTTATGGGTTCTTATTTTCTTTATGAAAAAAAAGAAACCAATCAAGAAAAACCTTTTGTAGAGCTTATTTTAGGAGTAAATGGAGCAGGAAAAACAACAAGTATTGCCAAACTTGCTTATTTATATAAAAACCAAAATCAAAAAGTGATTTTAGGAGCGTGTGATACTTTTAGAGCAGGTGCGATTGAACAATTAAAACTTTGGGCGCAAAAAGTGGATGTAGATATAGTTTTAACTGCACAAGGGCATGATCCTTCAGCGGTTGCTTTTGATACCATTTCTAAAGCAAAAGCAAAGGATTTTGATAGAGTTATTATCGATACAGCAGGGCGTTTGCAAAATCAAAAAAATTTAGCCCATGAGCTTGAAAAAATTGTGAGAATTTCAAACAAAGCTTTAGAAGGTGCACCCCATAGAAAAATTTTAGTTTTAGATGGAACACAGGGAAATGCTGGAATTTTACAAGCTAAAGCTTTTAATGAGCTTGTAAAACTTGATGGTGTGATTATCACAAAGCTTGATGGGACAGCTAAAGGGGGTGCACTTTTTAGTATAGCAAGAGAGCTTGAGCTTCCTATTTTTTATGTAGGCGTGGGTGAGCAAATGACGGATTTGCAAGAATTTAATGCAAGTGCTTATTTAGATACTTTATTAGATCCTATTTTTGAATAATGGCAAAAAATAAAGCACTTTTTGAATGTCAAGCTTGTGGAAATCAACAAAGCAAATGGCTTGGAAAATGTCCTGATTGTGGAGCTTGGGATAGTTTTGTAGAATTAAAAGCTGAGCAAATTAAAGTTTTAAAAGAGCTTGCGCAAGTTAGTATGAAAACAAGTGAAGCTGTTTGTATTGAAGATGTGGAATTAGAACATTTTACAAGATATAGCACAGATGATAATGAGCTTGATTTGGTTTTAGGAGGAGGGCTTGTTGAAGGTTCTTTAGTGCTTATAGGCGGAAGTCCAGGTGTGGGAAAATCTACGCTTTTGTTAAAAATTGCTTCAAATTTAGCCAAACAGGGTAAAAAAGTGCTTTATGTCAGTGGCGAAGAAAGTAAAGCTCAGATTAAATTAAGAGCTGATCGCCTTGAGGCTAATACTCCGAATTTATTTTTACTTACTGAACTTTGCCTTGAAAATATTTTAGAAGAATTACATAAAAAGGATTATAGTATTCTTATCATTGATTCTATACAAACTCTATATTCAAATAAAGTCACTTCAGCAGCAGGAAGCATCACTCAGGTGCGTGAGATTACTTTCGAACTTATGCGTGTTAGCAAGGCTTATAATATCAGTACTTTTATCATAGGGCATATTACTAAAGAAGGTGCTATAGCAGGGCCTAGGGTTCTTGAGCATATGGTAGATGTGGTGCTTTATTTTGAAGGAGATGCCACTAAAGAAATCAGACTTTTAAGAGGCTTTAAAAATCGTTTTGGTGGAACGAATGAAGTAGGTATTTTTGAGATGACTGCTAAGGGTTTGATTAGCGCAAAAGATTTAGCAAATCGTTTTTTTACTCGTGGAAAGGCTATTTCAGGAAGTGCTTTAGGGGTTGTGATGGAAGGATCTCGTGCTTTGGTTTTAGAAGTTCAAGCTTTAGTGTGTGAAAGTTCTTATCCAAAACGCAGCGCTACAGGATATGAAAAAAATCGCTTAGATATGCTTTTGGCTTTGCTTGAAAGAAAGCTTGAAATTCCTTTAGGGCATTATGATGTATTTGTAAATATTAGCGGTGGGGTAAAAGTAAGTGAAACTGCTGCGGATTTGGCTGTGGTTGCTGCGATTATTTCAAGTTTTAAAAATCGCCCTTTGAGCAAAGATAGTATTTTTATAGGAGAGCTTAGTTTAAATGGAGAAATTAGAGAGGTTTTTAGCCTTGATACGCGTTTAAAAGAAGCTAAAATGCAAAAATTTAAAAATGCTATTGTTCCTTCTAAGCCTTTGGAAGATATAGGACTTAAGTGTTTTGTTGCTAAAGAACTTTCACAAGTTTTAGAATGGATGTAAATTTTCATTAAAATATAAGTAAGATTTTGCTAGAATTCCGAGTTTAGAATAAAATTTTTGAGGAAACCATGAAAGATTTATTTTTATTTAGCTCTTTGCTTGATACAAGTCATACTTTTTCTTATTTTTTTCACATAGGTTTGGTAGCTTTAATTGCTGTTATAGTGGCTATGATGGCTACTCGTTCTATGCAACTTGTTCCACGCGGTATGCAAAATTTAGGTGAGGCTTTTTTAGAGGGAGTTTTATCTATGGGTAGAGATACCATGGGAAGTGAAAAAGGTGCAAGAAAATATCTTCCTTTGGTTGCAACTTTGGGGATTATAGTGTTTTTTAGTAATATTATAGGTATAATACCTGGTTTTCACGCTCCAACTGCAAGTTTAAATTTGACTTTGTCCTTAGCTATTATAGTTTTTGTATATTATCATTTTGAGGGTATTAGGGCACAAGGTTTTGTAAAGTATTTTGCTCATTTCATGGGACCTATTAAACTTTTAGCTCCTTTGATGTTTCCTATAGAGATAGTCTCTCATCTTTCTCGCGTGGTTTCTTTGTCCTTCCGTTTGTTTGGAAATATTAAAGGCGACGATTTATTTTTAATGGTAATTTTAGCTTTAGTTCCTTATATAGCTCCACTTCCTGCTTATGTGCTTTTAACTTTTATGGCATTTTTACAAGCTTTTATTTTTATGATTTTAACTTATGTATATTTAGCGGGTGCAACTGTTGTTGAGGAAGGTCATTGATCTATATTTTAGAATTTTTCAAAGGTGCATCTTTAGCTTTAATGCTTTTTGGTGCACTTTTCTTCTTTTTTAAATATAATTCTTTTTTCTATCTTTGCTTGGGTATTATACCAGGTTTGCTTTTATCTTTAATTTTTGTTTTACTTATAGAAAACCATAAGCTAAAAAATGAAAATAAGTTAAGATAAAAGCAAAAAATAGTTTATTTTCTAAACATGAAGCTCTTCTTTAAGCAAATGCTTTACAGCTTCATAAATTTTAATAGCCGCTTTGGATTTATTCATAGTATAAAGATGAATTCCATCTACACCACTTGTGATTAAATCGACAATTTGATCGCAAGCATACGCGATACCTGCATCTTCTAAAGCCAAAGCATTATTTTCATATTTTTCTAAAATTTTAACAAATTTAGGAGGGATTTTAGCTCCGCAAAGTTGAGAAATTTTTAAAACCTGTCTTTTGTTAGTAATAGGCATAATACCTGCGTAAATAGGTATGTCAATACCTGCTAAAGCACAATTTTGTTTAAAAGTATAAAAATCTTCATTATCGTAAAAAAGTTGAGTAATGAGCTTGTCTGTTCCTGCATTTACTTTAGTTTTAAGATGGTGTATATCCTCGATGAAATTTTTAGATTCATTATGTTTTTCAGGATAGCATGCGGCATAAATTTCAAAGTATTCTTGTTTTTTTATGAAAGAAATTAAATCACTAGCATAAGAAAAATCTTTGCTTTTTTCTAAATTTTCACATATATCGCCTCTTAGAGCAAGAATTTGATTAAGATTTTTTTCTTTGCATTTTTGAAGTATCTGAGTGATTTTTTCTTTACTAGAATGGATGCAAGGTAAATGTACTATGCTAGGAATTTGATATTCTTCCTGGATTAAGCTTGCAACTTCTAAAGTATTTTGTGAGTTAATAGAGCCTCCAGCTCCAAAGGTTACGCTGATAAAATTAGGGCTTAATTGCCCTAAATCATCTAAGATAGCATGAAGATTTTTGATATTTTCATCCTTTCTTGGTGGAAAAACTTCAAAAGAAAAATTACACATAAAAACTCCTTATAATTGTTCTCGTATTTTTTGCGTAGCCATAACTAAATTTTTAAGAGAGGCTATAACTTCTTCATAAGCCCTTGTTTTAAGTCCGCAGTCTGGATTGATCCAAATTTGCTCCTTAGGTAATTTGTTTAAAATTTTTTCTATGGTTAAGCTTAGCTCTTCTATGCTTGGAACTCTAGGGCTATGTATATCATAAACTCCTGGTCCTACTTCAGTTTTAAAATGAATAGCTTTTAGGGTATCTAAAAGACTTAAGTTTGATCTTGAAGCTTCAAAAGAAATCACATCAGCATCCATAGCGTCAATTTCTTTTAAGATATCACTAAATTCACTATAACACATATGAGTGTGAATTTGAGTTTTAGCTTTTACCCCGCTATGCACAAGATTAAAAGCAGGAATAGCCCAATCTAAATACTCACTATGCCAATCACTTTTTCTTAAAGGTAGTTTTTCACGCAAAGCCGCTTCATCAATTTGTATGATTTTTATACCTGCATTTTCAAGATCTAATACTTCATCTCTTATAGCTAAGGCAATTTGCTCAGTACTTTCTTTTAGACTAATGTCTTCTCTTGGAAAGGACCAATTAAGTATAGTTACAGGCCCAGTTAGCATGCCTTTTACGATTTTTTGACTTAAATTTTGTGCAAATTTAGACCAAGCTAAGGTAATAGGCTTTATGCGCGATACATCACCCCAAATCACAGGAGGTTTAACGCACCTTGTGCCATAGCTTTGCACCCAACCATTTTGAGTAAATAAAAAGCCCTTTAGATTCTCTCCAAAATACTCCACCATATCATTTCTTTCAAATTCTCCATGCACTAAAACATCAAGTCCTATTTCTTCTTGAATTTGTATGCATTCTTTGATTTTTTGTTGGTTAAATTCAGTGTAGTTTTGAGCTGAAATTTTTTCTTGCTTAAAGGCAAGGCGATTAGATCTTACATCAGCACTTTGAGGAAAGGAACCTATGGTTGTGGTTGGTAAAAGAGGGAGTTTTAAAAATTCTTTTTGGATTAAGGCGCGTTCTTTAAAACTAGGCGTTCTGGTAAAATCTTCTTTTTTTAAAGCCTTAAGCCTTGCTTTGACTTTTTCATCTAAACGCTCTGGGATATTTTTAAAAAGCTCTTGATTGGCTCTAAAGAGCGGATTTTCTTCGCTAGAATTTAAGATTTCTTTTAAATCTTTAAGTTCTTGAAGTTTTTCTTTGGCAAAGGAAAAAAGTTTAAGATAGTTTGAATCTAATTTGCTTTCAAATTCAGTGCTATAAGGCACATGTAAAAGTGAGCAAGAAGTGTTTAAGATGATATTTTGTGTATATTTTTGAAGCTCTTTAATAAGCTTTAGGCTTTTAGCATAATCATTAGTATAGATATTTTTGCCATTAATAAGACCTGCAAAAAGGATTTTATCTTTAGCAAAGCCGTATTTTTGAACTAAGGCTAAGCTTTGTTTACCTTCGATAAAATCAAGACCCAAAGCATCAAATTTGCTTTCTAAAAGTTTAGGATAAATATCTCTTAAGTCTCCAAAATAGCTTTGAAGTAAAATTTTAAGATCTTTTTTGTGATTTAAAAGTTCTTGGTAAAATTCTTCAAACAAAGCGATATCTTCCTTGCTTAAATCATAAACCAAATAAGGCTCATCAAGTTCAAGCCATGTCACTTTAAGTTCATTTAGTTTATCAAAAAGCTCTATGTAAGCGTTTAAAAGCTTTTCTTTGGCGAGTTTTTGAGTTTTTTCATCTTTAAAGGCAATGAGCTTAAAAAGTGTGAAAATGCCTATTAAAACAGGCTTGCTTTCTATGCCAAGCTCTTTAGCTTCGAGATATTCTTTAAAAATTTTATCCCCTGTTAAAGCTATAATATCAGCATTATCGCACTCAGGCACCAAATAATGATAATTTGTATTGAACCATTTTTTCATTGCTAAGGCTGTAACATCTCCATTTTCTCCTTGATAACCTCGACTTTGAGCAAAGTATTCATCTAAAGCATCTAAATTTAAATTTTTATACTTTGTATGAACAATGTTAAAAAGCACAGCTGCATCTAAGACATTATCATAAAGTGAAAAATCATTACTAGGGATAAAATCAATGCCAGCTTTTTGAATTTCTTGCCAGTGTCTAATCCTTAAATCCTTAGCACTCTTTAAAAGCTCCTCTTTTGAACTTTGGTTTTTAAAGTATTTTTCAATAGCAAATTTTAATTCTCTATTTGCACCTATTCTTGGATAAGAAATGATTGAATTTTTCATATTTGTTCTCCTTAAAATGTAGGGATTAAAGCACCCTGATATTTTTCTTCTATAAATTTTTTAACTTCATCGCTTTGCAAGGCCTTTACTAGGGCTTTGATTTTAGGAAGGTTTTCATTACCTTCTTTAACGGCGATGATATTGCCATATTCACTATATTTACTTTCTGTATAAAGCCCATCTTTTATAGGGTTTAAACCTGCTAAAATAGCAAAATTGCTATTAATAAGAGAATAATCTACATCATTTAAATTCCTTGTAAGTTGAGCGTCTTTTAACTCTACAAATTTAAGCTTCTTAGGATTTTTAGTGATATCTAAAGGAGTGATGAGCTCATTATCCTTAACTTCTATAAGTCCTTTGCTTGCTACAATGCGTAAAGCACGGCTTTCATTTGTAGGATTATTGGGTATAGAAATGCTTTGTCCTTCCTCTGGGTTAAATTCTTTATATTTTTTTGAATACACTGCCATAGGTTCTATATGGATACTGGCAACTTTTACAAGATGGGTGCCTTGCCTTTGATTGAATTCTTTTAAATAAGGTTCATGCTGAAAATAATTAGCATCTAACTCACCATTTTCAACCATTACATTAGGGATTACCCCATCATTAAATTCATAAATTTTTAAATCATAACCTTGTTTTTGAAGTGCTGATTTTATAAATCTTAAAATATCTGCATGAGGTGTTATAGAAGAGCCAACTTTAAGTTCTTCATTTGCCCATGCAAAACCGGTAAAAAGAGTAGCGACGCAAAAAGCTTTAGTAAATAAAGTCATTTTTTCTCCTTTATGCAAAACTAAATTTTTCTATCAAGTCACTATGATAAATATTTGCTACATCAGGATGAGAGCGTATCATTCTTTTAAAATAATTACTTGCAACATTTCTTAAAAGTGGATTTTTAGGATCAGTATCCACACCTTTGCTTTCTTTGGCAAGCTCTGGATTTAACTTAAAAATAGGTATATCCTTATCAAGTTGCACCCCAAGAAAATAAGCTATGCTAAAGCGTTCTTTTGGGCTTAAATTCACGCGGTGAATAGTAGCTTTTAAATAGCCATTGGTAGCTAGTTCTAAAAATTCTCCTATATTAACTACAACGCTATTTTCAAGTGGGGGTATACTAAGCCATTTACCATCTATAAAAGCTTCAAGTCCACTTTGTTTTTCTTGAAAAACAAAAGTGATAAGCCCACCATCTTTATGTGAACCTACGCCTTGAGTGATATTTTTTGAGCTTTTTGGATAATGTATGATTTTACAATGTTCGTAAGAATTTTCTCCATAAAGTTTATCAAAAGCATTGCTAGGTAGATCAAGAGCTTGAGCAAAGGTTTTTAAAAGCTTTAAACAAGCTTTTTTGGTTTGTTTGTGCCAAGTTAAGAAAGTTTTTTTAAGTTCTGGAATTTCACTAGGCCAAAGATTAGGACCTTCTAGTCTTTGCCATAAGGGTGAGTTTAAATTCCAGTTTAAAGCATCTCTTTCTGTGCCTATATCCAGTTGTTCTCTATAATCCTTAGTTCCTGCTGTGTATTCAAAACCTTCGCTAGTATAACCTCTAAATTGAGGAGAATGTACCATAGAAATAAGCTCTTTCGAACTTCTAGAAAGATTAAAAAATTCTTTGCCAAGTTTGAATAATTTCTCGTTTAAATTTTTATCTATACTGGTATTGATAAGATAAAAAAAACCTATTTTAGAAGCAATTTCTCTTAAATTTTTAAGAAAAGTGCTTTTATCTTTTTCATAAGCTTGTAAATCAAGTATAGGTAAATTCATTTTTGCTCCTTAAATTAAAATTAAGGATAAGAAGATATTTTGAATTAAATTTTATTAGAGAAATTTTTGTAAGTTAAGATTTTAAATGAGTATTTTGAAAAAATAAACTTTTTTGACTTTCTTACACATTATATCTCCTTATCCACTTTTTGGACCTTTGGAAACATAATGTTAAGCCAAAGGACGCACTAGATACTACACATCTCGCACATCAGTTTCATTTTTTCTCCTTTTAAAATAATAAAATTTCAAAATCATATATAAAAATATATTAATTAAAGCTTAATCGTTTAAAAAATAAAGATTCTTTTTAAGCATTCTCGAGTTTTAATTCTTTGTTATTCATTATGCTAATACCTAGATTTAAAACCTTTTGGGCAATTTGTTTGGCTTCATCTAAAGAATGCATTGCGCAAGTTCCGCATTGATAGATATTAAGTTCAGGAATTTTGCTTTGATCGCTTACGCTTAAAACATCTTTCATAGCTTCTTCCCAAGCTTTTGCAACACTTTTTTCATCTGGTGTTCCAATTAAACTCATATAAAAACCCGTGCGACAACCCATAGGTGAAATATCAATAATTTCAACTGAATTTGAATTAAGATGATCTCTCATAAATCCTGCAAATAAATGTTCTAAGGTATGAGTACCTTTTTCGCTCATAATGTCTTTATTTGGTATGCAAAAACGCAAATCAAACACGCTAATATCATCACCCTTAGGTGTTTTCATAACTTTAGCTAAACGCACAGCAGGAGCTGGCATTTTAGTATGGTCAACTTTAAAGCTGTCTAATAATGGCATTTTAACTCCTTAAATATAAATTGTCTAAGAATTATAGCATTTAAAGTTAATATTTAAAGCCTTTCTAAAAGAAAAAAAGATAAAATAAAACATTTAAAAATTCAAGGAAATTTTATGTTTGAAGTAGTTATAGGTCTTGAAGTTCATACTCAGTTAAATACAAAAACAAAAATCTTTTGCTCATGTGCAACTTCTTTTGGAGAAGCTCCAAATACCAATGTTTGTCCCACTTGTTTGGCCTTACCAGGAGCTTTGCCTGTTTTAAATGAAGAGGCTGTAAAAAAAGCTATAGCTTTTGGAAAAGCTGTCAATGCAACAATTAATAAAAAAAGTGTTTTTAATCGTAAGAATTATTTTTATCCAGATTTACCTAAAGCCTATCAAATTTCACAATTTGATATCCCTATAGTAGAAAAGGGTGAGCTTTTTATCAATGTAAAGGGTGAAAATAAACGCATAGGTATTACAAGAGCACACTTAGAAGAAGATGCAGGTAAAAATATCCACGAAAATAATTTTTCTAAAGTGGACTTAAATCGTGCAGGAACTCCTTTGCTTGAGATTGTCAGCGAACCTGAGCTTAGAAGTAGCGATGAGGCAGTAGCTTATCTTAAAAAACTTCATTCTATTATACGCTTTTTAGACATTTCAGATGCAAATATGCAAGAAGGAAGTTTTAGATGCGATGCAAATGTTAGTATAAGACCTAAGGGCGATACAAAACTTTATACTAGAGTAGAGATTAAAAATCTTAATTCTTTTCGTTTTATCCAAAAAGCTATAGAATATGAGGTAAAAAGACAAAGTGAGGCTTGGGAAGATGGAACTTACGAACAAGAAGTAGTTCAAGAAACTAGACTTTTTGATACGACAAATTTAGTTACAAGAAGTATGCGTGGCAAAGAAGAAGCGGCAGAATATCGCTATTTTCCTGATCCTGATTTATTGCCTGTTTTATTAAAAGATGAGTTTTTGGATATTAAAATCCCTGAACTTCCTGATGAGAAGAAAGCACGCTTTATAGACGAGCTTGGTATAAAAGAAAGTGATGCTGAGGTTTTAATCAGTTCTTTAGAAATGAGTCGTTTTTTTGAAAGTCTTATTTCTCAAAATTTAAATCCTAAACTTTGTGTAAATTGGTTAAATACTGAACTTATGGGACTTTTAAAAGGAGAATTGACTATAGAAAATTCTCCCGTAGATGCTCAAAAGCTTGGAGTTTTAATTAAACGCATAGAAGATGGCACTATCAGTGCAAAAGCGGCTAAAGATGTTTTGGCTTTTGTATTTGAAAATACTAGCGTGGAAATTGATGAAGCTATAGAAAAGCTAGGACTTAAACAAGTAAGTGATGACTCAGCCATAGAAGCGGTGATTGAACAAATTTTAAATGCAAATGCCGATAAGGTTGCAGAGTATAAAAGTGGTAAAGAGAAGCTTTTTGGATTCTTTGTAGGTCAAACCATGAAAGAAGGCAAAGGAGCTTTTAATCCTGCAAAAGTAAATGAAATTTTAAAAACAAAGCTTGGTTGATGCGTATAGCGGTTATTGGTGCGGGAAAATGGGGCAGTGCTTTACATCTAGCCTTAAAAGAAAATCACAATTGTTTTATCAGTTCTTTGCATCAGCGTGATTTAGAAGATTTTGTTAGCATAAAAGAAGCTTTAGAATGTGAATATCTTGTTTTTGCTTTAAGTTCTCAAGGGATGCGTGCTTGGCTTAAAGAAAATTTCATCAACAAGGGACAAAAAATTTTAATTGCTTCAAAAGGCATAGAAGATCAAAGTTGTCAATTTTTAGATGAAATTTTTTTAGATTTTGTACCAAAAGAAAATTTTTGTGTTTTAAGCGGTCCTTCTTTTGCTGCTGAAGTGATGCAAAAACTTCCTACTGCTTTGATGATTAGTGGGATAAATCAAGAGCTTTGTAAAAAATTTGCAAGTTTTTTCCCTGATTTTATTAAAACTTATATTGATAATGATGTTCGTGGTGCTGAAATTTGTGGTGCTTATAAGAATGTTTTAGCAATTGCAAGTGGGATTAGTGATGGGTTAAAACTTGGTAATAATGCAAGAGCAGCACTGATTTCAAGAGGACTTATAGAAATGCATCGTTTTGGTAAATTTTTTGGCACTAAAGAAGAAACTTTTTTAGGATTGAGTGGGGCAGGGGATTTGTTTTTAACTGCAACGAGTGTTTTATCAAGAAATTATAGAGTGGGTTTAAAACTGGCGCAAAATCAAAAATTAGATAGTATTTTAGCCGAACTTAATGAAGTAGCAGAAGGTGTAAAAACTGCTTATGCTATAGAAAAACTAGCAAAAATGAAAGGAATTTATACACCTATTGTAAATGAAGTAGTGGCAATTTTTAAGGGTAAAAGCGTGCAAGAAGCAACGCAGAATTTATTAAAGCAAAATGATTAAGGAAAAATCATGATAATTAAAAATGCAAAAATTTATGGAGATTCTTTACAAGATATAGAGATTAAAGAAGGAAAAATTACCAATATTGGTTCTAATTTACAAGGCGAAGAAATTTTAGATGCTAAAGGTATGACTTTACTTCCATCTTTTGTGGATTTGTGTGTGAGTTTAAAAAACGATAAATTTTCTTTAGCTAATTTAGAGCTTTTAGAAAATGAGTGTCTAAAAGGAGGAATTTCTAGTATAGTTTTGCGTGATTGCATGGATTTTGATGAAGAAAGTTTTGCTTTATTTTTACAAAATTTAGCTCAAAGAAAGATGCAATTTTTTTCAAGTGTGCGGGTTAAGGATACAAACGGCAAGCTTAAAAATTTAGCCACTCTTTTAAATAAAGGTGCTTGTGCTCTAGAACTTGACAGCTCTTTAGATGCAAATACTTTAAAAGTAAGTTCACAATATGCTTTTATGAAAGACTCTCCAATTTTTGTGCGTTGTTATGATAAGGATTTTGATGATAATGGAGTGATGAATGATTGTGAAATGAGTTTTGAGCTAGGGCTTATAGGCATGAGTAAAATCGCTGAAACTAGCCAGATAGCTAAAATGAAAGAATTGGCTAAATTTTATAAAAATAAAGTTATTTTTGATCTTTTAAGTTTGAAAGATTCTTTAGTATTATTAGATGAAAAGGATTTAAAACTTGTAAGCATTCATCATCTTATCAAAGATGATAGTGCTTGTGAAGATTTTAATACGGCTGCGAAACTTATGCCACCTTTAAGAAGCAAAGAAGATGTTTTGGCTTTAAGAGAGGCTTTAAAAGAAGGAAAGATTAGCTTTTTAACTTCCCTGCATAGTGCAAAATCAATTTCTTTAAAAGATTTAGCTTTTGATGAAGCGGCTTTTGGAATTCATAGCGTATGCGAATTTATAAGTCTTTGTTATACTTTTTTAATCAAAGAAGGATTTTTAAATTGGCAAGAGCTTTGTCGATTTACAAGTAAAAATCCTAGTGAATTTTTAGGTTTAAATAGTGGAGTTATAGAAGTCGGAAAAGAAGCTAATCTAGTTCTTTTTGATGAGAATGAAGAAATTGTTGCTCCAAAAAGTTCTCTTTATTCTGAGGATAAACTTTTTGGAAAGATTAAAATGCATATAATTAAAGGAAAAAATATTTTAGAAAAATAAGCTTTACTTAAATTCCTAAAGATAGTTTAAATCCTAAAAATACAAGTGCTGCCATAATACCAGCGGCTGGTAAAGTGATAATCCAAGCCAATCCTATAGGCTTCATCATAATCCAATTTGCGTTTTTATTATACACTCCTATACCCAAGATAGCACCTATGAGTATATGGGTGGAGCTAACAGGAATTCCAAATTGTGTAGCTAAGAGTATAACTATGCTTGCACCAAGTTCTGCAGAAAATCCAGTAGTAGGCCGTATGGTTGCAAGTTTTGAACCCACTGTAGTAATCACTTCTTTACCTAAAAACCAAAGTCCTACAACTAGAGCAACTCCAAACATAGCTAAAGCAGCAAAAGGTACAGGAGAAGTCGCGTTAATTGTGCCGTTTTTTAAGACATCTAAAATCGCTGCAAAAGGACCTATAGCATTGGCTATATCATTGGCTCCGTGTGAAAATGCAAAACTAGAGGCTGTAAATATTTGAAACCATGAGAAAATTCTATCAGTAGTTTTATTAAGTTCTGTTTTTTTAACGATTTTGACTATAGCAAATGTTACAACATAACTTATAGTTCCTATAATTCCGATAATCCAAAAGTTTTGTAAAATATCCAAAGTGCTAACATTATTTAAACCTTTAAATAAAAACATTGCCGAAATGATAGCAGCAGCAATACAAGCAATGATTGGCATATGAGTTTTTAAAATAGAGTAAATATCTATATCTTTTTCTTGTTCTTTAAATTCCTTCATTTTATTTCTATAGAAATTATTTTCTTGTTCTTCTTCATCCAAAGCTATAGCGGAAAGTTCTTTGATTTGTTCTTCTTGGGATTTTGTTTTTAAATTTAAAAAATATTCTTCTTTGAATTTTTTTCTTTCTTTTTTGATATTTTTCAAATCATCATTTAGTTTTTCTGATGGTTTTAAAATTTTCTTATCAATATATGAATAAATAATATAAGCTACAATACCCCCTAAAAGAGGCGAAGCTACCCAAGAAATAGCTATTCTTAAAATTTCACTCCATTTAACCATAGAGAGTGTTTGGATTCCATCAAATTTTAAAAGCCCCATCATAATACTAGCACCTACAATCCCACCAACTATACTGTGTGTGGTTGATACAGGTAAGCCTTTCTTGGTTGCAATAAAAATCCAAACCCCAGAGCTTAAAAGTGCAGCAAGCATAATGATAACAAAAAGCATAGGATCTAAAGAATTTGGAAAAATAACAATACCGCTGCGTATGGTCTTAGTAACTTCTGCGCCTGCGAAGATTGCCCCGCTTAGCTCAAAAACAGCTGCTATAATTAAAGCTTGTTTAATGGTTACTGTTTTTGCGCCAACGCTTGTTCCAAAAGAATTGGCTACATCATTTCCACCTATATTAAATGCCATAAAAATGCCAAATATAGAAGCAAGAATAAAAAGAATCAATTGATGTTGCGAAATATAACCAAATCCCCAAATAACAAATGCGATAGTACTGATAATAAAAATAACAAAAGCTATGAGGTTGTCTTTTTGCATTAATAACCCTTTTTTATTTTAATTATACACTTATTTACTTTAAATTTGCTAATTTTATTTTTTAGTCTTTGTGGAATTTTTATTTATATTATTTTTTTATAATAAATACTTAAACAAGAAATAATAAGGAATATAAGAATAATGAGGGGTATTTTTTATATAATAGCATTGTTTTCTTTACTCAATGGCGATGAACTTACAGAGGCTTTAGCAAAAAATAATAATCAAAATTCTTGGGAGCACTTTGATTATAAAAATACCAAAGAAGCTCCAAAAATTCAAGAAGAGAATGTGGATTTTAAAAGCACTTTTGATAGCTTACTTTCAAAAACTTTAGAAAATAATAATGGTATAGATAAAACAGATGGGAATTTAGATTTTCAAAATGAAAACGCGCAGGTTAAAAATTTAAGTTCTCTTTATGAGGGGGAGAATAATTCTTTGCTTTTTCAAAAAGAACTTTTTGTGGCTCAAGATAATTATAATTACTCAGGGGGTTTAATCAATCGTTATGAAAAAGATGATTTTTTATTTGGAGTTAATGGTTTTATTGATAAACAAAAAGAACAAAAAGATACTAAAAGCTTTGGTACAGAGTTTGGTTATAGTAAATTTATAAAGGCTTATAGTAATTATTATATACCCAATGAAGCAGAAAAAAAATTACAGCTTGGAATGAGTTTTGTAATTCCAACTTATACCGCTTTTACTTTTGATATAAGCAAGGATAATGATAAAACTAATTATCAAGTATCTTACTCTCCTTATAGTGTATTTAGTTTAAATTTATTGCGTCGTGATTATAGTGCAAGAGAGACTGTTGATGATACTGTTGTTCAAGTTGGATTTAGTTTTAATTTCAATGAAAGTTTTTTAAAGCAATTTAGAAAAAAAGATAATACTTTAGAGGAGGTTAATCGATATGATTTCCTCCAAAGAACTCATTAGTTCATTCCAGCATTATGAAATTTTTCTGGATTGTCCATAGCGTAGCGGAATTTTTCCCAATCAATTTGTTTATCCCAGATAGCAACGATTAAAGCTGCTACTGAATTTCCGCAAAGATTTCCAACCGCTCTCATTTCAGACATAAATTTATCAACACCTAAAAGAACACCTATAGCAGCTACTGGTAGAACTTGTGCTAAGGTTGCATTTGCTTCTGAAATTTCCATATTTCCTAGAGCCGCAAGCGTACTTCCAAGCACTATAAAACCTGATCCAGTTACACCTACTGCACCTTTTGAGGCTATCATTAATACTATTAAAATACTGATTTCGTGTGCTAAACTTAAATTTACATTGAAAGCTTGTGCTAGAAAGATTAAGCTCATAGCTAGATAAATATTTGTACAATCAAGATTAAAACTATATCCCGTTGGTAAAACAAGTCCGACTGTTGCTTTAGAAAGTCCTGCTTTTTCTAGTTTTCTTATTAAAGGAGCAAGTGCAGACTCGCTTGAACTGGTTGCAAAAACGATCAATACTTCTTTTGAGATAAATCTCATAAATTTGAAGATATTTACTTTTGCAAAATAACAAATCAGACCTAAGATTCCAAATATAAAAACAAGACATGAAATCAGCATTACTAAAAGTAAATATGCTAAGTTGATCAAAGAGCCAATTCCGTATTGAGCTATGAGTACAGCCATTGCTGAAAAGGCGGCAATAGGACTAAAATACATAATGATTTGTAGAATTTTAAAAACAAAATTTTGTACCACTTCAAAAACTCTTTGAATTGCCTGTTTGTCTTCTATTCTCATTAAAGAAATAATCAAAGCAGTAATTATAGCAATAACTAAAACTTGTATGGTTTTTCCTTCTGTAAAAGGTGTGATAATATCAGTAGGCATAGCATCTTTTAAAATATGCATAATCTCAGAGCTCGCACTTACTTCTGTGGTTTGAGAAATGTATTTTTGAACGCTTTTTGTATCAAGTTGACTTGGATCAAGATTCATTCCATGGCCTGGTTGCATAACATTTGCCATAAAAATACCTATAGCAAGTGCTAAAGTACTTACAACTTCAAAGTAAATAACCGCTTTAGCACCAATGCTACCTACTTTTTTTAAACTTTCAAGACTAATGATGCCCAAAACCAAAGTAACAAAAATAATAGGGCCTATAAGAACCTTTAAAGCACCTATAAAATAATCAACTCCTGGTTTGCTAGCAATGGCTAATTCTTTATCTGTATAGCCAAGTACAATACCTGTAATAATGCCTATAATCACCCAAAATCCAAGACTTTTTATAATACGTTTATATAAAGGCGGTTTTCTTTCAGCTAAAGTTTGACTTAAAGTTTCCAAGTTTATTCACTCCTTTTGATCTTTGTAAAATATAATTTTAACAATGTGTATCGTAAATTTTAACAAAAAAACAAATCTAGAAATACTTTCTTTTATATGATATGATAATTTTTTATATAAACGTTACAAAATTTCTCATTATTTGCATTATAAAATTTAAAATATTTTTGAAAATTTTATAATTTTGTAATTCAGTTTGCTTTTTGTTATTTATTATTGGTAATAATTCTATTTTTGATTTATTTGTTTTATTGGGATGTTTTAAATTATGAAAGAAATAGTTTTGTCTGAAAATGCTTTAATTACTTCCAAAACAGATCTTAAGGGGAATATCATTTATGCCAATAATGACTTTTTAAAATACGCAGGTTATAAAGTCGATGAGCTTTTATATAAATCTCATAATATAGTAAGACATGAAGATATGCCACGCACTGTATTTAAATGTCTTTGGGATTATATTCAAAAAGGAGATGAAATTTTTGCATTTGTGAAAAATAAATCCAAAGATGGTAATTTTTACTGGGTTTTTGCAAATGTAAGTGCTTCATTTGATGCTAATGGAGATATCATCAATTATTATTCTGTTCGTCGTGCACCCAATAGAAAATCTCTTTCTATAATTGAAGAAGTTTATAAAATTTTACTTGAAAAAGAGCAAAAATCAGGCATTAATGCTGGAGTTTCAGCTTTAATGGATATTGTAAGTTCTTATAAAATGACTTATAATGAACTTATTTTTAACTTACAAGAAAATAACTAAATAAGATATATTTAATCTTTTTTATTGTATAATTTTCGCCTAAAAATTAAAGTAATATATTATTAAAGTATTGTTTTGATTTATGATTTCAAAAAATTTTCAATAAAAGGGGTAAATTTATGGTGAAAAATGGATTATTATCAACTATTTTTCTAAGTGTTATCGGTGTTTTAGGTGTCATTTTTATTCATATTTTTGTTGGAGCGATAATTTTTGTTTTAATCGCTGTTTTAATGATTTATTTGCTTAGACAACACAAAGATGAGCAAATAATGATAGATAAACTTTTGGTTCTTTGTAGAGAGTTAAAAGAAGGAAATTTTGACAATAGAATTATCTATGTAAAAACAAAAAGCAAAAAATTAGCCGAAATAGCAGATAATCTTAACAATACTATTGATGGGCTAGAAGCTTACTTAAGGGAAATTAATACTTCTATTTCTTGTTCTCAAAAAGGTGAATTTTATCGCAAGGCTTTGCCTGAAGGTTTAAAAGGAATTTTTGCTCATAATATCGAATTTATAAATAAAGCTTTAGCAAACATAGAAGTGACAGCAAGATCTACTTTTAAAAATGCTTTATCAAGAACTTTAATGGATTTAAGCCTTGGAAATCAAAATAAAGACATGTCTCAAATTTCTAGCTCATTAAATCAAGATATTAGCATGATGAAAAATGTATATGATACAGTGGATGCCATTTCTCATACAGCTACAGAAAATGGTTCAGAGGTGGATTCTCTTCAAAGTGCTATGGGTTCTTTAATGGATGTTGTAAATTCGAGCAAGGAGACAGTACAAACTTTTGTGGCTAATTCACAAAATATCACTTCAGTGGTTGAAGTAATACGCGATATAGCTGATCAAACCAATCTTCTAGCTTTAAATGCTGCTATTGAAGCTGCGCGTGCAGGAGAGCATGGTAGGGGCTTTGCGGTTGTGGCTGATGAAGTTAGAAAGTTAGCAGAAAGAACTCAAAGATCTACAAGCGAAATTTCTATTGCAATTCAGACTATGCAACAAGATTTTGTAAATATCCAAAGTGGCAGTGAGCAAGTTTTTAACATTGTTAGTGAATCTGAAGAAAGAATTAATAAATTTTCTCAAGCTTTTAAACGTCTAGAAGAAAATAGTAGTGCTCTTGGTGTTAATTTTGGATCCTTTGCAAAGAGATTGATTTTGTCTGTGGTTAAAATCGATCATATTCTTTATAAATCAAATATATATTTAAATTTAAATGGGGCTCAAAATTTCAATCTTGAAAGTGTAGATCCAATTTCTAATCTTTGTCAAGATGAGAGAGCTCAAGGTGTTATTAATGAGCTTAGTTCTGAAACTGAGTTAAAATTAGCTAAAGAATTTATAAAAGATAACGCTAAAAAAGCAATAGAAGAATCAAGTCAAGATTATATCGATCAAAAAGCTTATGATGCGATTGTAAATGATATTAAATCACTAGAGCAAAGAAGTGCTGAAATCTTAGCAAAATTAAAAATATAAATTAAGAGGGTGGGAAAATGTCAAGAGAAATTTTTTTACAAGAAGATAGTTTAATTACTTCTAAAACAGATTTAAAAGGTAAAATAGTTTATGCAAATGATGATTTTTTAAAGTATGCAGGTTATACCATGGGTGAAGTTTTAAATAAACCTCATAACATAGTAAGACATGAAGAGATGCCAAAAACTGTTTTTAAATATTTATGGGATTATATGAAAGAAGGCAAAGAAATTTTTGCTTACGTAAAAAATAAAACCAAAGATAACAATTACTATTGGGTTTTTGCAAATGTAACCCCATCAATAGATGTTAATAATAATATCATAGGTTATTATTCCGTTCGTCGTATGCCAAATAAAAGCGCTATTTCTACAATAGAAAGTCTTTATAGCGATCTTTTAAGAGCAGAACAGCAACAAGGCTTAAATAAGGGTGTTGAGATGCTTAAAAATTTCTGCAAAGATGCAGATAAAACTTATAATGAGCTAATCTTTTCTCTTCAAGAAGCTAAATAAATTTTTGTTAGACTTAAAACGAGTTTGTTTTAAGTCTAAATATTATATAATCTTTCTTTTAAAAATTCACATTTTTCAAGGCAAAATATGTTTGATGTCATTGTTATAGGTGGTGGACATGCAGGTGTTGAAGCAAGTGCTGCTGCTGCTAGAATGGGTAAAAAAACCTTACTTTTAACTACATTGATTGAGCAAATAGGAGCGGCAAGTTGTAATCCAGCCATAGGTGGACTTGCTAAAGGGCATTTGGTAAAAGAACTTGATGCCATGGGTGGTCTTATGGGTGAAATCACCGATGAAGCAGGGATACAATTTCGCATTTTAAATGAAAGTAAGGGTGTAGCCGTTCAAGGAAGTAGGGCACAAATTGATATGGATAAATACCGTATCATTGCACGTAATAAACTTTTAAAACTTCCAAATTTAGAAATTTCTCAAGAACAAGCGAGTGTTTTAATCGTAGAAAATGATGAAGTTAAAGGCGTAAAAACAAATTTAGAAAATATATATTTTGCCAAAAAAGTCATCCTAACAACAGGAACTTTTTTAAATGGACTTATTCACGTAGGTGAAAATAAACTTCAAGCAGGAAGGGTAGGGGAGCTTGCTTCGGTAAATTTAGGAAATTATCTGCAAACTTTGGGTTTAAAAATGGGACGTTTAAAAACAGGAACTTGCCCAAGAGTAGATGCAAAAAGCATTGATTTTAGTGTGCTTGAAATTCAAGATGGTGATGTAAATCCTAAAGCTTTTAGTTTTCGTTCAAGAAATTTTAATCCTACTCAACTTCCTTGTTATATTGCACGCACTAATACAACTACACATGAGATTATTAAGAATAATTTTTATCGTGCTCCACTTTTTACGGGACAGATTGAAGGTGTGGGGCCAAGGTATTGTCCTTCTATAGAAGATAAGATCAATCGTTTTAGCGACAAAGAAAGTCATCATCTTTTTATAGAGCCTCAAACTATCGATGCGACGGAGTATTATATTAACGGTTTTTCTACTTCTTTACCTTATGAAGTACAAACTCAAATGTTGCGTTCTGTAAAAGGTTTTGAAAATGCTAAAATAACCCGTTTTGGTTATGCTATAGAATATGATTATATAGAGCCAACTGAACTTAAGCATACTTTAGAACTTAAAAAGATTAAAAATCTTTATTGTGCAGGACAGATTAATGGAACTACAGGTTATGAAGAGGCTGCAGCACAAGGCTTTATGGCAGGAATCAATGCAAGTTTAAGCATAGATATGAAAGAGCCTTTGATTTTAAGGCGTGATGAAGCTTATATAGGAGTTTTAATCGATGATTTAGTAATAAAAGGTACAAAAGAACCTTATAGAATGTTTACTTCAAGAGCGGAATTTAGACTGCTTTTAAGGGAAGAAAATGCTATACTTAGACTTGGAAAATATGGCTATGATTTAGGGCTTTTAAGCGAGCAAGATTTTACTTATATACAAAATATCGCAAACAATCTTCAAAAAGGACTTGAATTTTTACTTTCTAAAGAATTTACGCCTAACAACCAAAATAATGCTTTTTTAGAGAGTTTAGGAGAAGATAAAATTTCTTCTATAGTCAATCTTCAAAAAATTGTTGCAAGAGCAAGTTTTGATATAGAAAAATTAAAAAAACTTGACCCTATATTTGAAACCATGGATCATTACTCCTTAAGAGAGATTTTAAATGAGGCAAAGTATTATCATTACATTAGTATGCAAAAAGCTCAAGTAGAAAAAATGAAAAATCTTAGTGAGCTTAAAATTCCTGAAAATTTTGATTTTAAAAGTGTAAGTGGTTTGAGTAATGAGGTTGTAGAAAAGCTTAATCATCATAAACCTCCAACCATTTTTGCTGCAAGTCAAATCAGTGGAATCACTCCTGCAGCGTTGGATATTTTGCAAATTTATATCAAAATGCAAAAGAAAAAAGCTTAAATGCTTGCTTTTTTTATTTTTTTATCTACTTTAGTTTTACTTTTTTGGCGTCCATGGAATTTACCTATTTGGGTATTTTCTAGCTTGGGGGCTTTTTTTGTTTTTATTTTTCAATTGGTAGATTTTAAAGATGCTTGTTTTGTTTTTTCTTTGGTTTGGGATAGTTCTTTAACTTTGGTTGGGTTGATTATCCTTTCTTTTAGCTTGGAAGCTTTGGGATTTTTTGATTTTATTGCGAGTAAAATTTTGTATTTTTCTAGAGAGAAAAATCAAGAAAAAATTTATATCAGTACAAAAAAAATGATGTTATTTTTGTTGATTTTTGTATTTTTTCTTTCTGCATTTTTTGCTAACGATGGAGCGATTTTAATCATTACACCTATTATTATAGCTTTATTTTCAACTCTTAAAGATTGTAAAAATCATGCTTTTATTTTAAGTTCTTTTTTACTTAGCCTTTCTTTTTTATGTGATGCAAGTTCAAACGCTTTGGTTATTTCAAATTTAACCAATATCATCACAGCAAATTATTTTAAGATAGAATTTTTAGAATTTGCTAAAAATATGTTTTTGCCAAATTTTTTTGTTTTGCTTTCTACTATAGTTACGGTTTTTGTGCTTTATGTGAGAGTTTTACCTAAAAGGCTTGAATTTAAATTAATCAAAAAAGAGCAAATTTCATTGAAATTGTTTTTTCTTTGCATAGTATTTTTATTTCTTTTTGTTATCAGTTTTTTTATAGGTGAAATTTTTAATATTAAAATAAGTTTTTTTGCTTTGCTTTGGGCGGGAATTTTTTGGCTTATTATTTTAAAAATTCAAGGTAAAAAAAGTATTAAAATTCTTTTTGAAGCACCTTATGGAGTTTTGCTTTTTAGTTTTGGGCTTTATATGGTGGTTTTTGCTTTACATAAAATAGGTGTGAGTGAAATTTTGGTTAAAAGCTATGCTTTTTTGATGCAAGATAAGAGTGGAATTTTTGGTGTGGCTTTGATTTCAGCTTTTGGATCTTCTGTGTTTAATAATTTGCCTATGGTTTTAATCGGAGATTTGGCATTAAAAGAATATTTTGAGAATTTTTCTTTTGATTCTTTGATGATTTATGCACATCTTTTAGGTGTAAATATAGGTCCAAAACTTACGCCAATAGGTTCTTTAGCAACTTTGCTTTGGCTTGGAGTTTTGGCTAGAAAAGGCATTAATATTTCTTTTTGGCAATATTGTAAATTTGGCTTTTTGATAACTTTACCTGTGCTTGTTTTTTCTCTTTTTGCTCTTATTGTCTAAATATCAAAACTTGTTAAACAAAGAAAAAATTTATTTTAATTTCGATAAACTTTTAACTTGGTTAAAAAATAAAATCGAAAGGAGCAAGTTATGGCTACATCTGAGAGTAGACGAAGCTTTATGGGCTTTGCATTTGGAAGCGTAGCTGCTGTAGGCGGTGTTTTCTCACTTGTTGCGATGAAAAAAACTTGGGATCCGCTTCCAAGTGTTAAAGCTGCAGGTTTTACTACAGTAGATTTATCAGGAATGCAAGATGGAGAGCTTAGAACTATAGAATGGCGTAAAAAGCCTATTTTTATATTAAAAAAAGATGCGAGTATGCCAAAAGATGAAAAACGTGATGTTGTGGTAGATAACGCAGCTTATACTGTGGTTATAGGACTTTGTACGCATTTGGGTTGTATACCTGCTTACCAACCAAGTGAG
This sequence comes from Campylobacter sp. BCW_6468, assembly GCF_001762865.1. Lineage (NCBI taxonomy): Bacteria > Pseudomonadati > Campylobacterota > Epsilonproteobacteria > Campylobacterales > Campylobacteraceae > Campylobacter > Campylobacter sp. BCW_6468. The sequence goes on from NZ_MJXQ01000039.1 coordinate 120,991, forward strand.
CAATTGTTTAAATGCGCCTGTCATGGTGGAGAATTTGACACAAGTGGAAAAAATGTCTTTGGACCTCCTCCAAAGCCTCTTGAAATTCCTCCTTTTAAAATTGATGGAACCAAGCTTGTTTTAGGTGAAGAGGGTCCTGAATATAAAAAAATGATAGTGGAGGCTTAAGATGGCACAAATTAGAAAAGCTAATGGTCTTGTAGATTGGCTTGATCAAAGACTTGCGGTACATAAACTGCTTGATGTTTTAATGGTAAAATATTGGATACCAAAGCAAATTAACTTTCTTTGGGCAATGGGGGTTATTTTAACCACTCTTTTTGCAGTGCTTTTTGTTACAGGACTTTTACTTGTGATGTATTATAAACCAGATACTGCACTTGCTTTTGATAGTGTGAATAAGACTATTATGCAAGAGGTGGACTATGGATGGCTTTGGCGTCACATGCATGGTGTTGCCGCTTCTGTTGTATTTTTGATTATATACATACATATGCTAACAGGAATTTATTACGGTTCTTATAAAAAAGGTCGTGAGATGATTTGGGTTAGCGGTATGCTTTTGTTTGTTGTATTTTCTGCTGAAGCTTTTAGTGGGTATATGCTTCCTTGGGGACAAATGAGTTATTGGGCAGCTCAAGTAATCACTAATCTTTTTGGAGGGATACCATTTATTGGCCCTGAGCTTGTGATTTGGATTCGTGGAGATTATGCGGTTTCTGATCCAACTTTAACAAGATTTTTTATGCTTCATGTGTGCTTGCTTCCTATAGTTATCATTGCTATTATAGCATTTCACTTCTATTCTTTAAGAATTCCTCATGTTAATAATGAAATTTCTGAAGAACTTGACTTTGATTTAGAGGCTGAAAAATACATGGCAGGTGACACAAAGGGTTCTAAAGTGATTCCTTTTTGGCCAGGATTTTTATCAAAAGATTTTATGTATATAAGCTTTTTTATGATTTTCTTCTTTTATTTGGTCTGTTTTAAATTTGAATTTGCAATGGATCCAATTAATTTTGATCCAGCTAATGCGCTTAAAACACCAGCTCATATTTATCCTGAGTGGTATTTCTTATGGAGTTATGAAGTTTTAAGAGGATTTTTCTTTGATATTGCAGGTATTAAAGCTTTTGATATAGGTTTGGCTGCATTTGGTATTGCTCAAGTGATTTTCTTCTTGCTTCCTTGGCTTGATAGAAGTGATGTGGTAAAACCAGCTCATGAAAGACCTTTATTTTTCATTTGGTTTTGGATATTGCTTATCGATTTAATTGTTTTAACAGTTTATGGAAAATTACCTCCAACAGGTGTAAATGCTTGGGTAGGATTTTACGCTTCTATAGTATTTTTACTTTTACTTATTGTAGTTTTACCGGTTATTACTATTATGGAGAGAAAAGGAGCTAAACAATGAGAGAAATAAAAATATTTTTAGTTGTAGTAGTTTTTACTGCACTTGTATATTGGGGGGTAGAGCCTTATGCTCATTCAGTGATGAAGCCTCATGTTGCTCCTGCAAATTTTGATTTTGCTGTTGAAGATACTACTTTTGCAAAAGGTATAGTTGAAGCTAAAGAATTAGCTCTAAAAGATGCACAAGCTTCAGGAGATGCTAAAAGAATAGAGAGTGCAAACAAAGAACTTGAAAAAGCAAAAGAAGAATTAAGCAAGGTTGAAACACTTTGGGCAGATGTTGCAAAAATCGATTTTGCTAAGGGTGATGCAAAAAAAGGTAAAGAATTTTTTGAAAATAACTGTTTTGCATGTCATGGTGTAAAAGAAGATGGAATAGCAGCTAATATTACTGATTCTTCTATGGGAGTAATACCGCCTGATCTTAGTGCAGCTGGTGCTATTTTTGATGAAAAATTTTTAGCAGCTTTGATTATGCATCCTGCGCTTGCTTTAAAAGTAGATCATAAATTTGGCGATGCTTTTATTATGACAGCTTACAATAAAGATACTTCAGGAGAAAGTGAAGAAGCTACAAATGCAAATATAGCCAATGTAATTGCTTATCTTAAAGATGTGAGTGTTAAATTTGAAGCCAATGAAGATGCTACTATTAAGAAAGATGTTGAGGCAAAATATGCTAAAATGGAAAATAGTGCTCAAAAAGCAGCTTTAATGGAAAAAGATATAAAATTTGCTAAAGATAAAGCAACTTTTATTGAGGCTTGCGGACGTTGTCATGATATGAAATACGATAGCTTTTTTACTCCATCAAATCAAAATGATTTAAAAACTTATTTAGGTTCTGTTCCACCTGATCTTTCTATGATGATAAGATCTCGTGGTGAGCAATATTTACATGATTTTATTAATAATACTCAAAAACTTCTTCCAGGAACCGCTATGCCAAGAGTAGGTTTAACAGAAGCTGCACAGGCTAAGGTTGTATCTTATATTGATCAAGTGGGTGATAGCAAAAAAGAAGAAAGAAAAACTACAGGAATTTATGTAATGATATTCTTTGTAATTTTAAGTATTTTTGCTATAGGTTGGAAGCGTTCTGTTTGGTCTAAATTACATTAGTATTATAAAATTTTTGCCACTATTTTATATCTGTGGCAAAAATTCTATCTTTTCTTCAATTTTATCAAATTTTAAACATAATTAAGAGATACTATCAAATAATAATTTTTATTAGTTGGAGTATGTCATGCTTGAAAAACAAATGATTAAATTTATTCTTTCAAAATGGAATTATGGAAATTTTAGAATTGTATTTTGGGATCAAGAAGAATTTCATGTGGGTAATCAGCCTGCTAAATTTTCTTTAATTTTCAAAGAAAAAATACCTTTTTTAAAATTATTTAGTGATACGAGTTTAGTTTTTGCAAAACATTATATGGAGTCTAAACTAGAAATAGAAGGTGATTATGATGAAATAGCTAAAGTTTTGTATTATTTTTCAAATAAGCGTTTTTTAAAAAATACAGAGGATATCTTGAGTAAAATAGCCCAAAAACAGGAAAGTAAAAATATCAAAAGTCATTATGATATAGGTAATGATTTTTATAAGCTTTGGCTTGATGATACTATGAGCTATTCTTGCGCTTATTTTAAAGAGCCTAATAATACTCTTTATGAAGCTCAAATTAACAAAATAGAACATACTCTTAAAAAACTTGATTTAAAAGAAGGAGAAAAGCTTTTAGATATAGGTTGTGGCTGGGGTTGGCTTTCTATTATGGCGGCTCAAAAGTATGGAGTTAAAGTTGTTGGAATTACTATTTCAGAGGAGCAGTGTAAAAAAGCTAAGGAAAGAGTAAAAGAACTTGGTCTTGAAGATAAAATAGAAATAAGACTTCAAAATTATCAAGATTTAGAATTTGAAAATTATTTTGATAAAGTTGTTTCTGTGGGTATGTTTGAACATGTAGGCAAAGAGAATTTAGGACTTTATTTCATGAAAGTAAAACAAGTGTTAAAACCTGGAGGTTCTATGCTTTTACATTCTATTTTAGCCATGTTTGAAGGAAAAACAAATGCTTGGATAGATAAATATATTTTTCCAGGAGGATATTTACCTTCTTTAAGAGAGGTTGTAAGTGCTATGAGTGAGTGGGATTTTCATCTTCTTTTAGCAGAAAGTTTAAGAATGCACTATGCAAAAACTTTAGATTTATGGGATGAAAATTTTAACAAAGTATTGGACAAGGTAAGGGAAAAATATGATGAAGAATTTATAAGAATGTGGGATTTATACCTTCGTTCTTGTGCCTCTGCTTTTCGTGTTGGAAGCGTGGATTTGTTTCAATTTTTAATCACAAAAGAAATCAATAATAATCTAAGCCTTACCAAGGACTACATATATAAGTAAAAACTAAACTTAAATTTGATAAAATCTTAGCTTCATTTCACACGCATCAATCCTTTTTAGCTTGTGTAAATTAAGGGATGTGGAGGAATAAAGCTAAATTTATAAGGAGAAACTCATGGTTAGTATGAGAGATTTATTAGAATGCGGTGTGCATTTTGGACACCAAACAAGACGCTGGAATCCAAAGATGAAAAAATTCATTTTTGGCGAGAGAAAAGGTATTTATGTAATTGATTTACAAAAAACTTTAAGATATTTTAGATATACCTATAATATCGTTCGTGACGCTGCTGCCGAAGGAAAAACTATACTTTTTGTCGGGACAAAAAAACAAGCAGGTGGAGCGATTAAAGAATACGCTGAAAAATGCGGTATGCCTTATGTAAATCATAGATGGCTTGGCGGTATGATGACAAATTTTGGTACCATTCGCCAATCAATTAGAAAATTAGAAGTAATTGAAAAAATGGAAGAAGATGGAAGTATTAAACTTTTAACTAAAAAAGAAGCTTTAATGCTTACAAGAAAAAAAGAAAAATTATTAGCTTATTTAGGTGGAATTCGTTATATGAAAACTCAACCTGATATGATTTTTGTTATTGACACAGTAAAAGAAAAAATTGCTGTTCAAGAAGCAAATAGATTAAGAATTCCTGTTGTAGCTCCACTAGATACAAACTGCGATCCTGACTTGGTAACTTATCCTATTCCAGGAAATGATGATGCAATTCGTTCAGTGCAACTTTTCTGCCAAGAAATGGCTGAAGCGATTAATGAAGGAAAAGCTTTAAGAGAACAAGATGGCGAAGCTTTAGCAAATGAAGAAAAAGAAATCACCGATGAAGAGAAAAAAGAAGTTTTAGATGAAGCGATGAGCGAAGAAGACTTCGGTGAGGAGCAAGAATAATGGCTGAAATTACTGCTGCAATGGTAAAAGAACTCCGCGAAAGTACAGGCGCGGGGATGATGGATTGTAAAAATGCTTTGAGTGAAACTAATGGAGATTTTGATAAAGCAGTACAACTTTTAAGAGAAAAAGGTTTAGGTAAGGCTGCTAAAAAAGCAGATAGACTTGCTGCAGAAGGTTTAGTAAGTGTAAAAGTAAGTGATGATTTTACAAGCGCAACTGTAAGTGAGATTAATTCCGAAACAGATTTTGTGGCAAAAAATGATCAGTTTATCGCTTTAACAAAAGATACTACAGCTCATATTCAAAGCAATAGCTTGCAAAGTGTGGAAGAGCTTCACTCAAGTACGATTAATGGTGTAAAATTTGAAGAATATTTAAAAAGTCAAATTGCAACTATAGGAGAAAACTTAGTTGTAAGAAGATTTGCAACTTTAAAAGCAGGTGCTAACGGCGTTGTAAATGGTTATATTCATACAAATGGCCGTGTTGGTGTTGTGATCGCTGCAGCTTGTGATAGTGCTGAAGTAGCTTCAAAATCAAGAGATTTATTAAGACAAATTTGTATGCATATTGCAGCAATGAGACCAAGTTATTTAAGTTATGAAGATTTGGATATGACTTTTGTTGAAAATGAATACAAAGCTTTGGTTGCTGAACTTGAAAAAGAAAATGAAGAAAGACGCAGACTTAAAGATCCAAATAAACCTGAACATAAAATTCCTCAATTTGCAAGTCGCAAACAATTAAGCGATGCAATTTTAAAAGAAGCTGAAGAAAAAATCAAAGAAGAACTTAAAGCTCAAGGTAAACCTGAAAAAATTTGGGATAATATTATCCCGGGCAAAATGAATAGTTTTATAGCTGATAATTCTCAACTCGATAGCAAACTTACTTTAATGGGTCAGTTTTATGTAATGGATGATAAAAAAACTGTAGAACAAGTAATTGCTGAAAAAGAAAAAGAATTTGGCGGAAAAATTAAAATTGTTGAATTTATTTGCTTTGAAGTTGGCGAAGGTTTAGAAAAGAAAACTGAAGATTTTGCGGCTGAAGTTGCTGCACAACTTTAAAAACGGTTAAAAATGGAACTCTTAAGAGCGGAAAATTTAAGCCATAGTTTTGATTATCCGCTTTTTGAGGGTTTAAATCTTACTTTAAATACCAAAGATTGCATTGCTATTCAAGGGAGTAGCGGTTGTGGTAAATCTACTCTTTTGCATATACTTTCTTCTTTATTGATTCCAAAAAAAGGTGAAGTTTTTTTTAAAGGTTCTAGTCTTTATCAGATAGATGAAAACGAAAGATTAAAAATTCGCCGTTATGATTTTGGTATTATTTTTCAGACACATTATCTTTTTAAAGGTTTTTCGGCTTTAGAAAATATCGAACTTGCTAGTGTTTTATCGGGTCAAGATTTAGATGAGAAAATTTTAAAAAGGTTAGGTATTGATACGCTTTTACATCAAAAAATAGGAAAGCTTAGCGGCGGACAACAACAGCGTGTGAGTATCGCACGTGTGCTTTGTAAAAAACCAAAGATTATTTTTGCTGATGAAGCAACTGGAAATTTGGATTTTGATAATGCTAAAAATGTTATCGAGCTTTTAATTTCCTATGTTAAAGAAAATGATGCAGCTTTATTTTTTGTAACTCACGATAGCAAGCTTGCAAGTTTTTGTGATAAAACTTATACTATAAACGCCAATGGAATTTGTTAATTATTTAGGTGATAAAAATGTTGTAACTTTTATGTTGCTTCTTGCTAGAATGAGTGGTCTTATAGTTTTTTTTCCTTTTTTTTCACATAATTCTATTCCTATGGTGATAAAAAGTACTATAGTTTTATTTTTGACTATGTATTTATATCCTTTGGCTAGATTAGAATATTTGCATTTAGATAGTTTTTTTGTTTTACAGCTTATTAGTGAAGTGATTTTTGGAATGATAGCAGGATTAATGCTTCAAATTATTTTTGCTATTATTATGATGGCAGGTGAGCAGATTGCTTTTACTATGGGATTTACTATGGCAAGTATATTAGATCCAAGTTCTGGAACGAGTATGCCTATCACATCTCAAATTTTAAATTTACTTGCTTTGATGTTTTTTCTTGCTTTTGATGGCCATCATTTAATGCTTTTGTTTTTAAGTCATTCTTTGGGTTATATTAGTTTAGGTGGATTTTATCCGCATGAGAATTTAATGCATTATTTAAATATGGGTATGTTTAATATTTTCATCATAGGTTTTGCTATGAGCTTTCCTATACTTGGAATTTCACTTTTAGCCGATGTTATTTTTGGACTTTTGATGAAAACAATGCCACAATTTAATCTTTTAGTTATTGGCTATCCTATAAAGATAGCTCTAGGTTTTGTAGTTTTGATTGCTATTTTACTAGTTATGATGCAATATTTTAAAAATTTAATTTTAGAACTTTTTACTCATATGCAAACTCTTTTTTTCTCCTAAGGAAAGGATAAATGAAATTATCGTAAAATAGCGATTATTTTTTAAGGATTAAAGTGATGAAAATTTTACTTTTAAATGAAAACCCTGTAGTTTCAAGACTTGTAAGCCTTAGTGCTAAAAAAATGTCTTATGATTTTGAAGAACTTAATGCTTATAGTGAAAATTTGGGTAATTATGATGTGATTGTTGTAGATAGTGATACTCCAGCACCTTTAAAAATTCTTAAAGAAAAATGCGATAGATTGATTTTTTTAGCCCCGCGAAATCAAAATGTAGAAGATATAGATGCGCAAATTTTACAAAAACCTTTTTTACCTACAGATTTTTTAAATTTACTTAATAATAAAGATGCGAACAAGCATACATCTATTGATTTGCCAATGTTAAGCAATGATGAAAATCCTTATGCTGATATAAGCTTGGATTTAGATAATTTAAATTTAGATGATTTGCCTGATGAAAATTCTTTAGATATAAATTCAGAGGGAATGGAAGATTTGAGTTTTGATGATGATGCTCAAGATGATAATTCAAACAAAACTTTAGAAACTCAAAATTTAGAACATGACAATTTAGAACAAGAAACAATTAAAGAACAGACTCAAGAAGACACTCCAATTGATTTAGATTTAACTTTAGAAGATGGCGAAAGTGAAAAAGAAGACTTAAGCCAAGAACATACAGCTTTGGATACTGAGCCTAGTTTAGATGAGCTAGATGATAAAAATGAAGAAATAGAAAAGCAAGAATTATTAGACGATTCTAAAACAAATACATTAGAAATGCAAGAAGAGCTTAGCGAATCTCAAGATGATAATTCAAACAAAACTTTAGAAACTCAAAATTTAGAACAAGAAACAATTAAAGAACAGACTCAAGAAGACACTCAAATTGATTTAGATTTAACTTTAGAAGATGGCGAAAGTGAAAAAGAAGACTTAAGCCAAGAACA